>JAFGNZ010000096.1 GCA_016926755.1 Myxococcaceae bacterium | reverse complement strand
TCTCCACGCGCCTGAGCCATGGTACCTCGTGGGTGGCCTCTGCGGCTCTGGCGTGCCTCGGAGTCCGTGGAGGCGGCGGGAATCGAACCCGCTGCCTCACCCCGTGGTCTTGTGGAAGCGCCGCGAGGCCACCGCCAACACCCCCGCGCCGAAGAGTGCCAATAGCAGCACCTGGCGCCACACGTCCGCGAGCCCCGCGTCCTTGATCAGCACGCCGCGCAGCACCTCCACGTAGTAGCGCACCGGGTTGAGCCAGGTGAGCCACGCCAGCCAGTCCGGCATGGCGCGCAGCGGCGTGAGCACCCCGGACAGCAGCACCGCCGGCAGCATGAAGAGGAAGCCCCCCACGAAGGCCTGCTGCTGGGTGCGGCTCAGCGTCGCGATGAGCAGCCCCACGCCCAGCGTGGACATGACGTAGAGCAGCGTCGCCCCCGTCACCAGGGCCAGGCTGCCGCGCAGCGGTACCTCGAACACCCACGCCCCCACCGCGAGCGCCAGCCCCACGTCCACCAGCCCCACCAGCACGAACGGCGTCACCTTGCCCACCATCAGCACCCCCGGCCGCAGCGGCGTCACCTGGAGCTGCTCCAGCGTGCCGCTCTCGCGCTCGCGGGCCAGGCCCATCGCCATCGTCACCGTGGTGACGATCAGCAGCAGCATCGCCATGATGCCGGGCACCACGTACACGGCCGTGGACAGCGTCGGGTTGTAGAGCACGCGCGGCGCCAGCTCCACCCCCGGCCGAGGCGGCACCTCCCCGCGTGCCTCGGCCTGCTGTCGCAGGCGCTGCATCGCCCGGAGCGCCGCGTGCCGGGCCACGGCGTCCACGGCCGTCGCCGAGCGCACCGGATCCGAGCCGTCCACCAGGGCCTGCACCTGTGCGCCCTCGCCGCGCAGCAAGTCCCGCTGGAAGTCCGGAGGCAACACCAGCGCCACCGCCGCGTCCCCGTGCTCCAGGAGCTGCTCGGCGGCGCGCTCGTCTCCCACCTCCGTCTCCAGGTCCAGCGTGTCCCCCGCGAGCAGGCTGCGCGCGTGCGCCCGGCTCTCCTGCGTGCGGTCCCGATCCACCACGGCCGTGGGCACGTGGCGCACGTCGAAGTTGACGGCGAAGCCCAGGACGAAGAGCTGCACCAGGGGCGCCACGGTGAGCAGGGCCAGCACGCGCTTGTCGCGCATCGTCTGCCTCACCTCCTTCACCACCACCGCGCGGTACTGCACCAGGAGCGGGTGCATGTGGAGCCTCCTCCTCTCAATCCAGCCGGCGCCGGAAGCGCCCCATGGCGACCGCCAGCATCAGCGCCGCGAAGAGGGTGAGCGCCACCAGCTGCGGCCACAGCTCGGCGAAGCCATTGCCCCGCAGCAGCACCCCGCGCAGCGTGTCCACGAAGTAGCGCGCGGGGATCAGCGTGCTGAGCAGCCGCAGCGGCAGCGGCAGGTTCTCGATGGGGAAGATGAAGCCCGACAGCAGCAGGGAGGGCAGCAGGGACGTCATGGTCGCCACCTGCGTGGCCACCACCTGGTTGCGCGTCACCACGGAGATGAGCAGCCCCTGGCCCAGCATGCCGATGAGGAACAGCAGGGCGCCCAGCCCCAGCGTTCCCAGGTTGCCGCGCACCGGCACGCCGAACACCCACGCCCCCACCGTGAGCACCAGCAACACCTGCAGCAGGCCGATGGCCAGGTACGGGAGCAGCTTGCCCACGACGATCTCCACCCGCCCCACCGGCGTGGCGAAGAGCTGCTCCATGGAGCCGCGCTCCCACTCGCGCGCCACCGTGAGGGCCGTGATGAGCACCGCCACCATGGCCAGCAGGTAGGACGCCAGCCCCGGCACCAGGAACAGCGCCGAGCGCCCCGTCGGGTTGAACAGCGTGCGCACCCGTACCTCCAGCGGTGGGGCCCGCGGCGACAGCCCCGCTGGCCCGAGCCGCCGGGAGGCCACCTCCACCAGGGCCTGGGCCTTGGCGAGCGCCTGGCTGGCGGTGTTGCCGTCCGCTCCGTCCACCAGGAGCTGCAGCTGAGCGCCCCCGCGCGCCACGTCCCGGGAGAAGCCCTGGGGCACCACGAGCACCGCCACCGCCTGCCCGCGCCGCAGCGCCGCCAGCGCCTCCTCGGGGGAGGTGCCCTCCTGGACGACGGTGAACTCCTGGGCCGCGGTGAAGTGGCGCACCAGCTCTCGCGAGGCCGTGCTCCGGTCCTGGTCCACCACCGCCAGCTCCAGGTGGTCCACGTCGAAGCTGATGCCGAAGCCGAAGAGCACCAGCATCAGCACCGGCATCGCCAGGGCGAGGTACAGCGTGCGGAGGTCCCGGCGGATGTGCTGCACCTCCTTGGCCGCCATGGCCAGCGTGCGTCCCAGCGTGCGGCGGAGGGCGGAGGCGGCCATGGCGCGTTACTCCTCCCTGCCCGCGGCGGAGGTGAGGGCCAGGAAGACGTCGTCCAGCGTGGGCTCGGTCTCCTCCAGCTCCAGCGGCTCCACCCCGCGCGCGCGCAGCAGCCGCCCGAGCGCCTCCGCCGGCAGGCGCTCCGGGTCCACCCGCACGGTGGCGCCCGCGCCGAAGCGGCTCACGTCCAGCACGCCCGGCTCGGCGCGCAGGCCCTCGAGCGCCCGCGACAGCCCCGGGCCTCGCACCTCCAGCACCCGCCCCGGCGCGTGCGTCCGCTTGAGCCCCTGGGGCGTGTCCAGCGCCACCAGCCGCCCGTCCACCATGATGCCGATGCGCGCGCAGTACTCGGCCTCGTCCATGTAGTGGGTGGTGACGAAGACGGTGGTGCCCTGCGCGGACAGCTCGCGGATGAGCTGCCAGAAGGAGCGCCGCTGCAGCGGATCCACCCCTGCGGTGGGCTCGTCCAGGAAGACGATGCGCGGGCGGTGCAGCACCGCGCTCGCCAGCGCCACGCGCTGCTGGATGCCGCCCGGCAGCCTCCCCGTCACCTCGTCCCGCACGGCGACCAGCTGCATGCGCTCCAGCAGCTCGTCGATGCGCGCTTGCAGCGAGGCCCCGTAGGCCCCGTACGCCGAGGCGAAGAACTCCAGGTTGTCCCGCACGCTCAGATCCAGGTAGAGCGAGAAGCGCTGGGACATGTAGCCGATGCCGCTCTTGACGCGCTCGGGCTCGCGCGCCACGTCGAAGCCGGCCACCCGCGCGTGCCCCTCCGAGGGCGCGAGCAGGCCGCACAGCATGCGGATGGTGGTCGACTTGCCGGCCCCATTGGCGCCCAGGTAGCCGAAGATCTCCCCAGCCCCCACGGAGAAGCTCACGTCGTCCACCGCGGTGAAGGCGCCGAAGCGGCGCGACAGGTGCTCTACCTCGATGGCGCTCATGCGGCCCTCCCGCGGATGAGCTCGAGGAAGACCGCCTCGAAGTTGCTGGCCGCCAGGCCGTGGGCCCGCGCCAGCTCGCGCGGCGCGCCCTCGGCGATGAGCTCTCCCGCGTACAGCAGGCCCACGCGGTGGCAGCGGGACGCCTCGTCCATGTACGGCGTGGAGACCAGCAGCGTCATGCCCTCGTGCACCAGCCCGTAGAGCAGCTCCCACAGCTCGCGGCGGCTCACCGGATCCACCCCGTTGGTGGGCTCGTCCAGCAGCAGCACGCGCGGCCGGTGCAGCAGCGCGCACGCCAGCGCCAGCTTCTTGTACATGCCGCCGGAGAGCGCGTCCGCCCGCCGGTCCGTGAAGCGCTCCAGCCGGGTGATGGAGAGCAGCCGCTCCCGCCGGGTGGTGAAGTCCGAGGCGGACAGGCCGAACAGGCGCGAGAAGAAGCGCAGGTTCTCGTCCACGCTCAGGTCGCCATAGAGGCTGTTGCGCTGGGGCACCAGCCCGAGCTGCTCGCGCACCGGGGTGCGCGGGTGCGCCGGGTCCGCCCCCAGCACCCGCACGCTGCCCTCGTCCGGGCGCATCAGCCCCGCCAGCATGCGGATGGCCGTCGTCTTCCCCGCGCCGTCCGGCCCCACCAGCCCGTACACCTCGCCGCGACGCACGGCCAGCGACACGCCCCGCAGGGCCTGGGTGGCGCCAAAGGCGCGGCGCACGCCGGACAGCTCCAAGTCCACCTCCGGCTCGGCGCCTCGCTCCATCTCGGGCGTGCTCATGGCCGTCGCTCCGCCACGGCCTCCGCGCCGGGCTCGAGGGTGATGTCCACGGGCATGCCGGGCCGCAGCAGCCCCTCGGGATCCTCGATGCGGATCTCCACCGGGTAGACGAGCCGGTCGCGGTCCGTGCGCGTCTGCACGTTGCGGGGGGTGAACTCGGCCTCGTACGCCACGGTGGTGACGCGGGCGGAGAAGGTGCGCTCGGGGTACGCGTCCGCGCGCACCGTGGCCGCCACCCCCGGGCGAGCGGCGGCCAGCTCCGCGTTCGGCAGGTAGAAGGTGGCGCGGGGGTTGCGCGTGTCCACCAGCCGGGCGATCACGGCGCCGGGCATGGCCAGCTCGCCCACGTCCAGCGCGAGCGTCTCCACGGTGCCCGCCAGGGGCGCGCGCAGCTCGCACTCGGAGACGGACACCCGCGTGCGTCGCAGGGAGGCTTCGGCGGCCTGGATGGCCTGGGTGGAGGCCAGGGCCTGCTCGCGGCTGGCGCGCTCCTGCTCGGTAGAGGCGCGCGCCTGGCGGCCCGCGGCGGAGCTCGAGTGCCGGGCGGCGGCGAGCTGCTGCGCCAGGGCCTCCGCCTGCGCCCGGGCCTGGTCTCGCGCGGCCACGGTGACCGCGTCTCCCATCTGCTCCAGGCGCTCGGCCTGGCGGGCGGCGAGCCCATGCTGCGCGGCGAGCGACTCGATCTGCGCCTGGCTGCCAGCGGCCTGGGCAGCGACGGCCTCGCTGGTGCGCAGGGAGGCCTGGGCGGCGGCGTCCGCGGCCTGGGCCTGAGCGCGTGCCATGGCGACGCGGGCCTCCGCCTCCGCGAGGGCGGCCTCGGGCTCGGTGCAGTCCAGGGTGGCGAGGAGCGCGCCCTTCTCCACGTGAGCGCCCTCCGCCACCGGCAGCGCGAGCACGCGCGCGTTGAGGCGCGAGCGCACGTCCACTGCGGTCCCCTCCACCACGCCCGAGCCGCCCGCGGGCCCTTCCGCCGCTCGGCGATCGCGCACCAGCCGCAGGCCCAGCAGGATGCCCAGGACGACGACTAGGACGATGAACAGCACGACGGCGCGGCGCATGCTCCCTCCTCCGGCCTCCGCTGGCTGCGCAGGGGCCCACGCAGAGAGACAGCAAGGCACATGCCGCCATCACTCCAAGGGAGGCACGGAGGCGACGTCGGGAGTTCACGCGTGCGGCCGCCGGAAATCCGGCACCCCCGTCCGGGATCCCGGCGGCTCCGTCCTCTCTTTGGAGAGGAGATGGACATGGAGCAGGGGAGGAGGGCGGCCCGGACGGGTGGCACCGTCATTGCTGTGGAGAGGCCCTGGCACATCCCGTGCGCCATTGACGGCAGGGTCTCCATGTTCAGCTTGCTCCTGTGCTTCGGTTCGCCGTTCAGCGCCTCGCTTCCTGCCCACCCGCGCCCGGGCCGTCCGTCGAGGCGGCGTGCGGCGCTCCGCCTGGCAGCACCGCCTCCGCCAGCGAAGCCTGGTCCCCCCAGGGCTTCCCCGAAGCGTCGCAAGGGCCGCACTGTGTCGCCGCGCGTCATTGAAGGAGGGCGCGCGGGCGTGCCATGAACGGGGCCCGAGGGTGAGTGGAGGCCGCCGTGTACTCGCAGACGCTGCGCAACTTCGACGACATCCAGCTCAAGCACCTGGGGCGGATCTTCGGCCGCATGGTGCGCCTGCGCCTCAGGGCGGTGGCAGCGCTCTCGCTGATAGCGATCGCGGCGGCCCTGCTGGATCCGGTGCCCTGGAGGCTCGCGTGGCTGGGCCTGCTGGTCGTTGGCGCGGGAGGGTTCTTCCTCTACGAAGAGCGCCGCTACCGGCGAGAGGGGTTCACCGCGCGCAGCGTCCCGCTCAACGTCTGGGTGGGCCTGCTCCTCCAGCAGGGCTTCGTGCTGGGGACGGGAGGCATCAGCAGCCCGTTCGTGCCGACCATCCTCGCGTTCGCCTTCGTCGGCAGCGTCTTCTCCCGGCCGCACCAGCGGAAGTGGCTGCTCCTGGCGCAGCTCGGGGCGCTCACGGCCATGTCCGCGGCACAGCTCTCCGGGGGGCTGCCCGGGCTGGCGCTGCCCTACCTGGGGTCGGCGTCGCCCGCCCTGCTCGTGTCGTACGTGGCGGTGGTGGGGGCGCTGTGCGTGGCGGCCACGCTCGTGGGCGGAGCGCTGCGGCGCACCTTCGACAACATGCTCGACGAGGCGCTGGCCCACCGGGATGAGCTGCTGGCCACCCACCGGGCCCACGCGCGGGAGCTGGAGGCGCTGTCCGCGGAGATCGCCCATGAGCTGAAGAACCCCCTGGCCACGGTGAAGGGGCTCACCCAGCTCATGGCGCGCGAGCCCGGCCGCCCGCAGTCCGCCGAGCGCCTGGAGGTCGTCACGAAGGAGGTGGGGCGCATGCAGGGCATCCTGGAGGAGTTCCTCAACTTCTCCCGGCCCCTGGTGCCGCTGGCGGTGAGCGCGGTGGACCTGGTGGCGCTGTGCGACGAGGCGCTGGTGCTGCACGAGGGCCTCGCGGGCGAGCGCGGCGTGCGGCTGGAGCGGGTGGGCGCGGGGCCCGTGATGGCGGCGTGTGACTCGCGCAAGGTGAGGCAGGTGCTGATGAACCTCCTGCACAACGCCCTCGAGGCGAGCCCCCCGGGCAGCCGGGTGACGGTGACGGTGGAGCCCACGGCCTCGGGGGACGCGCGGGTGTCCATGCGGGACGAGGGGCCGGGGCTCGCGCCGGAGGTGGCCGGGCGCGCCTTCGAGGCGGGCGTCACGACGAAGGCGCGAGGCTCCGGGGTGGGGCTGACGGTGGCGCGCGCGCTGGCGCGGCAGCACGGCGGCGAGGTGACGCTGGAGGGCAGCCCGCAAGGAGGGTGCGTGGCGGAGCTGGTGCTCCCGCGGGAGCTGCCCGCGGGCACCCTGGGCGCCGTGCAGGAGGTGGCTCATGCCTAGGGGCGTGGCGGAGGGGGCCAGCCCGCGGGTGCTGGTGGTGGATGATGACGCGGGCGTGCGCTACACGCTGCGCGAGACGCTGGCGAGCATCCCCGGGGTGGAGGTGGACGAGGCGGCGGACGGCGAGCTCGCCCTGGAGCGGCTGGCGACGCACGCCTACGAGCTGGTGATCACCGATCTGCGGATGCCGCGGATGGATGGGCTCGAGCTGGTGCGCCGGCTCCAGGGCCTGCCCCATCCGCCGCGGGTCATCGTCATCACCGCGCACGGCTCGGAGCGCTTCGCGGTGGAGGCGATGAAGGCGGGAGCGTACGACTACTTCCGCAAGCCCTTCGACGTGGACGAGCTGCTGGCGGTGGTGGGCCGCGCGCTGGAGGCGGTGCGCCTGCGGCGCGACAACGAGCGGCTGGCGGGAGAGCTGAACCTGTCTCGCTCGCTGGTGTTCGTCTCGGAGGCGATGAGCCGGCTGGCGCAGCTCGTCCAGCGAGCGGGGCCGCGAGACGTGACGGTGCTCATCACCGGCGAGAGCGGCACGGGCAAGGAGCGGGTGGCGGAGGCGCTGGTGAGGGCGTCCCCCCGCGCGAGCCGGCCGTACTTGCGCTTCAACTGCGCCGCGCTCACGCCGGAGCTGGCGGAGGCGGAGCTCTTCGGCCACGCGCGGGGCGCCTTCACGGGCGCGCACCGGGAGCGCCAGGGGCTGTTCCGCGAGGCGGACGGCGGCACGCTGCTGCTGGATGAGATCGGCGAGCTGGCGCTGCCGCTGCAGGCCAAGCTGCTGCGCGTGCTGCAGGAGGGCGAGGTGCGGCCGGTGGGGGAGGACAAGGCCTTGAAGGTGGACGTGCGCATCATCGCCGCCACGCACCGGGATCTGCGCAAGCTGGCGTCGGAGGGGCGGTTCCGCGAGGACCTGTACTACCGGCTCAACGTGGTGCAGCTGCGAGTCCCCTCGCTGCGCGAGCGCCCCGAGGACATCCCCGTGCTGGCGCGCATGTTCCTGGATCGCTTCAGCGATCGGTTCCACACGGGGCCGGTGAAGGTGCCCCCGGGCCTCTTCGAGCGACTGCTCGCGTGGCCCTGGCCGGGCAACGTGCGCGAGCTGGAGAACACGCTGGAGAGCCTGGTGGCGCTCTCCAGTGAGGGAGAGCTGGACCTGGGGCTGCTTCCGGCCCCGGAGTCTTCCTCGCCGACAGCGAGGCCCGTGGCGGTGGTGCCCACCCCGGAGGAGCCGGGGCGAGAGGTGGAGAGCACGGCCAGCCTGGGGCTCAAGGAGCGCGTGGAGGCCTACGAGCGAGGGCTCATCCTGGATGCGCTGCGCCTGTCCGGGGGCAACCGCAGCGAGGCTTCTCGGCGGCTGGGCATCGGCCGCGCGACGCTGCACGACAAGCTCCGCAAGTACGGGTTGGATGCGCTCCCGTCCTCCCCTGGAGAGGGCAGGCCGGGCGAGTAGGCTCACGTCAGGGCGTCAGACGTCTCCACTCTCGGAGGACGCCTTGATCACCTTGGTGTCCGCGAGCATGTCATGCACGCAGCGCCGGTCCTCGTTGAAGATCAGCAGCGCGTCGATGAGGCTGAAGAGGCCGCAGAGGCTGCCGAGGCCGCCGGGGATGAGGTTGCGCAGCACCAGGATCCGGCCGAGAGAGACACGGCTCCCGTCGGTGCGGACCACGCGGATCTTCATCATGCGCTTGCCAATCGTCTGCCCGTTCCGGGACACGAGGTAGAGCTGGTACACCGCGATGGCGAGCGTCCCGAGCAGCCCGAGGAGGGAGATGGGGCCCGAGCGGACCCCTTGCTCGACGTTTGCTTCGGAGAGCAGGACCTCGAGGAAGACCGCGCCGAACCAGGGCAGGAAGATGATGAACTGGTCCACCAGGTTGGCGATGAAGCGCTCCCCCCGACCCGCGAGCACCTGCCCCTGCCCCTCTCGGAGGAAACAGTCGACGCAGTAGTCCTGGCCGTTCACGCCGACGTACTGGCACTGGGTGCAGGCATAGCTGCCGCAGCGGGAGCAGATCGTGGTGGCACTGGCCGAGGGGTGCTTCGCGCAGCGCGCGCTCGTAGGCTCGGAGGAGGCGGGTTCGTTCTGGAAGTGCATGGGAGGCCCTCAGCTCAGCACGGACACGGTGACACGGCGGCGGTGGGGAGAGGTCCGGTGCTCCCACACGTAGATTCCCTGCCACGTGCCCAGCGCCGCCGCGCCGTCCCGGACGGGGATGGACAGCGAGTTCTGCGTCAGCACCGTGCGCACGTGCGCCGGCATGTCGTCCGGCCCCTCGGCGTCGTGCTGGAACAGGGCGTCTCCGTCCTTCACCAGCCGCGCGAAGAAGGCCTCGAGATCCCTGCGCACCGCCGGGTCCGCGTTCTCGCAGAGGATGAGGGAGGCGCTGGTGTGGTGCAGGAACACCGTGCACAGGCCGTGGCGGGCGCCGCTCTCCTCCACGGCGCGCTGCACCTCGGAGGTGATGTCATGGAAGCCCCGCCCCCGGGTGGACACCGTCAGCTCCCGTGCGTGGTACACAGCGCGCTCCTCCTCAGCCCACCGGCAGCCGCGCCACGAGGAAGTCCGCCAGCCGCTCGAGCTCCTCGGGGGCGATGGTGTGGGGCCCATCGAAAGGGACGAACTCCACGCCCAGCCCGGCCTCCGTCAGCAGCTCCCTCAGGCGCTCGGCGGCCTGGAAGGGGAGGATGTCGTCATACCGCCCATGTCCCTGGAAGACGGGCAGGCCCTTGCGTCCCGCCGCCCGTGCCTTCCACTCCTCCTGGGCGATCAGCGTCCCCGAGAGGATGCACAGGCCCGCGGGCGGCTCCTCCAGGCGCAGCGCCACGTCCGTCGTCACCATGCCCCCCTGGCTGAAGCCGCCCAGGACGATGCGCCCGTAGGGCAGCTTCGTCGCGGTGGACAGCGCGGAGACGGCGCTCAGCACCGCCCGGCGCGCGGTGGGGAGCCCCTCGGGCACCATGCGAGCGTACGTCTCCCAGTCCCGCTGCCGCCCCGTCAGCACCTCCATGGGCAGGTGGAACCAGGCCCGGCTGTGGGGCATCCCCAGCTCCGCCAGCGCGTGCGGCGCCGCGGGGAACACGAAGCGCGCCTGCCGCGCCAGCTGGGGCCGCAGGGACATCAGCTCGGCCGCCAGGGGCACCAGATCCGTGGCCGGCGCCCCGTAGCCGTGGCACAGGAGGATGGCCAGCTCCGGGGCGCTCCCTGGCGGCAGCGCATCGACGACCTGGCAGTCCAGCTCGCCCAGCCGCGTGGAGACGCGTCTCATGGCGCGCCTACGGCTGCTTGTCGCTGATGGTGAGCTTCTTGATCGTCACGGGCTTGAGCGGCTTGTCTCGCGGATCCCGCTCCACCTTGGAGATCTTCTCCACCACCTCGTAGCCCTTCACCACCTCGCCGAAGATGGTGTGGCGGTTGTTCAGCCAGGCCGGCGTGGAGGTGGTGATGAAGAACTGGCTGCCGTTGGTGTTCGGGCCCGCGTTCGCCATGGCCAGCAGGCCCGGCTTGTCGAACGTGCGGCCGCTCTGGAACTCGTCCGCGAACTTGTAGCCCGGGCCGCCGATGCCCATGCCCAGCGGATCTCCGCCCTGGATCATGAAGTTGGGGATGACGCGGTGGAAGATCGTCCCGTCGTACAGCGGCTTCGTCGTCATCTGCAGGGTGGACGGGTCCTTCCACTCCCGCTGCCCGCTGGCCAGGCCCACGAAGTTGGCCACCGTCTTCGGCGCGTCCTTCGAGAAGAGCCGCACGATGAGGGTGCCCTCGCTCGTCTCCAGGGTGGCGAAGAGCTCCTGGCCCTCCAGCGCGGCCTTCTGCCAGCCCGTCGGGGCGACCGCGTCCGTGGGGGCCGGCTGGGCCGGAGGGGCGGGCCGGGCCGAAGAGGGCTCCGGAGGCTTCACCGCGGCGGCCTCGGGAGGTTTCGCCGGGGTGGGCTCCTTCTCCTTCTCCTTGGTGCAGGCGGTGAGGGCGAGCAGCAACAGTCCAGTAGCGAGGATTCGGGTGTTCATGGCGCGCGCATGCTACCAGACACACCGGCTGAACAGTGCTAGAGAGACGGGCGGTGCTTCGGACCTGGCTCTGCATTGGCTTCCTGTTCCTCACTCCCGGCGGGGGTGGCTTGCTGCCACTCGTCCAGGGGGACGTCTGCGAGCAGGGCTGCCCGGATGATGACGCGCGGGGACAGTGCGCCCCGGACTGCGCGGACTGCACCTGCTGCTCCCATGTCCGCTCGGTGGTGCTCGCGCCTTCGGCCATTGTCCTCCTGAGCCTCCCGCGTCCCAGCTTCTTCGGGCAGGAGGACGACGAGCCCGCGTCCGCCGACCTGGGGGACATCCTGCACGTCCCCATAGCCCGCCCCGCGTAAGGCCCTGGCCGTCATCCTGCCCGCGGCGAAGCCCGTGCGGTCCGCCTCCTTCGCGGTGGCCCGCTCCGGGGTTCGCTCACCTTTCGCGAGGTCTACCCGTGTCCTACCGTCTCGCGGCGGCTGCCCTTGGGGCGGCCGTTGCACTTCTCGGGTCGCGCCCTGTCGCGGCCCAGCCCCCGTCCGAGCTCTCCTTGGAAGAGGCCCTGGCCCTGGCTCGCCAGCGTGCGCCCGCGCTCGTGGAGGCGGCGGGCCGCGTGGCCGAAGCGCGGGGCGGCGTCGCTGGCGCCCTGCCGCTGCTCCATGACAATCCGATCCTCGAGGCGGAGGCGGGGCCGCGCACCGCGCCCAGCCAAGGCGGAGGCATGGACGTGGCCCTGGGCCTGGCTCAGCCCCTGGAGCTGGGCGGAAAGCGGGGGGCCCGCCTGGAGCTGGCCCGTGCCGGCGTGGCGCGCGCGGAGGCCGAGCAGCGGGTGGTGCGGCGGCGCGTTCTCGGAGAGGTGGCCTCCCTCTTCCTGCGAGCCCTGCACGCCCGAGAGCGGCTGCGGCTGGCGCGAGGCGCCCAGGAGGCCGCGGTGGAGCTCTCCCAGTCCACCCAGCGGCGCTTCGAGCTCGGGGAGCTCCCCGTGGTGGAGGCCAACGTGGCGCGCGTGGCCCTCGCGCGGGCGCGTGCGGACGTGGTGGGCGCGGAGGGGGAGGAGGCGGCACTCCTCGGTGAGCTGCGCGAGGTGCTGGGCCTCCCCGGGGAGCAGCCCCTCGCGGTGCGGGGAGACCTGAGCGCGTGGACGCGCCAGCCGCTGGAGCCCACGGGCTCGCCGCGGGAGCGCCCGGAGCTCCTGGCCCTGGCGGCCCAGGGAGAGGAGGCCCGGGCCGAGCAGCGCCTCGCCGAGGCCGCCGCCTGGCCCGAGCTCACCGTGGGTGTCCGCTACGAGCGGGAGGCGGACGAGTCCGCTGTCCACGGCGTCCTCAGCGTGCCGCTGCCGCTCTTCCAGCGAGGGCAGGGGGCTCGGGCGACGAGCGCGGCTCGGGGGCAGCGGCTCCAGGCCACGCTCGAGGCCGCGCGGCGCACGCGACAGGCCCGGGTGGAGGCGGCCAGGACGCGGTACCAGAAGCGCCGTGAGGCCGTGGAGGTGCTGGAGCGCGAGGCCCTGCCGCTGCTGTCCGAGAACGAGTCCCTCGCGCGCAGATCCTACGAGGCCGGAGAGATGGGGCTGGCCGAGCTGCTGCTCGTGCGCCGCGAGGTGCTCGACGCGCGCGGGGACTACCTCGCCCGCCTGCTGGAGGCGGCCCTCTCCCGCGTCCACTTCGCCGTCGAGATCGGAGCCCTCCCGTGAAGCGCTTCCACGTCACGTTCCTCGCCGCGCTCCTGGTGGTGGCGGCCTGCAAGCGAGGGGAGGGCCCGCATGAGGAGGCAGGGCATGCCCATGAGGAGGAGGCTGGCTCCCACCCTGAAGCGAGGGATGAGCCCGACGACGCGCTCGTCCGGATCGTCCCGGAGATGCTGCGCGATCTGCGGGTGACGCAGGCCCCCGTGGAGGTGCGCCGCGGCGGCGAGGCTGTCACGGTGCTGGGCGAGCTCGCGGTGGACGAGCGCACCTATGCGGAGGTGGCTCCCCCCCTGCCTGCCCGAGTCAGCGGGGTGCTGGCCGCGCCGGGCGAGCGGGTGAAGAAGGGCCAACCCCTCGTGGAGCTCCAGAGCGCCGAGCTGGGCAAGGCTCGCGCGGAGCTCCAGGCGGCGCTGGCGCACGCGGAGGCCGCGAGGGCCGCGGCCGAGCGCAAGCGGACCCTGGCCGCGGAGCGCATCGTGGCCCAGCGCGAGGTGCAGGCCGCGGAGGCGGAGGCGTCCTCCGCGGAGGCCGATGTCGCGGCCGCGCGCGCCGCCCTCACCGCCCTGGGCGCGGAGGGGGATGGGAAGGCGAACGAGCAGGGGCCGCGCTTGACGCTGCGCTCCCCCGTGGAGGGCACGGTGCTCGAGCGCAACGCCGTGATGGGGCAGATGGCGGAGCCGTCGCGGGCGCTCTTCCGCGTCGGTGAGCTCTCGCGCCTGTGGCTCATCGTCCACGCCTTCGAGCGGGATGCCGTCCGCATCCAGCCCGAGAGCGAGGCGCGCGTCGTCTTCACCGCCTTCCCGGGGCAGGACTTCAGCGCGCGGGTGACGTTCGTGGGCCAGCAGGTGGATGCGGCCTCGCGCACCATCCCGGTCCGCCTGGAGCTGGCCAACCCGGACGGCCTGCTCAGGCCCGGCATGTCCGCCACGGCCTTCATTCCCCTGGGGGAGATGGGCGCGCGGATCATCACCGTCCCGGCGGCGGCGCTCCAGCGGCTGGAGGATGGCTGGTTCGTCTTCATCCCCCAGGGCGCGGGCGTGTTCGAGCGCCGGGCGGTGGGGCGTGGGCGGACGCTGGGAGGAGAGGTGGAGGTGCTCTCGGGGCTGCGGCCGGGCGAGCAGGTGGTGGTGGACGGGGCCTTCCTCCTCAAGGCCGAGGTGGAGAAGTCCCATGGCGGCGGCGGGCACCATGAGCACTGAGGGAGGCCGCCCGTGATCGCCCGCATCATCGAGGGCTCCTTCTTCCGCCCGGGGCTCACCGTGGCCCTGGCGCTGGCGCTCTCCGCCCTGGGCGTGATGGCGTTCCAGGGGCTGCGCCGGGACGTCTTCCCGGATCTCTCGGTCCCCATCTTCAACGTCATCGTCCAGAACCCCGCCATGAGCGCGGAGGAGCTGGAGACGGCGGTGGCCATCCCGCTGGAGGTGTCGCTGGCGGGCCTGCCGGAGGTGCGCCGCGTCCGCTCCACCTCGCAGCTCGGCGTGACGCAGGTGACGGTGGAGTTCGAGCCGGACGCGGACTACTACCGCAGCCGCCAGTTCGTCGCCGAGCGGGTGGTCCAGGCCCAGGGCGAGCTGCCTCCCGGCACGGACGCGCCGCTCGTCTCCAGCCTCACGGGCCGGCTCAACGAGGTGTTCGAGTTCACGCTCGAGGCCGAGCCGGGCGCCGCGGATCTCATGACGCTGCGAGATCTGGCCGAGTTCGAGGTGAAGAACCGGCTGCTCGCGGTGCCTGGGGTGGCGGGCGTGGAGCGGCTGGGAGGCTACCTGCGGCAGTTCCAGGTGAAGATCGATCCCGAGCAGATGGTGGCGCGAGGCGTCAGCCTCACGGAGGTGGAGCACGCGCTGGAGGGCGCCAACCTCAACGCCTCGGGGGGCTTCGTGGTGCAAGGGCCCATGGAGTGGACGGTGCGCGCGGTGGGCCGGGCCAGCTCCCTGGAGGATCTCCGAGGCACGGTGGTAGCCGTGAGGGGGCAGACGCCGGTGCTGCTGGGGGATGTGGCGGACGTCCGCGAGGCCCCCGCCGTGCGGCGCGGCATCGCCCATCGGCTCAAGGGGGAGGTGGTGAGCTGCCGCGTGAGCAAGCAGTTCGGCGCGGACACCATGCGCGTGGCGGCGGGGGTGCGCCAGGCCATCGCCGAGGTGAGCCAGGGCCTGCCCAAGGGGGTGTACCTGCGCGTCGTGTATGATCAGTCGGAGCTGGTGGGCACGGCGCTGGGCGGGGTGGGTAAGGCCATCCTCCTGGGCGCCTTCCTCGTGGTGCTGGTCCTCTTTGGCCTGCTGGGAGATCTGCGCGCCGCCGCCATCGTGACGCTGACGCTGCCGCTCTCGCTGGCGCTGGCGGGCATCCCGCTGAAGGCCGTGGGGGTGGGCATCAACACCATGACGCTCGGGGGCCTGGCCATCGCGGTGGGCCTGCTGGTGGACGCGGCCATCATCGTCACGGAGAACATCGTCCACCGGCTCCGGGGTGGAGCCGAGGGGATGGCGCGCAGGGAGCAGGCGCGCTCGGCCGCGCTGGAGGTGGGGCGGCCCATCATGTTCGCGACCCTGATCGTCGTCTCCGTCTTCATCCCGCTGTTCGCGATGACGGGCATCGAGGGCCGCATGTACCGGCCGCTCGCGGCGGCCGTGGTGGCGTGCCTCGCGGCCTCGCTGGTGCTGGCGCTCACGCTGGTCCCCGTGGCCTCCGCGCTGCTGCTGCGCCGGCCGAAGGAGGAGCAGCCGGAGGATGTGTGGCTCATCCGCAGGGTGAAGGCGCTGTATGCGCCGCTCCTGGAGACGTGCATGCGCAGGGCGGGGCGGGTGCGCGTGGTGGCGCTCGCCGTGACGATCCCCACCCTGGGGCTGGCCTTCGCCGTGGGCAGTGACTTCATGCCCCGGCTGGATGAGGGCGCCTTCCTCATCCAGACGATGCTCCCCCCCGAGGCCTCGCTGGAGGAGGTGGACAAGCTCAACCACCGCGCGGAGGACGTGCTGCGCGAGTTCCCCGAGGTGGAGGACGTGGTGCGCCGCACGGGCCGGGCCGAGCGCACCGAGGATCCCATGCCTCACACGATCTCGGACGTGCTCGTGGTGCTCAAGGAGGACCGGAAGAAGAGCCTGGAGAAGCTGGAGGCGGAGATGCGCGAGGCGGTGGAGAAGGTGCCTGGGGTGTCGGTCCTCTTCACCACGCCGCTGGGCATGCGAATCGACGAAGGCCTGGGCGGCAGCCCCGCGGATCTGTCGGTGCGCATCTTCGGGCCGGACCTGGAGCGGCTGGCCTCGCTGGCGGATCGGGCCCGCGCGCTCATGTCCCGGGTGGAGGGGGTGGAGGATCTGCGCGCGGAGAAGCTCACCGGCCTGCCGCAGCTGCGCATCGAGGTGAACCGGGCCGCCGTGGCGCGCGTGGGCCTCACCCCGGGGGACGTCATCCGCACGGTGCGCATCGGGCTGGTGGGAGAGGAGCTGTCCCAGGTGTGGCAGGGCCAGCGCCGCTTTGGCCTGGTGCTGAGCCTGGCGGACCACCACCGAGGCGACGTGAACGCCATCCGAGACATCCTGGTGGACGGGCATGACGGCACGCGGATTCCATTGAACCAGCTCGCGACGATCGAGGAGACCTTCGGCGCGGGCAGCGTGAGGCGGGAGGCGGGGAGTCGGCGCATCGCCGTGGAGGCGAGCGTGTCGGGCCGTGATCTGGGGAGCACGGCGGCCGAGGTCCGCGAGCGGCTGAAGGAGGGGCTCAAGCTGCCCACCGGCTACTTCCTCGACGTGGGCGGGCGCGTGGAGAGCCAGGAGCGGGCCGCGCAGTCCTTGGTGCTGGCCATCGCGGTGGCGCTGATGGCGGTGTTCGTCCTGCTCTACCTCGCGCTCGACTCGCTGGCCGAGGCCCTGGTCATCCTCGCCACGCTGCCGGATGCCTTCGTGGGGGGCATCCTCGCGCTGCTGATCGCGGGGGAGACGTGGAACGTGTCCAGCATGGTGGGGCTGATCGGCCTGTTCGGCATCGCGGTGCAGAACGGGCTGGTGCTGGTGGCGCAGACGAAGGGGTTGCTGGCGAAGGGCCGCCCGTTCCACGAGGCCGTGCGCGAGGCGAGCATCGGGCGCGTGAGGCCCAAGCTGATGACGGCGGCCACGGCGATCCTCGGGCTGCTGCCGCTGCTCGTGCTGCCGCTGCAGGGCACCGAGGTGGAGCGGCCGCTGGCCGTCGTGATGGTGGGCGGGCTGATCACCTCCACGCTCTTCACGCTGCTGGTCCTGCCCACCTTCTACGCGCTCGTCCACGGCCTCCAGGAGCGCATGAAACGCGGCACCTCGGCGCGGTGAAATTTTCCAGGGACAGGGCCCCAGATTCAGCACGCGCTCCGCACGTTTGTCGGTGCCGACGTTCTGGCATTGCCTCTATGCTCTGGCGCGCCGTTCAACCCTTGCCTTGGAGCTGACATGCGTCTGCGGACGTTGCTGGTTGCTTCCTCTTTCCTGCTGGCGTCGGCGTGTGGTGGTCCCGTGGAGCCCGATGAACAGGAGCCCACGGCCGTGACTGAGACGGCGGACGCCTCCGAGGAGCGCTCGGCCCTGTGGCTGTCCTGCTGGGACTACGAAGGGCAGGCTTGCACGACTCCAGGCAATAGGTTCCGGTGCTACAACCAGTACCCCTACGAGCCTGGCATCTGTGTCTGCGGCTCGAGCTACACGTACTTCTGCGGCTGAGTGCTCACTCGGCGCCGCGCGCCCCGAGTCAGTCGAGGAAGCGGCGCTCCCAGCGGCGCCGCTCTTCCTTGTCAAGACGGGAGCTTTCAGAGGAAGGAGTGAAGTAGGTCCAGGGCTCCAGGGCGCGCGCCAGCTCCCGGTAGGCCGGGAGCAGATGACCCTTCTCGGTGTCCCCCGCTTCGGGCCATGGCCCCAGGGTGACGACAGCGCGATCTCCCTCCATCTCTTGAACAGTGGTCCCGGGCGTCTGCAGCCGTGAGCGGAGCCCCTCCGCGCCTCCCAGCTCTCCCAGGACAGGCTGCCCCAGGAAGGTCAGCCACGCGATGGTGCGCACCCGCGTGCCAACGCGGTAGGTGTCTTTGTTCACCGTAGGGATGTTCATGCCTGGGTAGCGAAAACACCACTTGAGCACCTCTTGCGGGATACCCACGAGCCCGAGGTCACAGTTGAAAGCAAGGCCGACGTGGCCGGAGCAGAAGGGCAGGAGGGCTGCCAGCTCTATTGCCAACTCACGCACTCGCCCGGGGCCATGCTCCTCCAGATACTCGGTGGGGAGCCAGAAGGACACCGCGGAGACGACTTCGGGATATTGAGCGAAGAGAGAGGCTCCGAGTTGCTTGCCCATGTAATCAAAGTGATAGCTGCGCTCATGACCCTCCTCGCCCTCCAAGTGGACCCAGGCGAACTTCGAACTGGAGAACTGTCCTTGGATGTATTTCCAACCATCCTCATCGATCGGCCACCAGTACCCATCTTGAGCCACATATTGGCCGAGTGTGCTGGGAGCGATGGCTCGCCGGTATGCATCCAGAGTGTGTTGGACGCTCTGCGTCACCTCCGCATGAGGGTGGCGCATGTAGAAGGTGAAGCTCAGCGCCTCTCTGATGAGAAGGATGTCATGGGTAGAGCGGACGCGAATCCTCGGGTAGTGCTCACTCATCGGATGATTCCCCACCATGGGGCAACGCGCGCGGGTTCGACGCCGAGTAGCTTCTCGTACATCGTTCCCTGGTCAGAGTTCTGATAAGGATGTCCCTCTCCATATGGAGTCCATGGAGGAACGGCAGTGGTGTTCGCACACGGAAACTTGAAGTCGTAGATGGCTTGGATCTTCAAGGGGTCGCCTGCGTGCAGAACGACATCGGGCTTGAGCGTGCCCCGCAGTTCTCTGCTGTTACCAGATTGTATCAAAGCCTGTTCTTCCTCGGGGCTGATCAGTCGCTTCTTCCCTGTCTGAGGGTCATAGTGATAGCGCGGCTCGATGCTGAATCCTCCGGGTCGCAGCTTGCCCAAGGCCTCCTTGGCGCATTCCAGCGCTACCTCGTGCATCTCGAGGCCCAGCCTCGCGGCCCAGGTCACGCGCCTCCCGCTCTTGTCCTGCACCCACTCCCTGCACTCTGCGGCCGTGGGCCCCACGCCCTTGAAATGGCCGCTGTAGCGGAGCAGAACCGTGGTTCGCGCCTCATCGGCGCACTTCTTCAGGGCCTCTTCAATGCTGCTCTTCGTCAGGTTGTCGAGGACCTCAAGAGCTTTATGAACCGCGTAGCCAGCGGTGCCTACGGCAATCCCTGAGCCGGTTGCCGACGGAGCCCCCTTCAGTGGGGCACATTGGGCGGGGTTGTTGCGGCAGGCGGCCGCGACGGAGTTGTCAAAGGCGTACTGGCTCCGTGTGCCAGGGCTCTGGATGCTCGCACAGGCCCCAAGGAGCACACAGCCAAAGAGGCTCCACAGGGACCGAAGCCTGGGGCGAGGTGGCACGCATGGCTCCCTTCAGCGCAGCTCGCGGAGGGTGGCGCGGGCGTTGCCCAGCAGATCCCTCTTCTTCAGCTCCAGCGCGCGCCCCCGGCGCTGGAAGGCGCTCCGGATGATCTGGGCGCGCGTCTCCGCCGGGTAGTAGTCCGAGGGCTTGCGCGCCTCGAAGGCCTCGTGCGCCCGGAGGAACTCGCAGAGCGCGTCCGGCTTCGCGCCCAGCTCCGCCAGCACCAGCCCGGCGAAGCGGTCCGCCTTCGCCTCCTCCTCGCGGTAGATGGCGTCCAGCTTCGCCTTCGTCATCCCGCGCGGATCCAGGTGCTCCGGCCACGTCCACGGCTGGTGGCCGATCTCGTGCCCCAGCACCGCCACCATCAGATCATCATCGCCCCCGTGGCGCTCCAGCAGCTCCACCCCGAAGGAGATCTGCCCGTCGCGGTTGATGAAGGCGTTCTTCCCCTCGCACAGCTCCAGGGAGAGCTCCTCGCCCGTCCGCCCGAGCAGCTCGGAGATCTGATCCTTCACGTACTCGAGCTTCTTCAGGCTCTTGCCCAGCTTCGGGTGCTTGCGGCGATCCACCCGCTTGGGAGCGCGCTTGCCAAAGAGCAGCACGCTCATCGGGTGCGCGCCCGGCGGCGGCGTCCAGACCGTCTGGCCGCCACCGAGCTGCGTGGAAGTTCCAATATTGCTGGAACTGACCTTCATAGGCCCCAGCATAACCGCTGGCCCCGCGCGGCGCTCGCCCAAGGAGGGCTCCGGGAGGGCCCGGCCGCCCTCAGGACTCCAGCGCCAGCGCCACCAGCGCCTCGGTCAGGTTCCCCGGCGAGTGGTTGGCGAAGCCCGGCAGCCCCGTCAGTGCCGCCTCCGCGTGATCCAGATCCTCCAGCCGCACCAGCCGCGAGCCCGGCACCTCCGCGTCCACCTGCGCCACCAGCCCATCACTGGGCAGCCCGTAGCGCTCGCGCATGTAGCGGGCCAGCGGCCACAGCATGGAGCGGCGCGAGGAGCGCGAGGAGGCCACCGCCACGGTGGGCACCTGCGCCAGGTACGGGTGGCGCCGCACGAACTCCATGCGCCGCGCGTAGCTCAGATCCTCCACCGAGCGGGACACCCCGTAGAAGAGCAGCGGGAAGGCGATGTCCAGCACGCGCCGCAGCTCCGGCGAGGAGATCAGATCATCCGCGATGGGCGAGCCGCCATACGGCGCCTGGATGGCCACCACCGCGCGCACCGTCTCGCGCAGCTCCGGGTACAGCGTCAGCGCCGCCATGCTCTCCACCGCGCCCTTGCTGTGGCCCACCAGCACCACCGAGCGCTGGAAGAAGGCCGCGTCCTCCACCGCGCGCCGCACCACCTCGATGTTGGCCTCGAGCGCGGCCTCGGTGTCCACCGGCACCTCGTGCGTCCGCAGCCCCCGGCGCTCCAGCCGAACCCGGTTGTCCTCCAGGTAGCCGAACATCTCGTTGCCCAGCAGCCCCTTCACCAGCAGGTACAGGTGGCGCGGCGCCTCGTCCGGCAGCACCGGCTGGCTCTGGCGCACCTGGGTGTAGAGCTCCCGGAAGCGGGCGGTGACGTCCGTGGTGGGCGCTGACTCCGCCCGGAACCAGCCCGCCTTCCCGGCGCAGCCCGTCCCCCACCAGGCCTCGGCCGGCGGCAGGCCGCGGAGGGAGCGGACGAGCCGGGAGAGGGCGTTGGGGCTCGGCGCCGGCGCGGCCTCCCGCGCTCGGGCGGGCTGGGGCTCGGCGAGGAGATCGGGGCGGGGCTCCGGCTGGGACATGGCACCCGCAGCGTACCGGGGCGCTCCCCACATTCGCCAACCCCTCGGAAGCGCTCGCCCTGGAGGGCCGGGCTCGTGCTAGAAAGTCACCCGTCAGGGGAGGATCGAAAGCTGACCACGGGACAGGAATGGCTGGTGGACGCAAGCGGCTGCGCCCCGGAGCGGCTCAAGGACCAGGCCGCGCTGGCGGCGCTGTTCGAGGAGCTCATCGTCCTGCTCGGGCTCAAGGTGGTGGGCCAGCCGCAGTGGCACGTGTTCCCCGAGCCCGGGGGCGTCACGGGCCTGGCGCTGCTGGCCGAGAGCCACCTGGCCATCCACACCTTCCCGGAGCACGGCTTCGCCGCGCTCAACCTGTACTGCTGCCGCGCCCGCCCGCGCCCGGACTTCGAGGGCCTGGTGGCGCGGCACCTGGGGGCGCGGGGCAGCCATGTCCGTGAGCTGGCGCGGGGGGTGAAGGCGTGACGCAAGGCCCATGTCCCTCGTGCGGCGCGCCCGTCGAGTTCACCGCCGGCTCGGCCCAGGTGCTCGTCTGCGGCTACTGCCAGACGGTGGTGGCGAAGAAGGGCGCCAACCTCGAGGCGCACGGGCGCATTGGCGCCATCGTGGACACGGACTCGCCGCTGCGGCTGGGGCTCGAGGGCCGCTACGGCAAGACGGGCTACCGGCTGGTGGGCCACCTCCAGAAGGATCACGGCGCGGGCCCCTGGGACGAGTGGTACGTGGAGTTCGACGACGGGCGCACCGGCTGGCTCAGCGAGTCCGAGGGCGCCTTCCACCTCATGTTCGACGCGGGGGTGGAGGAGGGCGTCAAGCTGGATGACGCGTACCCGGGCCAGCGCCTGCACCTGCGCAACCGCGCCTTCGTGGTGGAGGAGCGGGGGCACGGCAAGGTGGTGGCCGCCGCGGGCCAGCTCCCCAGCGACGTGGATCCCTCCCAGGACAGCTACTACGTGGACGCCACGGGCCCCAAGGG
>JAFGNZ010000095.1 GCA_016926755.1 Myxococcaceae bacterium | reverse complement strand
GGACGAAGAACTACGCGGCGCCCGGTGACTGGGGCCGCTCGGCCGCGGTGGATGCGGATCAGAACCTGTGGGTGGGTGGCTACCACTCCTCCAAGCTCTACAAGCTGAATGGCAGCACGGGCGCGCTGCTGAAGACGATCGACCCGCGGGCCAGCACCGGCTTCCCCAGCCACATCTACGGCATCGCCATTGGCCCCGGTGGCTTCATCTACACCTCGGACATCGGGAACCGCTACATCCTGAAGATCAACCCGAGCGCTGCCGCGGGCCAGGAGGTGGTGGGGATGGTGCGCTCGCCCGTCACCACGTACGGCATCGCGGTGGACAAGGACAGCATCGTGTGGCTGGGCAACTGGAGTGACACGCTGGCGAGCCTGGTGCGCGTGAACTTCGCGGCCGGCACGGCGACCCTCCACGGCGGCACCAGCGGTGGCTGCGCTGGCCGCACGCGCGGCGTGGCGGTGGACAAGAACGGGGACGTGTGGACCTCGTGCTACAGCGGCAGCCGGCTGCTGCGCTTCAACTCCGCGGGCACCTACCTGGGCAGCTGGCCGGTGGGCTCCGGCCCCGTGGGCGCCGCGGTGGACGGGGACGGGAAGATCTGGACGGTCAACCTCAACGGCAACTCGGCCACCCGCTTCGATCCCACCACGAGCAGCCTGCAGTCCTTCCCCACCAGCGGCACGCCGTACTCGTACTCGGACATGACGGGCTTCCAGCAGCGCAACTTCACCCAGCGCCAGGGTGACTGGACCGTCATCCACGACTCGGGCGACACCACGAGCATCTGGGGCGCGGTGCACTGGAACCGCGAGTCGCAGGGCAGCGTGCCGGCGGGCACCACCATCACGGTGGAGGTGCGCACCGCCAACACCGAGGCGGACCTGGCCAACCAGCCGTACATCCCGGTCACCAACGGCCAGGCCGTGCCGAACCTCACCGGCCGCTTCATCGAGGTGATGGCCACGCTGCGCATCCAGACGGGCAACGTCTCGCCGATCCTGAGCGATCTGTCGGTCTCCTTCACCATTCCCCCGCCGCCCGAGGACTGCATCTCGGTCCGCCTGAGCGACTACAACCTCTTCCTGGAGCAGGACTACAACCAGGGCCTGGACGTGGAGGGCAAGGCGGCGGTGGGTGGCAACGCCAACCTGACGGACTTCTCGATCGGCTGGGCGCTGCCGGCGACCGACACCTCCAACGTGCTGGTGGCGGGCGGCGACATGAACCTCAACCGGGGCGCCGTGTTCGGTGATGCCTGGTACGGGGGCAACTACAGCGCGGATGTGTCCGTGACGTTCCCCCGCGGCAGCGCGGCGCAGGGCACGCCCATCAACTTCGCCACCCGGTTCGCGGAGCTGCGCCAGCTGTCCTCCCAGCTGGCCGCCCTGACGGCCAACGGCACGACGACGATCGAGGACTGGGGCGGCATCACGCTGACCGGCACGGCCGCGGACGTGAACGTCTTCAACGTGGACGCCAGCGCCTTCAACGGCGCCGTGCTGCTGACCATCAACGCGCCGGCGGACTCCCTGGCGGTGATCAACATCCACGGCGCCGTGGCCAACTTCGCCAACTTCGGCCACTCGCTCGGCGGCGGCATTGACGCGGACGGCATCCTCTACAACTTCGTGGATGCCACGGCGATCGGCGCCACCAACTACGGCTTCTGGGGCACGGTGCTGGCGCCCAACGCCGACGTCACCTTCAACAACGGCGCGTGGGATGGCGGCCTCTATGCGAAGTCCCTGACGGGCAACGCCGAGGGCCACATCAAGCCGCTGGACGACCGCGACATCTGCGACTGATGTCCTGCTGGGGGCTCCGCGGTGAGCCCCCCAGCCCCACGGCCGGTGCCCGGAGTGCTCGGGCGCCGGCCGTCTGCTTACAGGGGGGCGGCTCGCCCACCCCGCTCAGGGCTTCGCGGAGGCGGGCGCGGCCGTGAGCTTGCCGCCCTCGTAGCGGTAGCGCTTCACGGTCTCGGTCTTGTTCGATTCGGCGCCCGTGGCCAGCGTCACCTTCATCTCGGTGCGGCGCACCTCGATGTCGAGCCCGTTGCCGGAGGGGTTGAACGTCACCGTGCTGGCGACGCTGTGGCGGGTGTCCTTCTCCAGCTTGTCGGTGGCCACCTCCACCGCCAGCAGCTCGCGTGGGGTGCCGCGCGACAGGCTGAACAGCGTGCGGCGCGAGCCGCTGATCCCCGCGCCGCGGAGGGCCTCCACCACGGAGAGCAGCGGTGGGCCGCCGCCGGGCACCTCGTGCACGATGATGGACTCGATGGGGCCTCGGCGGGGCAGCGCGCGCGCCTTGGCCGCCTTGCCCGTGCCGGAGACCAGCGCCATGTAGCCGTGGCACGCGTCGTCGCTGGAGGAGGAGTAGATGAGCGCCCCGGCCTTGCCGACCCCCGACGAGGCCGGCAGGAGCATCCGCTCGGTGAAGCGCTGGCACCAGGAGCGGCCGTCGGCGGGCAGCTGCTTGGAGAGCAGCGCCGTGGCCTCCGCCGCGGACACCACCTGCCCGGGGCGCAGCGGCTCGAGCCGGGAGAGCAGGGTGTAGAAGGTGCTCTGCGCGTTGGGCTGCACCGCGCCCACGGGGGACGTCTCTCCTCCCCACGTCTGCGCGGGCTCCAGCTTGATCACGGTGAGGATGTGCCCCGTGGACAGGGGGGCCACGTCGTCGTCGCCGGGCTTCGCCTTTCGGAAGAGGACGGTATCGCGCGCGACTCGCGCGTCGAAGGGGACCGCTGGAGGAGGGGGGGTGGAGGGTGCGGCGGTGGGGGGCTCGGCTCCCGCCTGCGCAGCGCCGACCAGGGTGAGGAGAGACACCGCCTGGAGCAGGCGGCGAGGACCACGGGAGAAGGGTTTCATGGGGATGGGTTCCGTGAGAGTGGGCTGAAAAGCTATCGTCTGCGAGCGACGAGCGGCAAGCCACGGAGACCCGCGTGAAGACATCAAGCATCATCGTGGTGGTGGGAGCGCTCGGGGCGATCGGGCTCTCCCTGCTGCTCCTCCAGGACGGCGACGAGGGCCTGACGCCGCCCTCCGGTCCCACGCCCGCGCAGGGGAGTGCCCAGGGCCTGACGCCGTCCTCCGGGTCCACGCCCCGCGCCACCGGCTCGTCCGGCCCGTCCGGCTCCTCCGCCATGCCGCAGGGCAGTGACGGACGGCCCAGTGCCACGTCACCGGATCCCCAGTCCCCCACGTCCCCTCGGGCTCCCATGCCCCAAGCCGTGGCCGCCCCTCCCTCCGCCGGTGGCGCGATGGGGCCGGAGGCCGACAGGGTGGCGGCGGCGGCGGCGGGCTCCTCGGCCTCCGCCGGAAAAGGCGGTGACCCCAGGGTGGTGGAGGCGCTGAACACGGCTCGTCAGCATCCCAGAAAAGAGGAGCGCCTCAGCGCCCTGCGGTGGCTGGGGGAGAACGCAGGCCCCGAGCAGTTCGATGCCCTCCAGCAGATCCAGATCAAGGATCCCTCTCCCGAGGTGCGCACGGCCGCCGAGCTCGCTGTGAACACGATGCGCGAGCGGCACACCAACTCGGAGTGGCCCGGCGTGCCGAAGGACGCCAGGCCGCAGGACTACATGCGCAACGTGCCCCCGCCTCCCTGAGGCGCGGCCAGAGGGCTCGGGCTGCTCGAGCGCGAAGGGCTCAGCGCGATCTGCTCGTTCCGCGCCGCCGGCTCACGCCCGTGGCTCTGCGCCCGCCGGTCGTCCTGCTCGTCGTTCGGGGCGGGCTCTTCGGCTCGTGGCGCCCGAGGCCGAGCACCCGCTCGGCCTGCTCCTTCCGAAGCTGTGCCTGGGCGCGAAGGGGGAAGTGCTCGACCGCGATCGCCTTGCCCGCCTTCGTCACCAGGTTCAGGAAGTAGGTGTAGCTCGTGCCGGTGCTGAAGCCGCGTGAGTTCGTGTCGCGCTGCTCGGTGAACGTCAGCTCGAAGTCGGCGATGTCCTGGGTAGGGATGAGCAGCTCGCGTGGCCGCATCGGCCCCAGCTTCCAGCGGAAGCGGACCCCCTTGCCCCGCTCGAAGGACACGGAGGCTTGCCCCGTGGCGTTCGCCAGCCCGAGCGCCCCCAGGCCAGTCCCCACCAACCCGAACACCGCCGGAACGAGCTTGAACGGCATGGGGATCGGCGCCCGGAGGAACGGCAGCGTCGCCGAGGTGAACGTCGCGCCCAGGGCCGCGACGACGCCGGCGTTCACCCGCTCCGAGGTGGTGGGGCCGCTCAGCTCCAGCCTCCCGGCGCCCGGGTCGAACAGCTCGAGCTTCATCTCGTTGCAGGGAGGATCATTGAGCCACTGCATGGCGGCCTCGAGGGCGAACGGGAGGCGCCATGATGCCACGGCAGCCTGGCAAGGTTCAGGTGCGCTGGGGCGGGGGGGGAAGACTCAGTACACGTTGTACTTCACGCGCAGCGCCTCGTGCTCCTGGGCGTTGCGCGAGGGGTGGAGCTTCTTCTCCGCGTCGTGAAGGTAGTACCAGTACTCGCTCTTCTCGGGGCGGAGCGCCGCGACGAGCGAGTCCACGGTGGGCGCGCCGATGGGCCCGGGCGGCAGGCCCACGCGCGTGCGGGTGTTCCACGCGTCCGCGGGATCCCTCAGCTTCTTCAGGAACTCCTTCCGGTCGTTCCACTCCGCCAGCTCGTAGCGGCTCGTGGCGTCCACGCCGAGCGGGAAGCGCTTGTCGATCCGCTTCCAGAGGATGCCCGCGACGAGGGGGCGCTGCGCGGGGACGGGCTCCTCGCGCTCGAGCATCGAGGCCATCACGACGATGTCGTGCAGGCTGCGCCCGCTCCCGGCGATCTCATCCTTGTGGTTGTCGAAGAAGCGCACCCCGAAGGTGTCGAGCTGCCGCTGGATGAAGGCCTCCACGTCGAACCCCTCGGGCACGACGGCGTAGGTCTCCGGGTAGAGGTAGCCCTCGAGGCTGCGGGTGGGGAGCGGAAACGAGGCCTTGAAGCGCTCGGGGCGAGTGGCCGCGGCGATGTACGCCCCGGGCTGGATGAGCCCCTTGGCGGCGAGCGCCTCGTCGGTGTCCCGCAGCCGCCACCCTTCGATCATCACGAACGGCACGTCCTCGGGGAGCGGAGGGCCCTCGAGGACCCTGGCGAGCTCCACGATCGACATCGAGGCGCGCAGCTTGAAGCGGCCCGCCTTCGGCGACATCCCGCCGCGGCGCCAGAGGTGGAAGCGCCACAGCCGTGTGTCGTCGATGAGCCCCTGCGCCTGGAGCTCCCGGCCGAGCGCGCGCGCCGACGTCCCCTTCTTCACGACGAACTCGAGCTCGGGGGCATCACCGACGATCTTGGGCGTCTTCGCGCCGCTCTCCGCCCACAGGAACGCGCCGCCGGCGGCGACGCCGGCCAGGGAGAGCAACCCGAGCACCAGGACCAGGAGCTTCTTCATGCCCGCGACCCTACTTCCCACGTGCTGGGGCAGGCCAGTCCTCCGATGCGCGGGAGGGTGCTTCCGCTGACAGGCGGATGCTCCCTCTGCCAGCCATGCAACGCTCGGCTGCTCCGCTGCTGCTCGGGGGCGCCAGGAGGCCATTGCATGCCACGGAGCTGAGCACTCTCATGCAGAAGCTTCCGGGTAGGGGCGAGTGGAAGAGCAAGCACTCGGGTGGTAGGGTCTGCCGCATCCCATGACTGCGCTGATGAGCAAGGCCACCCGCTGGCTGTGGACTCTCGCAGGGCTGGTCCTGGTGGCGGGGGTCGGCTCCTTCATCTACCGGCACGCGCCCCAGGGCCTGTCGCCCGCGCTGAGGTTGGGCTCGAGCTACCTCCAGAGCGCCCTGTCACCCCTGGTCCTCCTCAGCGCCGCGATGGCGCTGGTGCTGGGCGTGGCCTCCTCCCTGGCTACCTCCGTGGCCCGCCGCGCGCCTGCGCCCATGGCGAAGCGCCCGGCCCTGTCCCCGCTGGAGGTGGTGAACGAGGACGTGGCCATCGCCGTGCGAGAGATGCTGGTGGAGCTGGGCCAGTACCTGCGCGGCGTCGCCTCCACCCCGGATCCGGACATCATCGTCTTCATGGAAGCGCTGATGGATGGGGCCATCCGCCTCGGCGCCAGCGACGTGCACATCCACCCCCTGGAGGCCGGGACGCGCATCGCCTTCCGCGTCCACGGCGTGCTGGAGGAGGTGCTCACCTTCCCCCGCGAGCACCACCCGCGCCTGATCAACCGCATCAAGGTGCTGTCCAAGCTCACCCTCTACAAGCTGGACAAGCCCCAGGACGGCCACTTCCCGTTCTCCACCCAGGAGGGGCCCGCGGACATCCGCGTCTCCATCCTCCCCACCAACCACGGCGAGGCCGTGGCCCTGCGCATCGCCCGCACCGGCGTGCAGCTGCCCCGGCTCGCCGCGCTCGGCTTCCCCCAGGCGCTGCTGGACAGGTACCAGCAGCTGCTCGGGCTGCCCCAGGGCGTCATCTTCGTGGCGGGCGCCACCGGCAGCGGCAAGACGACGTCGCTGTACGCCGCGCTCGGCTACATCAAGGAGTCGCGCGGCGAGCTCACCCGCATCGCCACCATCGAGGATCCCGTCGAGTTCGACGTGCCCCTCTTCGCGCAGACGCAGGTCAACGCCGAGCAGGGCTTCACCTTCGCCCAGGGCCTGCGCTCGGTGCTGCGCCAGGATCCGAACGTCATCATGGTGGGAGAGATCCGCGATCCGGAGACGGGGCGCACCGCCATCCAGGCCGGCCTGAGCGGCCACCTCATCCTCACCACCATCCACGCCAACTCGGCCTCGGGCGTCTTCAACCGGCTCATCGAGATGGGGGTGGAGCCCTTCCTGCTGGCCTCCGCCACCGTGGCCACCATCTCGCAGCGGCTGGTGCGCGCGCTGTGCCCGCACTGCCGCGCCCCCTCGCCCATCAGCCCGGAGGAGGTGGCCCGGCTGGACTCGGCGGGCCTCGCCAGCGGCACCTTCTATGGGCCGGTGGGCTGCAAGCGCTGCGCGGGCAGCGGCTTCCTGGGGCGCA
The DNA here is from genome assembly GCA_016926755.1 of Myxococcaceae bacterium. Lineage (GTDB taxonomy): Bacteria > Myxococcota > Myxococcia > Myxococcales > Myxococcaceae > Hyalangium. The sequence continues at coordinate 23,897 of JAFGNZ010000095.1, read as the reverse complement.
CCGCCATCTACGAGATGCTCGTCGTCACCCCGGCCATCCGCGACGCCATCAACGCCAAGGTGCCCACGCCGCGCCTCCAGGAGATCGCCATGAGGGAGGGGATGCTGCCGCTGCTGGCGGCGGGGGTGGAGCGCGCGCGCACCGGAGTGACGACGCTGCGCGAGGTCTTCCGGGTGGTGGGTGGCTGAGCCCGAGGGGCTGGGAGGAGACACGTGAGCAACCCGAATCAGCCCAGGCCGCAGTGGCCGGCGCCCGAAGGGGAGCAGGGCCAGGACGAGATGAAGGACGCGCTCATGGAGCGTGCTCAGGAGATCGAGCACGTCCAGGCGCGGTTCTCCAACCTGGGGATGCCAGGGGAGGCCGCCGAGAAGCCCGACGCCCGGTCCACGATCCCCGTGGGCGGGCCGGGGACGGTGTCCGTGCACCAGCGGCCCCAGGAGAAGATCGGCACGCTCCTGCCGACGACGGACGGCGGGGCCTGGCGCGTGGCCTCGGCGCTGCGGCTGGGCGCCGCTGGCTTCGGCCTGATGGCCGCGGCGCTGTTCGTGCTGCCGGAGCTCAGCGGCTCGTTCCAGTCACCGTCGGCCGAGGTGCTCGTCCAGCCGACGTACAAGACGATCGCCCCGGCGCTCGACACGCCGGCGCCCTCGGCGGATCCGGAGAAGGTCATCACCGAGCAGAGCACGTCCTTCGATGGGGCCGCCATCCTCGTCGTGGAGACCGAGCCTGGCAGCGTCTCCGTGCGGGTGGACGGCAACGACCAGGGGAACACGCCCGTGTCGCTCACCCTGGACTGCCTGCCCGGCAAGCCCATCAAGGTGGAGCTCTCCAAGAAGGGCTACGCGCGCGCGCAGCACCTGACGTTCTGCCGCGCGGACACGATGATCAAGCTCTACGGCCGGCTGAACAAGCTCGAGAAGAAGGGCGGCGCCTCCAGCGGCAAGAAGTGAGGCCGGGCCGCGCGGAGGCCGCCCGGCCTGGCTTCAGCGGCCGGGCGCGCGGTAGACGTCGGCCCCGGCGACCACGGTGAGGCGCACCTGGCCCGTGAGCAGCTCGGCGGGCTGCGCGTCCACCGGATCCACGGAGAGCGCGACGAAGTCCGCGTCCATGCCGGGCTGGAGCCTGCCGCGCACCTTCTCCGCGAAGGCGGCGTAGGCGGTGCCCACGGTGAAGCCCTCGAGCGCCTCCTGGCCGCCGAGGCGCTGATCGGGGAGCCAGCCGCCCGGAGGCTGGCCGGCCGCGTCCTGCCGCGTGCGCGCGGCGTAGAGCCCGGCGAGCATGTCCGGCCGCTCCACCGGGAAGTCGCTGCCGAGCGCCAGCGTGGCGCCCGCGGCCTTCAGGCGCTGCCACGCGTAGGCGCCGCGGATGCGCTCGGGGCCGACGCGCGCCTGCGCCCAGGGCATGTCGCTGGTGGCGTGGGTGGGCTGCACGCTGGCGATGAAGCCGTTGGCGCCCAGCCGCTCGATGTCCTCCAGGCGCATCACCTGGGCATGCTCCACGCGGTGCCGCCCGGCGCGCACGCCCTCGGGGCCCGCCACCCGCAGCAGCGTGTCCACCACGAGCGTGTTGGCCCGGTCGCCGATGGCGTGCGTGGCCACCTGGAAGCCCCGGCCGAGGAAGGCGCGCACCCGGGCCTCGTACTCCGCGGGGTTGAGCAGGAGCAGGCCCTGGTGGTCGGCCTCGTCGCTGTAGGGCGCGTGGAGCGCCGCGCCGCGGCTGCCCAGCGCCCCGTCCGCGGAGAACTTCACCGCCCGCAGCGTGAGCCTGTTGCCCTGGAAGGGGCCCATGGCGAGGTAGGCCTCCCGGTCCGGGCCCATGCCGTCCGCCATCACGTAGACGCGCAGCGGCAGGCGGCCCTCGGCGTCCCAGCGCTTGAGGAGGTGGAAGGTGCGCAGGTCCATGCCCGCGTCGTGGACGCCCGTCATGCCCCCTTCCGCGCAGCGGGCGAGCGCCGCGGCGAGCTGCGCCTCGAGCTGCTCATCGGTCGGCGGGGGGATGACGGCGGAGACCAGGTCCATCGCGTTGTCCACGAGGACGCCGGTGGCCTCGCCGTCGGGGCCTCGGAGGATGCGCCCGCCCTCCGGATCCTTCGTGTCACGGGTGATGCGCGCGCGGCGCAGGGCCTCGCCGTTGACCCACAGCGCGTGCCCGTCGATGCGCCACAGGGCCACGGGCGTGGAGGGCCAGCGCGCGTCCAGCTCGGCGCGGGTGGGGAACGCCTTCTCGGGCCAGTCGTTCTGATCCCACCCGTGGCCGATGAGCCAGTCCGCCTGGAAGGCGGAGGGCGGCGCGGCCCCCAGCCGCTGGAGCGCCTCCTCGCGGGAGCTGGCCCCCACGAGCATCACCGAGGAGAGGCCCCGGCCCAGGCCCGCGAGGTGTCCATGGGCGTCGGTGAGGCCAGGCACCACCGTCGCGTCCCCGAGATCCACCACCCGCGCATCGCCTCCGGCGGCGGCGAGCACCTCGTCACGGGTGCCTGTGGCGAGCACCTTGCCGTCGCGCACGGCGAGCGCCTCGGCCCGGGGGCGCTCCGGGTCCAGCGTCCGCACCTGGCGGGCCACGTACACCGTGGTGGAGGAGGGGGAGGGCGTTGCGTCGGAGGCGCGCCGGGTACAGCCAGCCACACACGCCAGGAGGAGTACCGCCGCGAGAGAACTCAGCACACGTTGCATCGAGCCACCTGCCATGGGCTCGCCCCGGACATCGGCGCGAGAGGGCGCTCACTCTGGCGCACGTGGGTGGTGCTGGCTACGGCCTTGGTGCCAGGCTCACGGGTGGTCCGGGTGGAGCCGGTGCCGCCACGTGGTGCGGGCGTCGATGACGCACGCATGCCGCTCGCTGAGGGGCACCCCGAACCCCAGCGGAGCCAGGCCCGTCAGCTCGCCCGGCAGCTCCACGCGCTGAATCCACACCGCCGGCCACTTGGCTCGGGCGAGGGGGCATGCTTGAACAGGCGTGCTTCTCCCAACCCCTGGAGTCGAACCATGATGATCTCGAAGTCCCAGCTCGGGTCCACCACGCTGCTGCTGGTGGCCGCCCTCGCCCTCACCACGGGCTGCGCCGCGAGCCGCCGCGAGGCCTTCCTCCACGACAAGGCCGGCACCCACGTCTACCGCAAGCCCGTCGCCGAGGTGTGGCCCAAGGCCAGGGAGCTGCTGGCCGAGGAGGGCTTCTCCGTCATGGAGGCCAAGGGCGGCTTCGAGATGCAGACGGACTGGGTGATGCAGGGCGCCCCCTCGTCCCTGGGCACCACCTACGCGCGCTACCTGGTGCGCGGCATCGAGAAGGGCCCCGGCCAGTGCTCCGTGGAGTTCCTCCGGCAGAACCGCGTCCAGTCGCAGGCCGCCCATGACACCAGCACGGGCGAGACCGCCAAGGAGGGGCCCGGCACGGACTCCAACACGCTGTCCCGCGACTACGCGATGGAGTGGAAGCTGCTCCAGCGCGCGGAGCCCGAGGTCGCCAAGGGCTTCGAGACCGAGGCCGCCGCCCAGGTGAAGTAGCCCCTCAGTCGCGCATCGGCAGCTCCACGGTGAGCCCGTCGTGGGCCACCTCCACCGGCCCCTTGTACTCCTCGCGCGCCTGCGCGAGCAGCTTCGAGGGGTCGGTGTCGTGCCGGCTGGACAGGTGCGTGAGGATGAGGCGCCGGGCGCCCGCCTCGCGCGCCACCCGCGCCGCCTCGCGCGCCGTGGAGTGCCGCGTCTCCACGGCCCGCTGCTGCTCCTCGTCGCTGAAGGTGGACTCGTGGATGAGCAGGTCCGCGTCCTTCGCCGCCCGCATGAGCGAGGCGCACGGCCGCGTGTCCCCGGAGATGACCAGCCGCCGCCCGCTGCGCGCCGCCCCCAGCACGTCCTCGGGCCGCACCGTGCTGCCGTCCTCCAGCGTCACCGCCTCGCCGCGCTGCAGTTTGCCGAAGCTGGGCCCCGACGGCACGCCCAGCGCCCGCGCCTTCTCCACGTTGAAGCGCCCCGGCCGCTCGTCCTCCGCCAGCACGTACGCCAGCGCGTTGATGCGGTGATCCACCCCCACCGCCTGCACGGTGTAGCCGTTGCGCTGGACGCGATCCCCGTCCCTGAGCTCGTGGATCTCCACCGGGAAGGCCAGCGCCTCCACGCCCAGGTGCACCGCCTGGTGCAGCACGCGCCGCGCCGTCGGCGGGCCATAGAGCTGGATGGGGTGCTCGCGGCCCATCATCCCCAGCGTGCGCAGGAAGCCGATGATCCCCAGGTAGTGGTCCGCGTGGAAGTGCGTGAAGAAGGCGGCATCCACGGTGAAGCCGGTGCCGTAGCGCACCATCTGCCGCTGGCTGCCCTCGCCGCAGTCGAACAGCAGCAGGTCCGCGTCCGCCTTCACCGCCAACCCGGAGAGGTTGCGGTGCAGGGTGGGCTGGGCCGCCGAGGTGCCGAGGAAGGTGAGCCTGAGGAGGGACATGCCGGCGCTTCCCACGAAGAAGAGGACCTCCCGCGCCAGCGCCCCGGCCTCCACGAAGCGGGAGGCCACCTCGGGCGCGCGCGTGGCGGCCATTTAGCAGGGTTCGACGCCCCCGTGCTTCCCCGACTGACTCTGTCTGCGCTATGCAGCCGCGCTCCTGTCCCATGCCAGACTCCCTGACCGTCGCCCCCACCTCGGAGCCGCGCCGCGTGCGCGCGCCGGACGGCTCCCTCCTCACCCCGCCCTCCGGCTGGGCCCTGCTGCCTCCCGGTGACGCCGGGCTCACCCGCCGCGTGAAGGCCGCCGGCCCCAGCTGGATGGTGGTGGAGAAGAAGGGCCGCAAGGTGTTCTCCCGAGGCATCTGGGCCCCCGAGGCCCACATCACCGCGGCCCGCGCGGAGCTGGAGGCCGAGCGCGCCACCCCCGCCTACGCCCGGCGCCGCGCCTCGGACCAGGCCCGCCGCGAGCGGGAGCAGGCCGAGTACGAGGTGGACTTCGCCAACGCCGTGCTGCGCTTCCTCGCCTTCGCGCCCGCCTTCGACGCCCAGGCGAAGCGGCTGGCGGTGGCGGTGACGGCCCTCTCGGCCCCCGTGGGCAGCGGCACCGTGGCCCGCACCGAGCGGATCCCCCTGGAGCGCCGCGCCGAGGCCGCCGTGATCGCCTGGCTGCGCCACCAGACCACCGGCTATGACGACATGCGCATCGCCCGGGTGAAGGGCGCCCGCCGCGAGGCACGCCGCGAGCTGGCCGAGCTCTCCCGCGCGCTGCTCGACGTGCACCGCCGCGACGTGCCCCACACCGCCGCCACCTGCCCCCTCTGCAGGGCCCTGGAGAACCTCCAGCGGCCTCGCTGAAGGCTCGCTGTCGTGCAGCCAGACTGAAGAAACACGGGTGCGCTAAAATGACTCAACCCATGTCTTCGATCAGGGCACCCTACTTAAGCACAGCCAAGCCATTGAGATGAATTGGCTTTGTCGCCAGGATGTAAAGAGTCTTGGCAGAAAGCTGTGCAGGAGTGGAGCATGCATGCTCCAGGCGCTTGAGAAAGCTCATTGCAAACATCGAGAATTCTTAAATTTCCGGAATGGCCTGGAGATTGCTCTTCACGACGAAGCGCGTCGGACGGGGTCACATCCCCCGACCGCCCGACGCCTACCCCGCAGTCACGAGGATCCCTGAATGCTCAAGTTCCGTTCCATTGCCCTGCTGGCTGGTGTCACCCTCGTTGGGACCGCGTGTGGTGGTCCCGAGGCCCCTGTTGAGGAGAAGGCGGCGCTCTCCTGGGAGGAGTTCCTCGCTGGCACCTACCAGGAGCCTGAGACGGGCGTGTTCATCGTCAACCAGGACGAGGCCCTCGAGACCGAGGCGCAGCTGCGCGAGTACTACGACAACTACGTCGCCGGTGGCGTGGCCAGCCACGCGGGCGCGCTGGCCGTCTATTACAGCGGCGGCAAGGACATCAAGTGGACCGCCAGCCAGGCGCTCAACCTCACCTACTGCGTGAGCACCTCCTTCGGCAGCAACTACAGCAAGGTCGTCAGCGCCATGTCGAGCGCCGCTGGCGCGTGGGAGGCCTCCGCCAAGGTCAACTTCATCCACGACAGCTCGCAGGACAGCAACTGCAACAGCCGCAACTCCAACGTCGTGTTCGACGTGAGCCCGGTGAACACGAACCAGTACCTGGCGCGCGCCTTCTTCCCCAACTCCAGCCGCCGCAGCCGCAACGTCCTCATCGCCGGGAGCTCGTTCGGCAACATCTCCCCGTGGACGCTGACCGGCGTGCTGCGGCACGAGCTGGGCCACACGATCGGCTTCCGCCACGAGCACACCCGCGTGTCCAGCACCGGCTGCTACGAGGACAACGCCTGGCGCGGGCTGACGCCGTATGACTCCAGCTCCGTGATGCACTACCCGCAGTGCAACGGCACCCAGACGGGTGACCTGACGCTGACCACCTACGACAAGCAGGGCGCGGGCATCCTCTACCCGTAGTCCTCGCGCGTCCGGTGTGACGCCTCCAGGGCGGCTCCCTCTCCGGGGGCCGCCCTTTTCATTTCGCGGGGTTGCGCGGCGCTCCTCCACCCTGGCTTCATTGTCCGATAAGCCTGACCGGTAGGTCAGTGACCCGCGATTCAGTTATTCGTGGCGATTCCTGACCGCTCGGTTACTCATCGGCGCGCCATGGCTCGCCCCGCTGATCCGAATGCCCGTACCGCGCTCATCTCCGCCGCGCGGGTGGAGTTCGTGAAGAAGGGGCTGCGCGGGGCTCGCATCGAGGACATCACCGCCGCGTGCGGTTTGTCCAAGGGCGCCTTCTACCTGCACTTCTCCTCCAAGGAGGCGCTGTTCGGCGAGGTGCTGGCCCGGGTCCAGGAGCTGCTGGGGGCGCTGTCACGGGAGCGCGTCGAGTGCATGGAGCGCTTCTTCGCCGAGTACGGCCAGCTGGAGGCGAAGGATCTCTCCGAGGGCTCCCAGCGCTACGAGCGGCTCGTGGCGCTCGAGGCGGAGCTGGACCTGCGCGTGCTCGAGACGATGTGGGAGTACCGGGACGTGATGCACGTCCTGCTGCGCGGCAGCCAGGGCACGCAGTTCGAGTCCCTGTTCTGGGTGATGGTGGACCAGGAGGTGGAGCGCGTCGCCAGGGAGTTCCGGCGGCTGCAGCGCTCCTGCGCCACCCGCGGGGACGTGTCCCCGTCGCTCTTCGGCACGGTCATCGTCGGCACCTACGCGCTGCTCGTCCAGCAGATGAGCCACATGCGGCAGAAGCCGGATCTGGCCAGCTGGGCGCACAACCTCCAGCTGCTCTTCCGTGAGGGCGCCATGCGCAGGGGCGCGGAGCCTGCTCCGGCTCGCCTGAAGCGCGCCTCCGTCGCTCGCACCTCCCCGCGCCGGACGTCGGCCCGGGCCCTCTCTCCCAAGACGTCGAGGAAACCATGACGCCCTCCCGCAAGCCGTCCGCCGCTCGCCTCTTCGCCACCACCGGGGTGCTGGCCGCGGCGCTCTCGCTGTCCGCCTGCGCCAAGGCGGATGCCTCCTCCTCCGCGCCCGCTACGGCCTCCACCGCGCCCGTGCCGGTGGTGAGGCTCACCGAGGCCCGCTCGGCCCAGGCCACGCCCAGCGAAGAGGTGACGGGCTCGCTCTACCCCGCCCAGGCGCTCCACGTGGGCTTCGAGGTGGGGGGCCGGCTGGAGTCCGTCCTGGTGAAGAAGGGGCAGGTGGTGAAGAAGGGCCAGGTGCTCGCCACGCTCAACGTGGAGATCGTCGACGCGCAGGTGGCGCAGGCGCAGGCCGCGGTGGCCGCCGCCGAGGCGGGCGCCACCATGGCCGAGGACGTCGCCTCCCGCAACGCGAAGCTGCAGGAGCAGGGCAACGTGAGCGATCTGCAGAACCGCACGGCCGCCACCAGCTCGCAGCAGGCCAAGGCGCAGCTGATGGCCGCCCAGGCGCAGCTGGCGCAGGCCCGGGCCGCCCGCCGCCGCCACGAGCTGAAGGCGCCCTTCGCCGGCACCCTCATCGACGCGCCCGAGCAGACGGGCGCCACGGTGGGCCCGGGCGTGCCGCTCTTCAACCTGGAGGCCCTGGACACGCTCATCCTCAAGACGACGGTGGCCCAGCCGGCGCGCGCCAGCCTGAAGCTCTCCAGCAAGGTGCGCGTGGAGGCCATTGGCGGCACCGCCTCCACGGAGGAGGCGCTCGTGCGCGTCGTCCTCCCCTCGGCGGATCCGGCCACCCGGCGCATCCCCGTGGAGATCGCCGTGCCCAACGCGGACGGCCGCTTCGTGGCGCACACGCTGGCGCGGGCCGTGCTCGCCATGGGCGAGCAGCAGGACGTGAAGGTGCTCCCGGCCTCCGCGCTGTCCAGCGCCAACGGGGACCACGTCTTCGTGGTGGGCTCCTCCGGCGAGGTGCGCCGGGTGGACGTGCAGGTCCTCGAGCGCCGGGCCCGCGAGGTGGTGGTGAAGGCCGCCACGCCGCTGGACAAGGTCATCGACTACCCCGCCGCGGGCCTCGAGGACGGGACCCGTGTCTCCGTGAAGTAGGCCCATCCCACTCCGTTCCTTCGCCGCCTCCGCGAGCCTCCCATGTTCCTCAGCGACGTCTCCATCCGCCGCCCCGTCTTCACGGCCATGATGTCCGTGTGCCTCCTCGTCCTGGGGGCAATGGGCTTCAACCGCCTGGGGACGGACCTCTACCCGGACGTCTCCTTCCCCGTCGTGCTGGTCAACACCGTGTACCGGGGCGCGGGCCCGGGCGAGATCGAAACCCAGGTCGTCAAGCCCATCGAGGACGCGGTGGCCGGCATCAGCGGCGTGGACAAGATCCACTCCTGGAGCCGGGAGAACGTGGCCACGGTGGTGGTGCAGTTCACGCTGGCCACGGATCTGGACGCCGCGGTGCAGGAGGTGCGCGACAAGGTGGCCAACGTGGCCAACAAGCTGCCGCGCGACGCCGACGCGCCGGTGGTCAGCCGGGTGGACCTCTCGGCCACGCCCATCCTCACCTACGCCGTGTCCGCGCAGCTGCCCTCCCAGACGCTGCGCAAGCTCCTGGATGACCGCGTCAAGCCGACGCTCGCGCAGCTGGAGGGCGCCGCCGAGGTGCGCGTCACCGGCGGAGACGTGCGGGAGATCCAGGTGGACATCGACCTGGACAAGGCCCGGGCGGTGGGCGTGGCACCCGTGGAGATCGCCCAGCGCATCGGCCTGGAGAACCTGAACCTGCCGGCGGGCCGGCTGCAGCTCGGGCCCAGCGAGCTGACGGTGCGCTCGCTCGGGCAGTTCCGCGGCGTGGAGGAGCTGCGGGCGCTGCCGGTGGCCAGGAGCCGCACGGGCGCCCAGGTGCGCCTGGAAGAGATCGCCACCGTGACGGATGGCACGGCCGAGCGCCGCACCACCGCGCGCCTCAACAGCAAGGACGCCATCATCCTGGAGGTGGTGAAGCAGCCGGGCTCCAACACGGTGAAGGTGAGCGACCTGGTGAAGATGAAGATGGCGGAGCTGGCGCCCTCCCTGGGCAGCGGCTTCGAGGCCACGCTGCTCATCGACCAGTCGGAGCTCATCCGCGAGAACGCGAAGGAGGTGTGGATCGCCCTCGTCTTCGGCGGCGCGATGGCGGTGCTCATCATCCTGCTGTTCCTGCTGGACGTGCGCGGCACCTTCATCTCGTCGCTGGCGCTGCCCACCTCGGTGGTGGGCACCTTCTTCGTGATGTACCTGCTGGGCTACACGCTCAACCAGATGACGCTGCTGGCGCTGTCGCTGGCCATCGGCCTGCTCATCGACGACGCGGTGGTGGTGCGCGAGGCCATTACCCACCGGCTGGAGCAGGGCGAGGAGCCGATGTCCGCGGCCTCCAACGGCACGAAGGACGTGGGCCTGGCGGTGCTGGCCACCACGCTCTCGCTGGTGTCGGTGTTCATCCCGGTGGCCTTCATGCCGGGCATCGTCGGCCAGTTCTTCCGGCAGTTCGGCGTCACCATCTCCGTGGCGGTGCTGGTCTCGCTGTTCATCTCCTTCACGCTGGACCCGATGCTGTCGGCGCGGCTGGCCAGGGCGCGCAGGCCGGGCGAGGTGCACCAGGAGGGCGCGGTGGCCAGCGCCATCCGCCGGGCGCTGGAGGGCACCGAGCGCCTCTACGAGCACATCCTGCGCTGGGTGCTGGCCCACAAGTGGAAGACGGCGGGCCTCACCCTGCTGGTGCTGGTGGCCTCGTTCGGCGCCGCCAGCACGCTGGGCGCGGAGTTCATCCCGAAGGAGGACCGCTCGCAGTTCATGGTGGACCTGCAGCTGCCGGACTCGGCCAGCCTGGCGGAGACGGAGGCCCGCACCGCCGAGGCCGAGGCGCTCATCCAGCGCATCCCCGAGGTGACGGACATCTACAGCATCGTCGGCCTCAACGGTGACGTGAACAAGGCGCGCCTGCGTGTGCTCACCGTGCCGAAGGGGGCGCGCGAGCGGAGTATCCACGCCATCAAGGAGGAGGTGCGCGGGGTGCTCTCGCCGGCGCTGGTGGCCACCCAGGTGAACCTGGCGGATCCGCCCACCATCGAGGGCCTGGGGGACTGGTATCCCATCATGGTGCGCGTGACGGGGCCGGACCTGGCGCGCGTCAACGAGGAGGCGCAGCGCGTGGCGCAGATCCTCCGGGACATCCCTGGCACCTCGGACGTCCGCGTGGAGTCCAACCCGCCCAAGCCCGAGCTGCAGATCCAGATCGACCGGGCCCGCTCCTCGGACGTGGATCTGAGCGCGGCGACGCTGGCGATGCAGCTGCGGTTGGCTATCAGCGGTGACGTGGCGGCCAAGCTGCGCGAGGGCACGGACGAGACGGACATCCGCGTGCGGCTGGCGGAGAAGGATCGCGCCACGCCGGAGAAGGTGCGGCAGCTGGAGGTGTACACGCCGCGCGGGCTGCGGCCGGTGACGGACGTGGCGGAGGTGGACCTGAAGGACGGGCCGAGCGTCATCGAGCACGAGAGCCGCGAGCGGCAGATCGCCGTCTACTCGCAGCTCGGCACGGGCGCGCTGGGAGACATCGCCAGCAAGCTCAAGGAGCGGGTGGCGGAGAAGCCGCTGCCGGCGGGGTACTCGGTCATCTATGACGGGCAGATGAAGAACCTGGACGAGCAGAACGCCGCGTTCAGCACGGCCCTGGGGCTGGCCTTCATCTTCATCTACATGGTGCTGGCCTCCCAGTTCGAATCCTTCAAGCACCCGTTCACCATCATGGTGTCGCTGCCGCTGGCGCTGATCGGCGCGCTGCTGGGGCTGGTGGTGACGAACTTCCACCTGTCGCTGGGCGCGGTGATCGGCGTCATCCTGCTGATGGGGCTGGTGACGAAGAACGCCATCCTGCTGGTGGACGGGGCGCTGCAGCACCTGCGCACCGGGGACAGCGTGGACCAGGCGCTGCTGAAGGCGGGCCCGCGCCGCCTGCGGCCCATCCTGATGACGAGCGCGGCCATGGCCATCGGCATGGTGCCCACGGCGGTGGGCACGGGGCTGGGCGCGGAGTTCCGCGCGCCCATGGCCATCTCGATCATCGGCGGCGTCATCACCTCCACCTTCCTGACGCTGCTGGTGGTGCCGGTGGTGTTCGCGGGCATGGAGCGGGTGGGCTTCTTCCGCAAGAAGCAGGCACCCCAGGGCGTGCAGGCCCCTGTCACCCCGGTGGCCGAGACCCGGGAGGACCGGGCCGCCTGAGCCGAGCCTCCTCCCGCTGTGGATGCGTACCGCGCTCCACCTGGAGCGCCTCGAGGAATCATCTATGAAGACTCCATCCGTCGAACCGCGCGGTGCGCCTCTCGCCGTCGCGCGTGCCCGTCGTGCATCGCTCCTCGCGCTCGTGGTGACGCTCGCGCCGATCCCCGCGCTCGCGCAGGCGCCGGAGCCCCCCGCCCAGGCCTCGCCGCCCCTGCCAGCCGTGCAGGCGTCGGCCCGGGAGCGGCGTCAGGTCTCGCTCAAGGAGGCCCTGGCGATCTCGGCGCGGCAGAGCCCGGATGTGGCGGCGGCTCGCGCGCAGGCGGCGATCGCCCGCGCCTCCGTGAGCCGGGCGTGGGCGGCCTGGCGGCCGGAGGTCACCGCGAGCGGCCAGTTCGTCCACACGAGCGCCCCTGCGCAGCTCGACTTCGGGCAGTTCGTCGGCCTGGTGGGCGCCGCGTACCAGCTCCCCTTGCAGAACCCGGGGGCCATTCCTCCACCGGTGCCCATCGTGGCGGCGAACTCGCGCTACGCGACGCTGCAGCTCTCCCAGCCGCTGTTCACGCCGCAGGGGGCGTTCCTCCTCGGCCCGGCGCAGGCGGGGAGCGAGGCGGCGGAGCTCGGGGCACAGGAGGCGCGCGAGCAGGTGCTGCTCAACGCGGCGCGCACGTACCTCGGGCTCCAGGGGGTGGAGCAGCTCATGGAGGCAGCGCGAGAGGCGGAGGCGGTGGCGCTGGGGCGCGAGAAGGAGGCGCGGGCGCAGCTCGAGGCGGGCGTGGCGGTGGAGGTGGCGCTGCTGCGCGCGCAGACGGAGACGGCGCAGGCGCGGGCGCAGCTCGCGCAGCTGGCCGGGCAGCGGGTGCAGCTGCTGGCGCTGCTGGAGGCGCTGGTGGGGGAGCCGGTGCGGCCGCTGCCAGCGGGGGACTCGGGGGTGGAGTGGGGCGGGGTGAAGGAGGAGCAGGCCCAGCCATGGGAGCAGACGTACTCGGTGCGCAGCGCGGCCAAGGTGGTGGAGGCGGCCGAGGGGGTGCTGCGGTACGACCGGTTCGCGTGGCTGCCGAGCGTGGCGGCGGTGGCCAAGGGCAACTACAACTCCAACACGGGCTTCTCGGGGCGGACGACGAGCTACGACTTGATCCTGGCGGTATCGGTGCCGCTGTACGACCGGGGCATCCGGTACGCGGCGAAGCGCGAGGACGAGGCGAAGCTGGCGCTGGCGCAGGCGCAGCTCGAGGCGAGCAGGGCGAGGGCGCGGGCCACGTGGGTGGCGGCGCGGGCCAACCTGGAGGCCTCCCAGGCGGCGCAGGCGCAGGCGGAGGCGCAGGCGCAGCTCGCGGCGCGGGCGCAGAAGCAGGTGGAGGCGGCGGCGAGGGCGGGGGTGGCCACGAACCTGGAGCTGTCGGACGCGGACACCCGGCGCTTCCTGGCCTCGAGCGCCGCCGCGCAGGCGCGGGCCACGGTGGACATCCGCCGCGCGGAGCTGGCCGCGGCGGAGGGGCAGCTCGCCGCGCTCGTCCAGGCCGAGTGACGGCGGGCCGGGCTCGTTCAGGAGCGCAGGGGGCTGCGGCTCACCGTTGATAGGACGGCGTCATCGCGTCCAGGATGGTGTTGAACAGCCGCTGGCCGTCCGGCGTGTCGGGGCACAGCCCGCCCCACACCAGCGTGGTGCGCTCGGCGATCGGCCGGAAGTACATCTTCCCGCGCATCCTCACCGGCTCGTAGCTCTCGCGCTCGCTCGACAGGTAGCGCTCCTCCGGCACACCGAAGACGGCGTAGTAGGTGAGATCCGGCGTCACCGCGTCCTTCATCCGGTGCAGCCCGCTGGGGATGACGCAGGCCACCTCGGCCGTGTACCAGAGCCCCTCCTTGCCGCTCGTCGCCTCCTCCACCCGGAAGCACATCCGCGAGGGCGGACAGCCCAGGCACCCGGCCGTGAGGAAGTTGTAGTCCAGCCACGGCACCTCGAGCAGCTCGTCCAGGTTCGGCCGCCCATCGCCGCGGAAGCCCCAGGGGGCCCCGTCCTGCTTGTACGAGCGCAGCCCGTAGGCGCCGTAGAAGACGTTGTACCAGGGGCTGTCCGGGTCGAAGTAGCTGGAGCAGCTCGCGTCCGCCGGGAAGTCGCCGATGGTGAAGATCACCATCAGATCGAAGAGCCGCTTGAGCTCCTCGGCCATGAAGGGCTCGTGCGCCACCGCGCCGATGGAGCCTGGCAGCATCGGCACGGGAGCGGCCAGGCCCGCCTCGGCCAGGAAGCTCTTCTTCCCAGGAAGCGGGGTGGCCCGCATCGCCAGCGCCGCCAGTTCTTTCTGAAGACCCATGTGGCTTGCTCCACGGAAGGAGGGGCGGGAGTAGACTATCTTCATGCAGGAGAAGATGGTCTTTGACCAGACTCTGGAAGGTCTGTTCTCCCGAGGACTGGAGGGGCGGATCACCCCCAGCCTGAAGCTCCATCTGAAAGAGGTGGGGGTGGACCTGGATCGCAGGCTCCTGCCCGCGTACCCGTTCGAGACGTGGTGCTCCTGTGTGCGCGTGGCGGCGCGAGAGCTGTACGCCGACCTGCCCGAGGAGCAGGCGTACCACGCCCTGGGCGAGCGGATGGTGGATGGCTACCGGTCGACGATGATGGGGCGCGCGCTGTTCAGCGTGCTCCAGTTGCTGGGGCCGCGGCGCGTGCTGGCCCGGGTGCAGCAGAGCTTCCGTTCGGGGAACAACTACACCCAGGTGCGCATCCGCGATCTGGCCCCCACCCACCTGGAGCTGTGGATGAACGAGGCCGGGCCCACCCGCTACCTCGTGCAGGGCGCCCTCCTGGCGGGCATGCGCGGCTGTGGCGTGCAGGAGCCCCTCGTGGAGGTGCGCGGCTTCGACGACGAGGGGGTCACCTTCGGTGTGAGCTGGAAGGAAGCCTCTGGCTGAGCGACGCTGGCCCGAGGAGCAGGGTGCGGCCTCCCGTCCGCCCGGGCTTCAGGCGAGGAGGCGCGAACTCTTCACTTTCAGGGAAGGGCTTGGTGATAAGGACGGCTCGGACTGTTCTCCAGAATCAGGCCTATCCCCATGTCCAGCATGCGCACCGTGCGGGGTGCCCCCGCCTTCTCCCAGTTCCGTCGGGACAAGCTGCTCGCCCTCTGCCGCGAGCAGGTGCCCGAGGTCGCCTCCGTCTACGCGGAGTACATGCACTTCATCGAGGTCTCGACCCCTCTCGCGGAGAGCGAGGAGGCCATCCTCTATCGCCTGCTGGACTACGGCCCGCGCATCGCCCAGGGCGAGTGGGTGGGCAGCCGGCTCGTCGTCATCCCGCGCCCTGGCACCCAGTCCCCCTGGTCCTCGAAGGCCACGGACATCGCGCGCAACTGCGGCCTGGGCCGGGTGAAGCGGATGGAGCGCGGGGCGGTCTTCTTCGTCGCGGACAAGGATGGCCTGCCCCTGCCGCGCGAGAGCCTGGAGCGCCTCAAGCCGGTGCTGCACGACCGGATGACGCAGGTGGTGGTGGCGAGGATAGACGACGGCGCGGCCCTCTTCGCCGAGCACGAGCCGCGGCCCTTGACGACGGTGGACGTGCTGGGCGGAGGCCGCGCGGCGCTGGTGGCGGCCAACCGGGAGCTGGGGCTGGCGCTGGCGGAGGACGAGATCGACTACCTGTGCGCGCGCTTCGGCGAGCTGAAGCGCAACCCCACGGACGTCGAGCTGATGATGTTCGCGCAGGCCAACAGTGAGCACTGCCGGCACAAGATCTTCAACGCGAGCTGGACGGTGGATGGCGTGCCGCGGGAGCGCTCGCTGTTCCAGGCCATCAAGAACACCCACGCGGCGCACGGCGAGGGCGTGCTCTCGGCGTACAAGGACAACGCGGCGGTCATCCAGGGCTTCGAGGCGGAGCGCTTCTTCCCGGCGCCAGAGAGCGGCGAGTGGCGCTCCCAGCGCGAGCCCACGCACATCCTGATGAAGGTGGAGACGCACAACCATCCGACAGCCATCTCGCCGTACCCGGGTGCGGCCACGGGCGCGGGCGGGGAGATCCGCGACGAGGGCGCCACGGGGCGCGGCGCGAAGCCCAAGGCGGGGCTGACGGGCTTCTCGGTCTCCCACCTGCGGATCCCCGGCTACGAGCGGCCCTGGGAGCGGGAGTACGGCAGGCCCCAGCGCATCGTCTCCGCGCTGGACATCATGCTGGAGGGGCCCATTGGCGGGGCGGCCTACAACAACGAGTTCGGCCGGCCCAACCTGTGCGGCTACTTCCGCAGCTTCGAGGTGCAGGTGTCCACGCCCGAGGGCACGGAGGTGCGCGGCTACCACAAGCCCATCATGATCGCCGGTGGCCTGGGCAACATCCGCGCCGGGCACGTGCAGAAGGGCAAGCTGCAGCCGGGGGACAAGATCATCGCGCTGGGCGGGCCGGCGATGCTCATCGGCCTGGGCGGTGGCGCGGCCTCCTCCATGGCGCAGGGCGCGAGCGCGGCGGACCTGGACTTCGCCTCGGTGCAGCGGGACAACGCGGAGATGGAGCGGCGCTGCCAGGAGGTCATCGACCGTTGCTGGGCGATGGGCGAGGCCAACCCCATTCGCTCCATCCACGACGTGGGGGCGGGCGGGCTGTCCAACGCGGTGCCGGAGCTGGTGCACGACAACGCGCTGGGCGGGTACTTCGAGCTGCGGACGATCCCCACCGCCGAGCCGGGCATGTCCCCGGTGGAGATCTGGTGCAACGAGGCGCAGGAGCGGTACGTGCTCGCCGTGGCGCCGGGGGACCTGGAGCGCTTCGCCGCGCTCTGCGAGCGTGAGCGCGCGCCCTACGCGGTGCTGGGCGAGGCCACGGCCGAGCAGGTGCTGAAGCTGGGAGACTGGCACTTCGGCAACGCGCCGATCGCTCTGCCGATGGATGTGCTCTTCGGCAAGCCGCCGCGCATGCACCGGGAGGTGAAGTCGCGCCCGCTCGCGCACGCGCCGCTGCGGCTGGAGGGCGCGGAGCTGGGGGACATGGTGGCGCGGGTGCTGGAGCACCCGACGGTGGCGGACAAGTCCTTCCTCATCACCATCGGGGACCGGACGGTGTCGGGCCAGACGAGCCGGGATCAGATGGTGGGGCCGTGGCAGGTGCCGGTGGCGGACTGCGCGGTGACGCTGACGACCATCACCAGCCACACCGGCGAGGCCATGGCCATGGGCGAGCGGACGCCGCTGGCGCTCATCGACGCGGCGGCCTCGGCGCGGATGGCGGTGGGGGAGGCGCTGACGAACCTGGCGGCGGCGCGGGTGGCGCGGCTCTCGGACGTGAAGCTGTCGGCCAACTGGATGGCGGCGGCGGGCAGTCCCGGAGAGGACGCCAACCTCTACGCGGCGGTGCACGCGGTGGGCATGGAGCTGTGCCCTGCGCTGGGGATCGCCATCCCGGTGGGCAAGGACTCCATGTCCATGCGCACGGTGTGGGAGGAGCAGGGCGCGCGCAAGGCGGTGACGGCGCCGCTGTCGCTCATCGTCTCGGCGTTCGCGCCGGTGCTGGACGTGCGCCAGTCGCTCACCCCGCAGCTCCGCGAGCTCGGTGGGGACACGCGGCTGCTCTTCGTGGATCTCGCGCGCGGCCGGCAGCGCCTGGGCGGCTCGGTGCTGGCCCACGTCTTCGAGCAGGTGGGGACGGAGTGCCCGGACGTGGAGGATCCGGCGCTGCTGCGAGGCTTCTTCGCGGCCATGCAGGAGCTGAACGCGGCGGGGCGGGTGCTGGCGTACCACGATCGCTCGGACGGCGGCCTCCTGGCGACGCTCTGCGAGATGGCCTTCGCCGGCCACTGCGGGTTGGACGTGGACGTGGCGGTGCTCGGGGCGGAGGCCGTCCCGGCGCTCTTCAACGAGGAGCTGGGGGCGGTGCTGCAGGTGCGCGCGGCGGAGCTGGGGCAGGTGCGCGAGGTGCTGGCGCGGCACGGGTTGGGCGCGCACGCCCAGGAGCTGGGGCGGCCTCGGGCGGAGCTGGAGGTGCGGCTGCGGCAGGGGGAGCAGACGCTGCTCTCGGTGAAGACGATGGCGCTGCGCCAGTATTGGTCCCGCGTCAGCTACGAGATGCAGCGGCTGCGCGACAACCCGCGCTGCGCGGAGGAGGAGTACGCCGCGAAGTGCGACGCGGAGGACCCGGGGCTCTCGCCGCGGCTCACGTTCGATCCGGCGGAGGACGTGGCGGCGCCCTTCATCTCCAGGGGGGCGAGGCCTCGGGTGGCGGTGGTGCGCGAGCAGGGGGTGAACAGCCAGATGGAGATGGCGGCGGCCTTCACGCGCGCGGGCTTCACGGCGGTGGATGTGCACATGAGCGATCTGCTGGCCGGGCGCGTGTCGCTGAAGGACTTCTCGGGCGTGCTGGCGTGCGGCGGCTTCTCCTACGGAGACGTGCTGGGCGCGGGCGGCGGCTGGGCGAAGTCGATCCTCTTCAACGCGCGCGCGCGGGACGAGTTCGCCGCCTTCTTCGCGCGCCCGGACAGCTTCGGCCTGGGCATCTGCAATGGCTGCCAGATGATGGCGCAGCTCAAGGAGA
This sequence comes from Myxococcaceae bacterium, assembly GCA_016926755.1. Lineage (GTDB taxonomy): Bacteria > Myxococcota > Myxococcia > Myxococcales > Myxococcaceae > Hyalangium. The sequence continues at coordinate 5,753 of JAFGNZ010000095.1, read as the reverse complement.
TCATCCCGGGCGCGGAGCACTTCCCGCGCTTCGTGCGCAACGCCTCGGAGCAGTTCGAGGCGCGGCTGTCGCTGGTGGAGGTGGCGGAGAGCCCCTCGCTCTTCTTCAAGGGGATGGCGGGCAGCCGGATGCTCATCGCGGTCTCCCACGGCGAGGGGCGCGCGGAGTTCCCCAGCCCCGAGGAAGCGGCGCGGGTGAACGGGCTGGGGCTGGTGACGGCGCGCTTCGTGGACAACCGCGGGCAGGTGACGGAGACGTACCCGGCCAACCCGAACGGCTCGCCCTTCGGCATCTGCGGGCTGACGACGAAGGATGGGCGCTTCACGCTGATGATGCCGCACCCGGAGCGGGTGCACCGGACCGTGCAGCACTCATGGCACCCCAGCGAGTGGGGCGAGGATGGCCCCTGGATGCGCCTGTTCCGCAACGCCCGGGTGCGCCTGGGCTGACGGCCCCCTGCCAGGAGCTCAGGGCTCCTGGCTCCCAGGGCAGTGCTTTACTCGCATGGCCGCGCGTAGTTTCCTCCGTCGCTCCCATGGCCACGACTGACTCACCCTGGTCCCCCGCGGCGCGGCTCGCCGTCATCAGCTTCCTGACGCTGTTCGCCGAGCTGGCCTTCATCCGGTGGCTGTCGGCGGAGACCCGGTTCTTCGGCTTCTACAAGAACATGGTCCTCATCTCGTGCGTCATGGGCCTGGGGGCCGGCGCCACGCTGGGGAAGGGGGGCACCTGGGGTCGGTGGTTCATGCCCGCCGTGGCCGCCTTCTCCCTCGTCGTGCTCCTCGTCTCCCCGCAGCTCGTGCGGCTCACCCCGCTCAGCGGTGACGAGTTCATCTGGGTGCCCCAGGACAACCAGACCAGCCCCGTCTGGTTCTACCTCGCCTTCCTCGCCTTCTTCGTCCTCAACACCGCCGTGTTCTTCGCCGGCGGCCAGGCCGTGGGCGCCGCGTTCGAGAAGGTCCCCTCGCTGCGCGGCTATTCGATCAACCTCCTGGGCAGCCTCGCCGGGACCGTGGCCTTCGCGGTCATGTCGTACCTCCAGCTCGGTCCCGTGTGGTGGTTCTCCGTCACCCTGGTGCTCGGCGCCGCGATGACCTGGAGCGACCGCCCGGTCCGCCTCGCGACGGGAGGGCTGGGCATCGTCTCGCTCGTCCTGCTGGGCTTCCTCTCGCAGGGCAGCTCCTGGTCGCCGTACTACAAGATCACCGTCGATCCCTACCGCACCCCGGACGGCGCGCCCTGGGGGGCGTGGATCAACACGAACACCAGCTATCACCTCTCCGCGCTCGACCTGAGCGAGCAGTTCCTGGCGGCCCACCCGGACGCCAGCAAGAGCTACCCGCCGGCCTACTACAACCTTCCCTATCGCTTCCTGCGCCCCAAGCGGGTGCTGGTGCTGGGGGCTGGCGCGGGCAACGACGTGGCCGCGGCGATCCGCAACGGCGCGGAGTCCGTCACCGCCGTGGAGATCGATCCAGTCATCGCCGAGTTCGGACGCAGGCTCCACCCCGAGAAGCCCTATGACTCCGAGCGCGTCCGCGTCGTGGTGGATGACGCGCGAGCGTACCTCCAGAAGTCCACCAACTCCTATGATCTCATCGTCTACGGGCTGCTGGACTCGCACACCGTGCTGGCGGCGATGTCCAACGTCCGGCTCGACAACTTCATGTATACGCGCGAGTCCTTCGAGCGGGCGCGCTCGCTGCTGGCGCCCAATGGGATGATCGCGCTGTCGTTCTCCAGCGGCTGGGGCCAGTCGTACTGGATCCTCCGCCGCATCGCCTTCATGCTCGAGCAGGTCTTCGGCAAGCGGCCCGTCATCCTGGACGTGGGCTACGACCGCGGTGTCGTGTTCCTCGCCGGGCCGGGCGCGCCGACGAACGTCGAGGAGTTCGTGGACCCCAAGCGCCTGGAGCTGGCGCGGGCCAAGCTCGACGCGGGCAGCACCCCCACCGCCGAGCTGGAGCTCACCGACGACTGGCCCTTCATGTACCTCAAGAGCCGGACGGTCCCCATCGAGTACTGGATCATGGCCGCCGTGGTGCTCGTGATGGCGGCGGTGATGATCTTCCGGCTCAACCCCGCCGGTCAGCGCTCCTTTGACGCGCACTTCTTCTTCCTGGGAGCGGGCTTCCTGCTCGTCGAGGTGCGCAACCTGGCCGAGCTCTCGCTGCTGTTCGGCTCGACGTGGGTGGTGAACACGTTCGTGATCTCCGGAGTGCTGCTCATGGCGCTGCTGGCCAACCTGGTGGCGGCTCGGTGGCGCATCAACCTCTACCTGGCCTTCGCGCTCCTCGGGGTGGCGGTGGCGGCGAGCCTGTTCTCCCCGGTGAAGTACCTCTCGGGGGCGGCCCCGTGGGTGAAGATCATCGTGGGCACCGGCATCCTGTCGCTGCCGTTCCTCTTCTCGGGGCTGGTGTTCTCCACGTCCTTCCGGGACACCCCGTCCACCTCGGTCGCCTACGGCTCCAACCTCCTGGGCGCGGTGGCGGGAGGCCTGCTCGAGCACGCCTCGCTCGCGCTTGGAATCCGGAGCTTGAGCGCCATCGCGCTGGTGCTCTACGTGCTCGCTTTCGTGACGCTCTCGCGGAAGGGGACGAAAGCCGTTGGGGGAGCCCCGGCGATCAGCTGACCACGTGGGCAGCCGGCTCGCTCCTGGCTCCATGCCGGCGGCGCATGGCTCAAAGCTGTCCGACAGCCCGTCTGGTTCAGGTGAGCCGCCTCCGCCGGCACCCCCAACCCGTTCAGGCTTGGAGCTGCCTGAGGAGAGTGGCTCTGTCAGGTCAGGGGGTTGCAAGGGCCCCCGGCCTGTCGGACAAGCAGACAGGTTCGGACAGGCCGAGCTCGCCAGCTCGCCCCTTGTGCCTACCTGCCTCGGCTCAACACCCTCCCAGGCTTTCGCCTGAGTGGCATCAGTGCCCACCCGGTTGCCTCTGGCATCGAGGACACTCCGCTCAGGCGCGCTGGCTGCTCTCGCCAGTCACCACCGCCGCGCCGATCAGGTGGGCCAGCCGGAGCGGCTCCGGGACGAGGCCCCGGTCCGTCACCCGCTGGAGCGCCTCGACCACCTCCGCGGGCTCCGCTCCCTGCACCTGGAAGGTGAAGCCGCCGAGCTGGTGGATCGGCCCGGCCCGCTTCAGCAGCGCGAGCCGTCGCTCCGGGCGCGGTAGCCGCCGCAGGGCCTGCTCCACCGCGTCCAGGTCCGGCATGCGCCGCATCACCGCCACGCAGGGCCGCTTCAGGCGGGCCGCCAGCGTGGGCAGGTCCACCACGTTGAAACCACCGAAGGCGATGCCGTCCAGCAGCACCAGATGGAGCTGCGGGAGGAACTTGCCGCCCTCCAGCAGCCGGCACACCTCCTGCGTCGCGGTCCACCCGTCCTTGCGCACCCGCCCCCAGACGAGCCCCTCGAAGCGCGTGCCGGAGCACACCACGCCCACCAGCGGCACGGCGGCGCCACGGCGGCGCGGGAAGGGCCCATCATCGAAGCCGATGATACGCGGCAAGCGGGGCAGGCGCATGCGCCCAGCCTGCGCCCTCCGCGCGTGGGAGGAAAGGGGAACACGCTTCCGAGGCATGACAGCTCCCCGGGTGGGCGCTCCCTCGCAGGCTGACGGCGGGAGTCTCCGTGCGGAAGCGACGTGCGGGCAGGGCCTGTCCTGACACCGCGCCTTCCAGGGACATCCGGCCAGGGCCCGAAAATGCGGAAGCCCGACCCCCGTGAGGAGGCCGGGCTTCAGCGACATCACCTGCGGGCGAGACTCAGGCCCCGCGGACGTTCTGCGCCTGCAGCCCCTTGGGACCGTGAGTGACCTCGAAGGTCACCTTCTGGCCCTCGGCCAGGGTGCGGAAACCATCCGCCTGGATCGCCGTGTGATGGACGAACACGTCCTCACCGCCGCCATCCTGCGTGATGAAGCCAAAGCCCTTTGCATCGTTGAACCACTTCACAGTACCGGTTGCCATGAACCTTCTTCTTTCGGTGCGAGCAGCTTCCGCCGCCCTTGCTAAAGCCCTCAGCTGGGCTGGCGCTGACCTAATCCGTCTTCTCCCGAAAGTCGAGATGAAACCGGCTTTCCAGGAGAAGCCAGGGAGCTGAGGGGTACCTCCTGGTAAACGTTCCACCACGCGAGGGAGCGCAGCGCGCCCATCCCACTCCAGGTCCGCGATGCCTAGCTTTGGAGAGCACTCTTCAGGAGCTCTGGATGGCTGAGCTGAGACCTCTCGACAACCCCCGGCCGCGGTGGGTCCACCTGGTGGGAGCCGCGGGCCGCGTGCTGCGGCACGTCGTGGATCGGAGCGCCGCGGCGGGCATCATCTCTCGCCCGCTCCCGGGAGGACTGCCCTTGCGCCGCTGGGTGCCGCAGGGTGCCCACTCCCTGGTGGATCTCCTCGCGGGGCTGGCGGTGGCGCTGGCGGGGCGGAGAGCTGAGGAGCCGCGGGCGCGTGGCGTGGGCCTGGCGCTGGGGCTGGGGCTCGCGGGCACCACCCTCCTCACGGACAGCCGGGTGAGCCTCTCCGGGCTCATCCCCATCGAGCTGCACGAGCTGGCGGACCATGGCTGGGGCCTGGCCGCCATGGCCGCTCCCTTCGTGGGGGGCTACGCGCGCCGGGCGCCTGGGGCCGCCGCGGTGCACGTGCTGGCGGGCGCGGCCGTGCTCCTGGGCGCGCTCCTCACGGACTACCGCTGCCGCAGCGGGATGCACCTGGGCAAGGAGCGGATGACGGACCCGGGGCCCATCAGCGCATGAGCGAGCAAGGCCCCCAGGCCCGCGGCACCACCGTGCGCGCCGCGCTCGAGGCCGCGCTGGCCGCCGCGCCCGAGCAGGGGCTCACCGCGCGGGAGCTGTCCGCCGCGGTGGGCATCCCGGAGAAGGACGTGGCCGAGCACCTCGTGCACCTGGAGAAGTCCCTCAAGGCCGCGGGCGGCCGGCTGGTGGTGCTGCCCGCCGAGTGCCTGGCCTGCGGCTTCATCTTCCGCGACCGCAAGCGCCTCACCCGGCCGGGCGCCTGCCCCGAGTGCCGCGCCACCCGCATCGAGCCGCCCGCCTTCCGCGTCGAGCGCTGAGGGCGCCCCAAAAGCAGCGCGGCAGGGCACCCGGGGGCACCCTGCCGCTCAGAGACTTCAGTGTCGCGGGGAGGCTAGGCCTTCGCGGCCTCGGGGGTGCTCTCGGCGGCGCTGCGCATCGGCGTCTCGATGCGCATGCCGTAGAACGACCGGTACACGAACACGAGCGACAGGGCGAAGAACACGACGGCCAGCACGCGGGTGAGCGTGGTGTTGCCGGACTTGTTCAGCTCCACCGCCAGCTCCACCGCCAGCAGGCCGAAGAGGGTGGTGAACTTGATGACCGGGTTGAGCGCCACGGACGAGGTGTCCTTGAACGGGTCGCCCACCGTGTCGCCCACCACCACGGCCGCGTGCAGGTCCGTGCCCTTGGCGCGCAGCTCCGTCTCCACCAGCTTCTTCGCGTTGTCCCACGCGCCGCCCGCGTTCGCCATGAACACCGCCTGGTACAGGCCGAAGATGGCGATGGAGATCAGGTAGCCGATGAAGAAGTACGGCTCGGCGCAGGCGAAGGCCAGGGTGCTGAAGAAGACGCCCAGGAAGATGTTGACCATCCCCTTCTGCGCGTACTGGGTGCAGATCTCCACCACCCGCTTGGAGTCCGTCACGCTGGCCTTCTCCACGCCCTCCAGCTTGATGTTGGCCTTGATGAACTCCACCGCGCGGTAGGCGCCCGTGGACACCG
>JAFGNZ010000094.1 GCA_016926755.1 Myxococcaceae bacterium | reverse complement strand
CGGAAGAGGCGCGGCTGGCGGAGGAGCGTCGGCTGGCCGAAGAGGCGCGGCTGGCGGGGGAGCATCGGCAGGCCGAAGAGGCGCGGTTGGCGGAAGAGGCGCGGCTGGCGGAAGAGGCGCGGCTGGCCGAAGAGGCGCGGCTGGCGGAAGAGGCGCGGCTGGCCGAGGAGGCGCGGCTGGCGGAGGAGCGCCGGGCGGCTGAGGAGGCTCGCCTGGCAGAGGAGCGCCGGTTGGCCGAAGAGGCACGGCTGGCGGAGGAGCATCGGCTGGCCGAAGAGGCGCGCTTGGCCGAGGAGGCGCGGCTGGCGGAAGAGGCGCGGCTGGCCAAAGAGGCACGACTGGCGGAGGAGCGCCGGCTCGCGGAAGAGGCGCGTCTGGCCGAGGAGGCCCGGCTGGCGGAAGAGGCGCGCTTGGCGGAAGAGGCGCGGCTGGCGGTGGAGGCGCGTCGAGCGGAAGAGGCGCGCTTGGCAGAAGAGGCCCGGCTTGCCGAGGAGCGTCGACTGGCCGAAGAGGCCCGGCTGGCTGAGGAGGCGCGTCAGGCCGAGGAGGCGCGTCGAGCGGAAGAGGCGCGTCAGGCCGAGGAGGCGCGTCTGGCCGAAGAGGCGCGTCTGGCTGAGGAGGCCCGGCTGGCGGAAGAGGCGCGTCAGGCCGAGGAGGCGCGTCAGGCCGAGGAGGCGCGGCGGGAAGAGGAGCGCCGGCAAGCCGAGGCGGCGCGGTTGGCGAAGGACCTGCGTCGGGCGGCAGAGGCTGCTCGTCTGGACGTGGAGGCCGCCCAGGCCGAGGAAGCGCGTCAGGCCCAGGAGGCTCTCCAAGTCGACGAGGCCCGTCTCGAAGAGGAGCGGCGTCGGGCCAAGGAAGCGCGCTTGATCGAGAAGGCGCGCCGGGCCGCGGAGGCTGCTCGTCTGGAGGCGGAAGCTCGCAAGTCCGCGGACGCATGGCTGCTGGAGGAATCCCCTCAGGCCGAAGTGGCGCAGCCGTTCGAGGAGGCCCCTCCAACAGAGGAGGTCCAGCTGCCCGCGGACGCGTTCCTGGAGGAGCAGGCCCTCCAGGAGGAGGCGCGGCTGGCGGAGCAGGCGCGCCAGGCCGAAGAAGAGCGGCTGGCCGAGGAGCTGCGCCTCGCGGCCGAGGCTCGCCAGGCAGCGGAGGCTGCCCATCGGGTGGAGGAAGTTCGCCCGGCCGAGGACGCGCAGCTCGATGAGGAATCCCGCCGCAAGGAAGAGCGGCGCCGGGCCAAGGAGGCGCGGCTGGCCGAGAAGGCGCGTCGAGCCATGGAGTCCTTCGGACTCACGGAAGAGGCACCGCGCCCCGGTGAGGCTCCCCCCAGCCCCGAGGACCGGCCCGTCGAAGAGGTCCCGCTGGAAGAGGCGGTCCTCCTGATGGAGGAAGCCCACCAGGTCCAAGGAGCCCGGCTGGAGGAGGAGGCTCGCCAGGCCGAAGAGGTACGACTGGCGGAGGAGCTGCGCCAGGCCGCCGAGGCCCGACAAGCGGCAGTGGCCTCGCGAGGGGAGGCACCGCCCCAGGACGGCGAGGCTCAGCCGCCCACCGAGCTCCCCCTGGACGACGAGGCACGCCGCGAGGGAGATCGCCGTCGAGCCAAGGAGGCCCGGCTGGCGGAGAAGGCGCATCGGGCGGCCGAGGCGGCTCGACTCGCCTCGGAGATGGGGCTCACGCATGCGGAGGAGCCCGCGCCCGTCGCGCCGGAGCCCTCCGCCGCGCCCGCGGCCGTGCCCATCTCCGAGCTCTCCTGGTCCGATGCCATCCCGCACCCCGAGTCCGCACCGCAGGATGCGTTGCTCTCGGAGAACAGGGAGGCGCTGCGCCTCGCGCGTCAGCAGGCAGAGGCCGCACTCCTCCATGACTTGGAGGAGGCGAAGCGCCGCGCGGCAGTCGCTCCCGCCGATTCCTGGCTCGTCGAGGAGCCCGCCCGCATTTCCAAGGATCCCAAGCCAGCGGTGGCCTCCGCCTCGGCGCAGGCCACGCAGAGCACGCAAGCGGAGGCCCCCAGCCCCGCGTCCGCCGACCCCGTGCTGGCCGTCGATCTCGAGCAGGACATGTGGGCCGACCTCGTCCCGTTCGAGGAGTCGCCTGCCGTGCAGGCTCCGCCCCCGCTGCCTGTCACCGCCGCCCCATCGAGCAGAGGCGCCGCCGCGCAGCCTCGCCCGGTGACGCCGGCCCCCACCTCCGTGGCGCCTGCCGTCGCCGCGAGCCCCTTCACTTCCAAGCCGCCGCGGCCAGGGCCCGACGCTCGTCAACCCGCGGAGGAAGATCTCTGGCGCATCGTCTCCTTCGATGACGACGCCTCCAACCTCTCCGCCTCCTTCGAGGCGGCGCTGAGCAAGGCGGAGTCCCACCTCGAGTCCCTTGTCCAGGCGCCTGGAGGGGATGTGGGAGAGCCCCCCGTGGAGGCCATTGTCGAGGCGACGATTGAACCCGTGCCCTCTCTGGCGGGTTTCCCATCCCCCCCTGGTGACAAGGAGGCGGCAACTGGCCAGACTGCGCTTGATACCTCATCGGGTGGTGTCCGGGACGATGGCCTGGACGGCCTGGATGATCTAAGCGATCTAGACGATTGGGACTTCGACGAGGACGACGTGGCGGGCGATCCCTCCAACCCTGACGAAGAGGCCCGGCAGCGACGCCAGCGCCTCCTGCGCCGCGCCATGGAAAACATGGGCTCATTGGGCGCCCGAGCGGACGGACCGGTAGGCGCCGTCCCTGTGAGCCCAGCCGCCCACTCCGGGACGGGACCGGCCGCTCCCTCGGCGCCTGTCTCCGAGCCGCCTGCTCCGGCGGCGGAGGATGCGGGGCTCGTGCAGCAGATCGAGCGCCGCTACGCCGAGCTCCAGAACAAGCGCGATCACTTCGCCACGCTCGGCGTCACCCCGGAGTCGCCTCGGGATCAGGTGAAGGCCGCGTTCCTCAGCCTGGCCAAGGTCTTCCACCCGGACCGCCTGCCCCCCTCGGTGCCGCACCTGGCGCCCAAGATCACCTCCGTCTTCGAGGCCATCCGCGAGGCCTACGAGATCCTCTACGACGACGCCAAGCGCGCCGCGTACGTCGAGGCCCTCAAGAAGGCCGCGGCCCCCAAGCCTCCGGCGGCTCCCTCGGCCCCGGGCGTGAGCCCCGCGGGGCGCGGCAACTCGGCCTCCAACCCGGTGGACCTGTTCAAGATGGGCGAGGTCTTCTTCCGCAAGCGGGACTTCACCGCGGCCATCGACCACCTGGAGCGCGCCTACGCGCTGGATCCCAAGCCCGTCTACCTGGCCACGCTGGCCTGGGCCCTCTACATGGATCCCCAGCGCAAGGCCGAGATCCCCAAGGCCAAGCAGATGATGGCCGACGCCGTCAAGGCCGACCCCGGCTGCGACCGGGCGCACTACCAGCTCGGCGTGATTGCCCGCGTCGAAGGGGACAATGACCGGGCCGAGCGCCACTTCCGCGAGGCGGTGCGTGCCAACCCCAAGCACCTGGAGGCCAACCAGGAGCTGCGCCTCATCGAGATGCGGAAGAAGAACACCCCTGCCCCCAAGAAGGGTTTCTTCCGCTGAACATCCACCGGGCCGGCATCCGTCCGCTCGGAGTCCGGGCGGGGCAGGGGGCCGGCCAAACCATTGACATGCCTGGAGAATGGGCATGATCATCCCGCGACACCGCGGCGCCAGGCTCCTTGTGAGCTGTCCGTAGGGAAAGGCAATCGAACGTGGCCAAGCAGCACCTGCTCCTGGTCGATGGTGACGCGAAGAGCCTTCGCGTGATGGAGGTCAGCCTCAAGAAGGCCGGCTTCTCCGTGACGACCGCCATCCACGGCAAGGACGCGCTGGAGAAGGTTCAGATCAGTCCGCCGGATCTCGTGCTCGCCGACACGAAGATGCCGGAGATGGACGGCTTCGAGCTGTGCAAGGCGCTCAAGTCGGACGAGCGCTTCAAGTTCATCCCCTTCGTCTTCCTCACCAACCAGAAGTCGGTCGAGTTCAAGGTACGCGGGCTGGAGCTCGGCGGGGACGACTACCTCACCAAGCCGATCTACATCAAAGAGATCGTCACCCGCGTGAAGATGATCCTCCAGAAGGCGGAGAAGGAGAGGATCGAGAAGCGGGAGACGACCAAGGGCGGCTTCGGCGGCAGCCTGGCCGACATGGGCGTGGTGGATCTCGTGCAGACGTTCGAGATCGGCCGGAAGACGGGCACCATCTCCATCCAGGGCGAGCGCGTCGGCGCCATCTACTTCAAGGAGGGCCGCGTCATCGACGCGGAGCTGGGGCGCCTCAAGGGTGAGAACGCGTTCTACCGGATGCTCAACACCTTCGAGGGCCAGTTCGAGGTGCAGTTCTCCCCGCTGGACCGGCCCGAGCGCATCGAGGTCTCCACCCAGGGCCTGCTGATGGAGGGCATGCGCCGGCTGGACGAGTGGGGCCGCATGCTCGAGCAGCTGCCGCCGCTCGAGACGGTGTTCGAGATCGACTACCACCAGCTCGCCGAGCGCCTGTCGGAGATCCCGGACGAGGTGAACGGCCTGCTGCGCCTCTTCGACGGCAAGCGCACCCTGAGCCGCGTGGTGGAGGACTCGGACTTCGAGGATCTCGCCGCGCTGGGCATCATCAGCAAGCTGTACTTCGAGGGACTGATCCGCGAGCTGGGCAACGTCCCGCAAGAGCCCATCCAGAGCGGCAAGCCCGGCATCGAGGAGTGGCTCCACGCGTCGGCCCCGCCGCAGCCTCCGCCCGCGCCCCCCGAGCCGCCCGCCACCGAGCCGCTGCCCGATCCCGCGGCGGCCACGGCCGCCGTGCCGCCGCCTCCGCCGATCTCCGCCGTCGCGTCGCCGCCGCCTCCGCCTCCCGCGGACCCGGAGCCTCCGCCCGCGCCGTCCGAGAGCGCCGAGGAGTCCACGCCGGCGCCCGCGGCCAGCGCTCCGCCGCCTCAGCCCGCATCGCAGCCGGCCAATGTCGTCGTCTTCCAGCCTCGACCCAAGCGCCCCAGCAACGCGCCCACGGTGGAGGTGCCGACGGTTGCGCCCGTCGAGCCTGTCCCGCCTCCGCAGGCGGAGGGCTCATCCTTCCTGGTGGAGCCGCCGCCCGAGCACCGCGCCCAGGAGCATGCGCGGCGCAGCCTGCTGCTGGACTGGAGCCGGGTGGACACCGATGGCCTGGGCTCGGCGAGCACCTGGGCGCCGATCCCCTCGTGGGCTTCCGGCGGCCGCTCACCCGCCGCGTCCAACGCCTCGCCTCAGCAGCCCGCGCCCGCGCAGCAGCCCGAGTCGCCTCCCGCCGGCGCTCCCGCGGACACAGCGCCTTCGGAGCCGAGCGCTCCCGGGCGAGCCCCCATCTTCGGGGGAGCGGCCGTCGGGCCCAATCCGCTGCCGCCAGTTCCTCCCCCCACGCCCGCGCCGCCGTCTTCCGAGGTGACGCTGGTGGCGGGGTCTCCGCCCGTGGCCGAGCCGGTTTCCCTGGAGGGGGAGGAGGCAGAGCCTCCCGCGCAGCTCGCGCTCCCTCCGTACCCGGGGCATGGCGCTCCGGGGCCCGAGCCCAAGCAGGCATCGGCGGAGTCCAAGCCCCAGGCGACGCAGCGCGAGGACACGCCGCTGCCCACGCTGGATCTCGGGCCCGCTCCGGAGCCCGCTTCCAAGCCCTCGAAGCCGGCGTCGCAGCCCGCTGCCAGGAAGGACCATGGCGTCGACGAGCGGGCGCTCGCCGAGGCGGTGCGGCCCAAGCGCACGGGGCTCTACATCGGCGTGGGGATCGCGGCGCTGATCGCGGTCGCCGCCGTGGTGTTCAGCAATCGGGGCTCGGGCTCCACCGTGGAGCCCCAGAAGCCGCCGGAGCAGACGAATCCCCAGGCCACGGGAGCCGAAACGCCCAAGCCTCCCGAGGCGGTGGTGACGCCGACGCCCGCGCCCGAGGCCGCCGCGGCGGATGCGGGCACGGTGGCCAGCGCGCCTCCGGAGCCCCCCAAGCCTCCCGAGCCGACCCAGCCCGTGGTCGCCGAGACGCCGAAGCCGCCGGAGCCCGACGAGCCGCCCGAGCAGACGCCGACCGAGATCGTGAAGGCGGTCGATCCGGAGGTCGAGTACGCCAACTCGATCAAGCAGGCGAGGTCGGCCGTGCTGGGCGAGCGCTACAGGGCCGCCGCGGTGAGCTATCGCAAGGCCCTGAGGGTGAAGCCGGGCTCGAGCGAGGCCAAGGAGGGCCTGGGCTTCTCGCTGGTGATGGGCAGCACCAGTGACTCCGCCTACCGCGAGGCGGCGCGGCTGCTGCAGGACGTGGTCAAGGAGCGGGACGCGAACGCCCGCGCCTGGTTCGCCCTGGGTATGGCGCTCCAGGTCACCCAGCAGAATTCTCAGGCGGTCGCGGCTTATAAGAAGTACCTTGTTCTGGAGCCCTCCGGGAAGTTCTCCTCCGACGTGCGCCTCGCGCTCAAGCAGCTGGGCACCAAGTAGGGGCGGGAGGGCTCAGGCCCTCGTTGGCCTGGAAGGTCACCGCCTTGCTCGTCCTCGGACTGGAAACCAGCTGTGATGAGACCGCCGCCGCCCTCGTGGAGGACGGTCGGCGCGCGCTCTCCGACGTCGTCTCCACCCAGGTGGACATCCACCGCCGCTGGGGTGGCGTGGTGCCGGAGCTCGCCAGCCGCAACCACATCGTCCAGGTGCTGCCCGTGGTCCACGAGGCGCTCACCCGCGCGGGGAAGACGCTGGAGGACGTGGACCTGATCGCCGTCACTTCCGGGCCGGGGCTGATCGGCGCGCTGCTGGTGGGCGTGCAGGTGGCCAAGTCCCTGAGCCTGGCCACCGGCAAGCCCTTCGTGGGAGCCAACCACCTGGAGGGCCACCTGCTCGCCATCCGGCTGCTGGAGGATGCGCCCGAGCCTCCCTTCCTGGGGCTCGTCGTCTCCGGGGGGCACACGAGCCTCTACGAGGTGCAGGACTACGGGCGCTACCGCCTGGTGGGCAGCACCCGGGACGACGCGGCTGGCGAGGCCTATGACAAGACGGCGCGCATCCTCGGCCTGCCGTACCCGGGCGGGCTGCCCATCGATCAGCTCGCGCAGAAGGGCGATCCGCAGGCCATCCACTTCCCGCGCGCCCTGCCGCAGCCGGACACCTTCGACGTGTCCTTCTCCGGGCTGAAGACGTCGGTGCTGAACCACGTGCGCAAGCACGGCGTGCCGCAGGGCCAGGCGCTCGCGGATCTATGCGCCTCCTTCCAGGAGGCGGTGGCGGACGCGCTGTCGAAGAAGTTCATCGCCGCGGGGCGCCGGCTGGGGCTCCAGCGGCTGGTGTTGTGCGGCGGCGTGGCGGCCAACTCGCGCCTGCGCTCGCTGTGCCTGGAGCGGGCGCGGGAGCGCGGGCTGAGCCTCTACCTGCCGCCGGTGCGGCTGTGCACGGACAATGGGGCCATGGTCGCCGTCGCGGGGTACGAGGCCTGGCGCCGGGGGCTGCGAGGAGACTTCCGGCTCGCCGCCGATCCGGCGTGGCGGATGTGAGGGAGGGGAACGTGGAATCGCCGCGCGACATCCTCAAGCGCCACGGGCTGCACGCCAAGTACAGCTGGGGGCAGAACTTCCTGGGCAGCGAGCGGGCGCTGCGGGACATCGCCGACGCGCTGGCGCCGCGCGAGGCGGAGCCCGTGGTGGAGCTGGGCCCGGGGCTGGGGCACCTCACGCGCTTCCTGGCGGCCACTGGCGCGAAGGTGACGGCGGTGGAGAAGGACCGGGACATGATCGCCGTGCTGGAGAAGGAGGCGATCCCCGGCGTGCGCGTGGTGTCCGGCAACGCCGCCACGGTGGACTTCGCGCAGGTGGCCGGCGCGCCCGAGGTCGCCGTCGCGGGCAACCTCCCGTACCACCTGACGAGCTCCATCCTCTTCCAGGTGCTGGAGCAGCGCGCCCACGTGTCCCGCGCCGTCTTCACCCTCCAGAAGGAGGTGGTGGAGCGGCTGGCGGCCGAGCCGGGCACCCGGGACTACGGGCTGCTCACCGTGCTGCTGGGGCTCTACTTCGACGTCGAGCACCTCTTCACGCTGGAGGCCCGCCTCTTCCACCCGCCGCCCAAGGTGGACTCGGCGGTGGTGCGGCTGACGCGGCTGAAGGCGCCGCGCGCCCCGGTGGTGGACGAGGAGCGCTTCATCCGCGTGGTGAAGGCCGCGTTCTCCCACCGGCGCAAGACGCTGCTCAACTCGCTCAAGTCGGACCGGACGGTGGCCACGCCCGAGCAGTACGCGCAGGCGCTGGAGGCGGCGGGCATCGATCCCGGCCGCCGCGCGGAGACGCTCTCGCCGCAGGAGTTCGCCGCGCTCGAGCGGGCGCTGGGGCCCGTGGCTGAGCGCCGCGAGGGCTAGCGCTTGCCCAGGCCGAGCGCCTGCAGCAGCTCTCCCCGCTGCTCCAGGAACGCCCGGAACTCGGGCTCGGGGATGCGCATGCGCGCCAGCACGCCGCGGAGGATCTCCTCGGGGCTGCCGTCCTTGCGCCGCTTGAGCTCCAGCGCCGTCTTGAGCAGCACCACGCCGTAGAGCGGATCCGGCTCCACGGTGGGTGTGGCTCGCGCCTGGGGCCGCCGGGTGGCCTCCCTGCGCTCGTCCAGCTTCACCACCGTTTTCGCCCGCTGCCTTCCGCTCATCTGCCCAGGCACCCCACACCCGCGAGTTGGAACGGCGCGCGGACCGTACGGAAACGGGCCCCGGACCGTCAAGCAGGCACGCGCCGGGAATCTGTGCTATCCGCCATGCGCGGATGGACTACCGGTACATCGTGGTCGAGGGGCCCATTGGCGTGGGCAAGACGAGCCTCTCCAACCTCCTGGCCGAGCGCTTCAGTGCGCGCCGGGTGTTGGAGCGGTTCGAGGAGAACCCGTTTCTCTCCAACTTCTACACGGACCGGCAGAAGTACGCGTTCCAGACGCAGATCTTCTTCCTGCTCTCGCGCTTCCGGCAGCAGCAGGAGCTCTTCCAGCAGGAGCTCTTCAGCGACGTCACCGTCAGCGACTACCTGTTCGCCAAGGATCGGATCTTCGCCTGCCTCACCCTGGACTCGCACGAGCTGGCGCTCTACGACCGGGTGTTCGAGGCGCTGGGGCCTCGGGTGACGAAGCCGGATCTCGTCATCTACCTGAAGGCCCGCCTGGATGTGCTGCTGCATCGCATCAAGAAGCGGGCGCGCGAGTACGAGCTCAAGTTCGACGCCGGCTACCTGGAAGAGCTGGTGCACGCCTACAACGACTTCTTCGCCCACTACAGCGACACGCCGCTGCTGGTGGTGAACACCTCGGACATCGACTTCGTGAACAGTGAGGTGGATCGGCAAGGGCTGCTGGAGGCCGTTCACAAGGCCCGGCAGGGCGGTACCCATTCCTACGATCCGCAGCCAGGCAAGCGGGCGTAGGCCCCAGGTGCCTGCTCGCTTTCCGCACAAGGGTTCGCCACCGGCGCCCCGAGGGCGTTAGAGTGCGGACAAGCCCCCGTCGATCCCCCAAGGACGGCGAGGGGTGGACAGTGTAGCTCCATGAACCCTCATCACCGCACGAGGAGGTGAACCGTGAAGGACAAGGTCACCATCCACACCTTGAAGCGAATGAAGCAGGCGGGCCAGAAGATCTGCATGGTTACCGCCTATGACGCCACATTCTCCCGCATCCTGGACGAGGCCGGAGCGGACGTGATGCTCGTGGGAGACTCCCTGGGCATGGTCGTCCAGGGGCACGAGTCCACGCTCCCCGTGACGATGGACCAGATGGTCTATCACTGCGTGGCCGTCACCCGCGGCGCCAGGCGGGCCCACGTGGTGGGGGACCTGCCCTTCATGAGCTACCAGACGTCGGTGGAGGCGGCGGTGCGCAACGCCGGTCGGCTCGTGGCCGAGGGAGGCGTGGGCAGCGTGAAGCTGGAGGGCGGCGCGGAGTTCGCCGACACCGTGGCGGCCATCACCCGCGCGAGCATCCCCGTCATGGGGCACCTGGGGCTCACCCCGCAGTCGGTGCACAAGATGGGAGGCTATGTGGTGCAGGGCAAGGACGAGCAGGCGGCGCGGAAGATCTTCCAGGACGCGCTCGCGCTCGAGCGGGCAGGCGCCTACGCGCTGGTGCTGGAGGGCGTGCCGATGGAGCTGGCCCTGCAGATCACCCAGCGCCTGAGCATCCCCACCATCGGCATTGGCGCCGGCGTGGACTGCGACGGCCAGGTGCTCGTCTGCTACGATCTGCTGGGGATGAACCCGGGCTTCAAGCCCAAGTTCGTCAAGCGCTACGCGGATCTCCACGGCACCATCACCGGGGCGGCCAGCGCCTTCTTCAACGAGGTGCGCACCGGCGCCTTCCCGGACGACGAGCACTCCTTCCACTCGAAGACGCTGCGGCTGGTGGCCTCCAACGCCCACCCGGAGCACGAGTCCTCCGAGTCCGCCGAGGGCGGCGAGAAGGTCGGGCCCATCTACGGCGTCCCCGTCTGAGCCATGGCGCCCCAGCTCCTTCGCACGGTGGCAGAAGTCTCGGCGTGGGGGGCGGGCCTGCGCCGCGCCGGTCGTCGGCTGGCGCTGGTGCCCACCATGGGCTTCCTGCATGAGGGGCACCTGTCGCTCATGCGCGAGGGCCGCAGGCACGCGGACGTGGTGGCCGCCTCCATCTTCGTCAACCCCACCCAGTTCGGTCCCAAGGAGGATCTGGCCCGCTACCCGAGGGATCTGGAGGGGGATCTGGCCAGGTGCGCCGGCGCGGGCGTGGACGTCGTCTTCGCCCCCACCGAGCCCGGCGCCATGTACCCGCCGGGCTACCAGACGTACGTGGAGGTGACGGAGGTGAGCAAGGGGCTGTGTGGGGACCGGCGCCCCGGGCACTTCCGCGGCGTGGCCACCATCGTCACCCAGCTGCTGTGCCTCTTCCGGCCGGAGGTGGCCCTCTTCGGTGAGAAGGACTACCAGCAGCTCCAGGTGATCAAGGCGCTGAACCGGGATCTCCACCTGGGCGTGGAGATCCTCGGCATGCCCACGGTGCGAGAGCCGGACGGGCTGGCGATGAGCTCGCGCAATGCGTACCTCTCCGCCGAGGAGCGCAAGCGGGCGCTCTCCCTCTCTCGGGGGCTGGGCGCGGCGCAGGCCCTGTCCCGGGCCGGGACGCGGGAGGCCGCCGCGCTCGTCGAGGCGGTGCGCCGCGAGCTGCGCGCGGCCGATCTCCGGGAGGACTACGTGGAGCTGGTGGACGCCGAGCGCCTGACACCCCTGGCCACCCTCCAGCCTGGCCAGCCCGCACGCCTGCTGGTGGCCGCCTTCTGTGGGGCCACCCGGTTGATCGACAACCAGTCCATCGGGGGTTAGGGGACGCGCATATGGCCGGCGGCAAGGCGAAGGGCGGAGGGAACGCGACGGGCGTGAAGGTGATCGCCGAGAACCGGAAGGCCCGCGCCGCCTACTCCGTGGACGAGAAGCTCGAGGCGGGCCTCATGCTCCAGGGCAGCGAGGTGAAGGCCCTGCGCGAAGGCACGGCCAACCTCTCGGACGCCTACGCTCTCCCCAAGGGCAGCGAGCTGTATCTGTTCAATGCCCACATTGGGAGCTACAAGCCCGCCAATGTGTTCACCCATGAGCCCACGCGGGGGCGTAAGCTGCTGATGCACCGAGCCGAGATCGACCGCTGGGCGGCGAAGGTGCGAGAGCGGGGTTATTCCATCATCCCGCTTGTGCTGTACTTCAAGAACGGGCGCGCCAAAGTCGAGCTGGGGTTGTGTCGGGGCAAGACCCACGAAGATCGGCGCCAGGACATCAAGGAACGGGAGACGAAGCGGGAGATCGAGCGGGAAACGCGTCGTCGCTGAGCGCGCCTCCCCGTCCCGCCGCGGACAGGATGGACAAGAAGGGGCCGGACAAGAAGGAGCGGCTGCTGGCCGCCCTGGAGCAGGGGCTGGTGATGATCCACCTGGACGCCCGCCGTCCCGGCGTGCTCGTCCCCTCGCACCTGCGCAACGAGGCCCACCTGCGCCTCAACCTCTCGTACCGGTTCGATCCGCCGGATCTCTCGGTGAGCGACTGGGGCGTCCGCTCCACGCTGAGCTTCTCCGGGACGCGCTTCACCGTGGCCGTGCCCTGGTCGGCGCTGTTCGCCATCGCCAGCCACGTGACGCGGGATCTGGCCTGGATGTACCCGGACGACATGCCGCCGGAGCTGCTCCAGCAGACGGCGGTGACGACCCAGGTGCCCACGCAGGAGCTGGTACCCGCCCCAGCGGAGGCGCGCCCGCGCACGCTGCTGCGCGAGGTGCCCGGCGAGGCGAAGGAGCCCGACCCCGAGGGGCCGCGGGATGAGCCGCCCACGCCGCGCCGGGGCCACCTGCGCCTGGTGAAGTGAGGCGCCTCAGCGCTTCTCGAGCTCCACCTCGAACTGGGCCGGCGCGCTGCCGATGAAGGTGCTCTTCCACGGCTTGTAGCCGCGCAGCGTCACCTCGAGGGGGATCTCCTCTCCTGGCGGGAAGTCGTTGTCCATCACCAGCGGCGTCGTCCCCATGTCCTGCCCGTTCACCCGCACCCGGGCCCCCGTGGGCTCGCTGCCGACGATGAGCGGGGGAGGCGAGGACGGAGCGCTCGTCAGCGCGCCGCGCACGGCCTGCTGGGCGCTCGGCAGGAGGGACTCACGGCGGGGCCAGGCCCAGAGGCCTCCCGCCACGAGCGCTCCCAGCACCGCCAGGCGCAGCGCCCAGCGGCCCCACGCAAAGCGCCGCCGTGGCCTCCAGAGCGTCTCCTCGCGAGGCCCTCGCGCCTCCAGCTCGAGCTGCTCCGCCGGCGTCTCCAACACGCTGGGGGTGGCCAGGAGCGGACCGGACCTGCGCGACGTCAACTCCAGGGCGCAGCGATCACACGGCGCGTGGGCAGAGGGCAGGGGCGCTTCGCAGCGCACGCAGCGGAAGGCCGTCTGGAACGTGGCGGAGGCCTGCGGGCTCGGGGCTGCCTGGGGGAGGGAGGCCTGGGCCGTGGCGGAGGGCTGTGGGCGCGGGCCCGGTGGGGTGCCGAAGAGGCCGGTGGGCTGCGGGCCGTCGGTGGGGACGCTGGGGATGAGCCGCCCGCTTGTGCTCAGCGCCGCGCTGCCTGGGGGGGCAGCCCACTCGGAGGAAGGCTCGGGCGGCCTGGCTTCAGGCTCCGAGCGCTGGGCTGGAGGCTGGGGGCTGGGCGGAGCAGGGGGTGGGGCCTGCGCGGGCGCCGGGGCCCTGGCGCCCGCCGTCTCGCCCTGCTCGAGCAGGGTCGGCGGCAGGCCCTGCCCCGCCAGGAAGGCGGCCAGCGCGTGGGAGGTGGCGGGCTCGCCGGCCCGCGCCAGGTAGCGCGCGAGCGCCTCGGCCATGGCCTCGGGCTGGGGGAAGCGCGCCTCGGGCTTCTTCTCGAGCGCCCGCATCACCACCTCGGCGAGGGGCTCGGGCACGCCGGTGAGCGGAGGCGGCACGCCGCTGGCGATGGCCATGGCGACGATGATCGCCTCCGAGGACTCGCTGAACGGGTGCTGGCCGGTGAGCAGCTCGTAGAGGACGATGCCCAGGGAGAACTGATCGCTGGTCGCGGTGGCGGGCGCGCCGGTGATCACCTCGGGCGCCGCGTAGGCGGGCTTGCCCTTGAAGACGCCGGGCTGGGTGCCGTTGGACACGCCCTCGAGCCGGGCGATGCCGAAGTCGGTGACCTTCACCTCGCCCTCGCGCGACACGAGGATGTTGGAGGGGGAGATGTCTCGGTGGGCCGTGAGCACCGGGCGCCCGTTGTGCGTGCGCCGGTAGGCATGAACCAGGCCCGCGAGCACCTGGGCCCCGATGAAGGCCACCAGGTGGGGCGGGAAGCGCGAGCCCTGGCGCTTCACGCGGCGGATCAGCACGCCCAGATCCCACCCGTTCACCAGCTCCATCACCAGGAAGGGGCCGCCGGCATCACTGCCCACGTCGTACACGCTGACGAGGTTCTGGTGCTGCAGGTGCGTGGCCAGCCGCGCCTCGGAGAGGAACATGCGCGTGACGCCCTCGTCCTTGGCCAGGTAGGGCAGCACGCGCTTGATGGCCACGTGCTTCTCGAAGCCCTCGGCGCCGCGGGCGATGCCCAGGTGGAGCTCCGCCATGCCTCCCGAGGCCAGGGGCCGCACGAGCCGGTAGCGTTCGTTCACGGCATCCCTCCCTGTGTCCTCAGCCCTGGGGCTGGGTGATGTCGCGCAGGAGCGGCCAGGGATAGATGCCGGTGCCGTGCCCATCACTGAAGGTGAGGGTGAGCGCGTAGTTGCCCACCGGCTGCAGGGCCTGGATGCGCAGCTCCGCGGGCACGCGGGCCGGGTCCAGCGTGCGCTGGTTCGTCCACTCGTCCACGCAGGCGGCGCAGGGGCACTGCTGGCGCAGCACCTGGGCGGTGGCGGCGGTGCGCGCCCCATCCTCCCAGGTCAGGCTCAGCCGCGCGCCGTCCGGCGAGAGCTGGACGTCCGTGGCCGCCACGGGCTTGGGGGCGGGTTTGATGCGATCCCAGAAGCTCAACGGTTCACCTTCCGAAGCCAGAACAGCGTTGCGCGGTGCTTAGCATTCACCGGGGCCGCGGGGGAGGAGGCGCCACGTCTCAGGAGGCCAGCTTGACCGGCTGCCGGTGGCCCTCCAGCCGGATGCCCTTCTTCTGGAGCACGCCCTTGAGGGCCTTCACCACGTCCGGATCCAGCTGCGCGCCGCTGAGCTTGTCGAGGATCTGCATCGCCTGCTCCAGCGGCATGGCCTTCTGGTATGGCCGGGTGGAGGTGCACGCGTCGAAGGTGTCCGCGCACGCGACGATGCGCGCCAGCATGGGGATGTCCGTGCCCTTGAGCTTGTCCGGGTAGCCGGTGCCATCCCAGCGCTCGTGGTGGCTGCGCACGCAGGAGCGCACCCCCGTCAGGAAGCTGACCGGCCCGATGATGGAGTCTCCAATGGCCGGGTGCTCGCGCATGATGGCCATCTCCGCGTCCGTCAGCCGCGACTGCTTGCAGAGGATGGACTCGACGATGCCGATCTTCCCGATGTCATGGAGGATGCCGCCATACTGCAACTGCTTGAGCTGGCGCTCCGGCAGGTTCAGCTCCCGGCCGATCTCCACCGCCACGTCTCCCACGCGCTGGCTGTGGCCGCGGGTGTACGCGTCCTTCGAGTCGATGGAGTTGGCCAGGGCGACGATCGTCTCCAGGTAGCCCTGCTCCAGGCTCTCGTAGAGCCGGCGGTTCTCCATGTCGTAGGCCATGAGCTGCTTGCTCATGTAGTTGAACGTCTGCGCCAGCTCTCCCAGCTCGTTCTTCTGGCGGATGTCCACCTCCGTGCCGAACTTGCCGTTGGCCAGCTCCAGCGCCGTGGCGGTGAAGTTCTTCAGCGGCCGGGTGAGGTTGCGCGAGAAGAGGGCGGCCAGCACGCAGGCCACGAAGATGGCGGCCCCCAGGCCCAGGAGGATGTGCTGCTCCATGGACTCCACCTGGTGGTAGGCCTGCACCACGGGCTGCTCGGAGACGATGCCCCAGCCCACCTCGGGCAGCACGGTATAGGCGGCGACGACGGCCTTCTTGCCCTCGCCGAAGTTGCCGACGTGGATGTGCTCCGTGTCGGAGTCCTGGATCTGCGGCAGCTGCCGGAGCAGGTGCTGCACGGGGCCGCGCAGCGAGAGATCCGGCTCGCCCCCCAGCGCAGGCCCGCCGGCGACGAGGTGGCCGTGGCCGTCCGTCACGTAGAAGAAGCCGCTGGAGCCCAGCCGCTCGGCGTGGATCAGCTTCTGGATGGCCGCGAGCGACAGGTCCGCGGCGATGTACCCCTGCACCGGATCCACCCCCACCGGGAAGGCCAGCGTCAGCACGGGCAGGTTCTGCGAGCCCAGGCGCGCCACCTCCGAGTAGCGCACGCCGTCGGTGAGGCCCTCCAGCAGCGCCCGGGCTCGCGCCTCGTGCTCGGCCACCGCGGTGGGGGGAATGTCGTTCACCGCGAAGGCCTGCAGGCCCGGCAGCCGCTCCTTCTCCGCGGAGAAGACGGTGATGGCCAGCAGCTCGCGGCGCTGGATCAGCACGGAGGACAGCTGGGCGCGCTGCTCCTCCTCGTTGAGGGAGAAGAAGGAGCTGCTGGCCAGGGCCAGCACCGGCTGGGTGGGCTCCGCGAGGAGATCCTCCAGCTTCAGCCGGAGCTGCTTCACCCGCTCCTGGACCAGCTCCTGTGCGTCGCTGACGAGCAGCTCCCGGGTGTGGGAGACGGACAGCCACCCCACCATCACGGTGGGGATGATGCTCGCCACCAGCATCAGGAGCAGGATGGCTTTGAAGAGGCGCACGTGTATTCGTCCCCCGCGACTACTTCCAGGTGGGCTCTCCCACCTGGAGCATCACCCGATCCTCGAGCAGTTCGAAGAGGCGCTCGGCCGATGCGTTGGATTTCTGGCGCTCCCCCACCGCCTTCACGCTCCAGCGATAACGGCCCGCCGGCAGCGGCGGCAACTGCCACTGCGTGGTGGTGAGGGTGTGGCGCAGCGGCGCACCCTCCGAGGGGAGCACCTCCACCTCGTACTGCCTGGCCCCGGAGACGGCGCTCCACGTCAGCGTCACCGGGCCGAGCTTGCCCCTCACCGGCGGGAACTTGAGGCGCACGCCCTCCTGGGGCGAGCGGGGCCGGGGCGGCGCGAGGAGCGCCTCGGGGGCCGGCGGCGGCTTGCCCTTCTCCACATGCACCATCTCGCCCGCGTTGATGGGCCGCGTCTTGTCCTCGGCGCGCACGCGCACCGGCGGCCCCGACTTCACGGTGACGGTGGTGTCCCCGCGCTCTCCCACGTTGACCTGGAAGAGTGACGGCTGCCCCGCGCCCGGCGCGAGCAGGGCCCAGGCGCTGTCGGCCGTCCTGGCCGCGGCCATGTAGTCGGCGGCCTGGAACTGCGCCTCGGCCTCCTGGAGCTTGGCCGAGGCCTCCTCGCGCCGGGCCTCGTTGCGGTCCGCCTGCGCCACCGCGTTGCGGGCCAGCGCCATCGCCGACAGGGCCTTGTTGCGCTCCGCCACGGGCGGCAGCTTGAGCGTGGTGCCCGCGGGGACGGCATCACTCTGCAGCCCGTTGAGGGCCTTCAGCTCGCTGGCCCCCTTGGGATCGCCGAGCGTGCGCTGGGCGACCTCGGCCAGGGACTCGGGCCGGGTCACCACCACCTGCTGCTCCGCGGGCGTGGTGCCGAGCCATACGAGGAACAGGAGCGCGCTTCTCATCGGAACACGATCTCCCTTCCGGCCTGGATGGTGGCTGAGGGCGTGGACACGGAGAGCGACTGGGTGGCGGGCGTCTCCAGCGCCGCGTCCACCTGGCCCCTGAGCACCGTGAGATCCGTGCGCTCCATGCCTGGCCGGGGCCGCGTCTCGGCGATCCCGATCAGCGCCTCCTCGCCCAGGTTCACCAGGCCCCCGTTGGGGAAGATGACGCGCGCGCTCGCACCCGCGGAGGTGCGCACCTTGTCATTCTCGAAGAGGGGCAACCCCGCGCTCGCGTCCAGCCACTCGTCACCGGTGGCGCGCTTGAGCTTCACGTCTCCGCGCACCTCCTTGAGGTGCGCGCGCGGCTCCGGCGTTCGGACGACGGGGGCAGGCGGGGGAGGCGCTGACGGCTTCTCATCGGCGGTGCAGCCGATGGGCAGGGCCGGGAGCGCGAGGGCGAAGAGCATGTACGGCCAGCGTCCATTCACGAGAAGGTTTCCAGGGGGGGCAGTCTAGCCGGGGAGTAGCCCCGCTCGCACGGGGGACTCAAGAAAAGCCTGTCAGTCCAGCAAGCGGCGGTGCTGTAGGCAAGGAAGGTTGCGCCGGATTCTCGACAGCAGCTCCGGATCCACCGGGGCCAACGCCAGCCCCTCACCCTCCGAGGCCCGCGCGGTGACGAGCCCCCACGGATCCACCACCATCGCATGTCCATAGGTGACGCGCTTGTCGGAGTGGCGCCCACCTTGTGCGGGGGCGAGCACGTAGCACTGGTTCTCGATGGCGCGGGCCCGGAGCAGCACCTCCCAGTGGTCCTTGCCCGTCATCAGCGTGAAGGCGGCGGGGACGGCCAGCAGCGTGGCCCCGTCCCGAGACAGGCGCCGGTAGAGCTCGGGGAATCGCAAGTCGTAGCAGACGGAGAGCCCCAGCCGGCCCACCTCCGTGGTGGCCGCCACCACCTCCGTGCCCGGGGCCACCGCCGCGGACTCGTGGTAGGTGGCCCCATCCCCTACATCCACGTCGAACAGGTGCATCTTCCGGTAGACGGCGAGGCGCTCGCCCTGCGGCCCGAAGAGGGTGCTGGTGTTGTACAGGCGGCCGCCCGGGGCGCCGGTCTCCAGGATGGAGCCCGCCAGCAGGGTGATGCGCAGCTCGCGCGCCAGCTCCGCCATGCGGGAGAGCGTGGGGCCGTCCAGCGGCTCGGCGGCACTGGGCCGCTCGGACTCGGAGCCCATCCAGGAGAAGTTCTCGGGCAGGCCCACCAGCCGCGCCCCCAGCCCTGCTGCCTGCCGGACGAGCCGGGTGGCTGCCTCCAGGTTGTGGGCCTTGTCCGCGGTGGACACCATCTGTGCGGCGGCGATGAGGTGTAAGGAGGCGCGAATGGGGGCGTGCATGGGGGCGTTATAACGCGCCGACGGGGGCTCGGAACCCTTGGGAATCATTGTCCTTGGGTGCCCTGTTCCACCGCTGGGTCGGGTGCGTCATCCTTTACACCCCGTCTGGCCGTGTGGTAGGGGACCCGCCCGACATTTTTCGATGGCAGTTCCTCGAAAAGTGGGCCGCCGCGCCCGCTTTTCTTTTTTTGGGAGTCAGGGTTTCGCGCGCATGGCGGAGAGCAACTTCAAGCAGACGGTGGAGGAGAAGGCGATGAGCCTGCTCGAGCCCATCGTTGCGGGTGAAGGGCTCGAGCTCATTGATCTCGAGTTCCTCCGCGAGCGTGAGGGGTGGGTCCTCCGGCTGTTCATCGACAAGCCGGGCGGCCGAGTGGGCCTGGACGAATGCAGCCAGGTGTCCCGGGCGGTAGATCCGGCGCTGGACGTGGAGGACTTCATCCCCAACGAGTACAACCTGGAGGTCTCCAGCCCCGGGCTGAACCGGCCGCTGAAGAAGCCCTCCCACTACGAGCGGGTGAAGGGGCAGAAGGTCAAGGTGAAGACCTACGGCCCTATTGGCGACCCGCCGCGCAAGAACTTCTCCGGCACGCTCACAGAGGTGGCAGGGGAGCACATCGCGGTCGAGGTAGAGGGGGCGGGCAGCTTCCGCATCCCCTTCAAGGACATCGCCAAGGCCAATCTGGAGTTCGAGTTCTAGTCGCCGACATACAGGGCGCGCCCGTCTCGGCGGGCCCGTGGAACCTTTAGGAGAAGATCATGCCTGCTCAACCCAACCCCAACATCAACCTCAACCTCGTCCT
>JAFGNZ010000093.1 GCA_016926755.1 Myxococcaceae bacterium | reverse complement strand
GGTGAGCGAATCGTAGCCGCGCTCGCGGACCCGAGCATACCCGCTGCTTCCCCGGGGAGGGGCGGCGCCCCATCACGAGCGCTTTCGCCGCGAGCCGCTGTGCAGCGGCAACATCGGCTCGGCCAGCGTTGCCAGTGCATCCACGAAGAGCCGGACCTTTGCCGGAAGATTCAGCCGGCTCGGGTAGACGACGTGGATGGCCCGCAGCATCGCGGGCCTGGGGCCGAAGAGGATCTTCAGCCGGCCGTCACGGACTGCGTCTCGGCAGAGGATGGCCGGGACGCGCGCAATGCCGACCCCGGCGATCGCCGCCTCGCACGCGAGCTCGAGATCATTCACGGTCAGGACCGGATCGATTCGAGACTTCACCCCCTCGGCCTCCCACGTCTCGAACGCATTGAAGCCAATGCAGCGCGCGGAGCGGAGCTCCCTGGCGCTCGGCGTGCCGTACTTCGACAGGAAGCGGGGGCTCGCTACGAAGTAGACCGGCCCCTCACCGAGCTTTCGCGCCACGAGCGAAGAGTCGTCGAGCGGGCCGATGTGAATCGCGACATCCAGCCCCTCTTCGATGAGGTGGATACGGCGGTCTGCCAGCACCAGCTCCACCCGCGCCTGGGGATAGCGGGCGAGGTACTTCGAAACCACGGGTGTCAGGTACCGCCGGCCGTAGAGCATCGGCGAGGAGACCCGCAGCAGGCCGGTGGGCTCCGCCTGCCGCTGTTGCACCTCACTGTTCGCCTCGTCGATCTGTGCGGCGATGGCGGAGCAGCGCTCGTAGTACGTCGCTCCGGCCCCGGTGACCCGCAGGCGCCGCGTTGTTCGCTCGAGAAGCCGCACCCCGAGCCGCTCCTCCAGCTTGCTGATGCGCTCGCTGATGGTCTGCTTGGTGATGCCGAGCTGGCGCGCCGCCCGGGTGAAGCTCTCCTCACGAACGACCGCGGCGAAGAGCATCATGTCGGCTGGTGAGATCATGACCGTCAAGCCTAGCCTGACAATGAGTTCGCCTGTGGCCACATTGTCAGGGCACCCCCGGCCGCCGCATGTTGCCGCCTCCCGCCACCTTCAGGAGCGCACACATGATGAAGCTCTACTTTTCCCCCAGAACCCGAGCGACCCGTGCCCGATGGCTGCTGGAGGAGCTCGGGGTGCCCTACGAGCTGGTCAAGCTCGACCTCGCTCGACAGGAGAACAGCACCCCCGCATACCTGGCGGTGCATCCGCTGGGCGAAGTCCCCGCCCTGGTGGATGGAGAAGTCACGCTGCTCGAGTCCCTGGCCATCTGCCTCTATCTGGCCGACCGGTTCCCGGAGAAGCACCTGGCGCCGCTGATAGGCTCCGCGGAGCGCGGCCCCTATTACCAATGGATGGCCTTCGCCGAGGTGAGCCTCGAGCCCGTGGTGATGGCGTTCTACAGGCACGCGCAGTCGCCTGAGGAGAAGAAGGCCAGCGCGCACTTGAATGAAGAGCTCGCGCAGCACAGGACCCGCCTCGCGGCCGTGCTCGACGTCATCAACGTGGGCCTCGTCGGCCGTGAATTCCTCATTGGAGGGGCGTTCACCGCCGCCGATGTGGTGATGGCGTCCCTCCTTCACCTGGCAAACACGCTGAAGCTGCTCGACGGGCATCCGCGGCTGGTGGAGTACGTCAAGCGCCACACTCAACGTCCGGCGGTGCGGAAGGCCGTCTCGGGGTGAGGCGCGGTGGAGGGGCAGGCGCCGGGTGTTGGCGCACCGCACGGCCCGGCTGAGCCGGTTCAGCCGAAGAGCCTGTTGAGCAACCACACCAGGGCGGACTCCGCAGGGGTGTCGTCCAGCCTGTCCCCGAGGACGCTGAACCGGCGGGCCCCGGCGATGCTCGGCTGGGCGCTGGGGCGGGCCTTTGTCAGCTCCCCGCTGTAGGGGGCTGCTCCCTTCGGGGCACAGCTCCCGCAGTAGAACTTCTCATCCCAGACGAAGGCGTACGCAGGCTTCAGCCTGCGCCGGCAGTGGGCACACCGGTGCGGCGTGCCAGGCCGGACCCGCGGGTGCAGATCCAGCCCCTCGTCGCGGTAGAGCGCGGCTGCCTCGTGGAGCTGTTGCAGCTCGCCCGCATCCAACCCCACACCGCTGCACTTGGGACAGACGTCCACCAGGATGCCCAGTGCCTCGAGGACAGGCAGGGGCGCGGTGCCGCACCGAGAGCATGTAGGGGCGTTACGGCCGCACCCGGGACAGCTCGGCACATACTGGAGCTGGGTGTCACAGCCCTTGCACACCCCGGGCTGATTCTTCGCCCGCCGCAGCAGCTCGTCCGCGACGGAGCCACCCATGACGTTCGCCAGGGTCTCACCCTCGATCCAGACGGCGCCACAGGCCGTGCACTCCTCGCGCGGCAAGCCCGCGAGGAAGGTGGCGCGCATCGGCTCCTGGCAGAAAGGGCATGCACTCATGGGCGAGAGTCTATCAAGTATGGACCGGCACGCCGCTCCCACCGGGGTCGAAGAGCAGGGCATGGACACAGGGGTTCCCCAAGGAACCTGGGAGGCCGGGCGGGCCGAGCCGAGCGGCCGGGCGTCCGACGCACGCGCGAGGGCTCAAGGTGACGTTCCCGTAAGGAGAGGCGCCTTCGTCCCACGCCGGTAGCCCCGTGTCGTGAGAAGCTCCGGTGCTATCCGGGAGCCCAGTGACATCAGGGAGTTACAGCACAGAAAGGGTCAGTGCTGCGGTGACCGACGGGACGAAGTATCCTCACTGCGAGTACCCCCTGGTCTCTGAGAGAGGTTGAGGTGCGCCGTCCGCTGGCTCCCATCGGAGTGATCTTCGTCTGCGTCGTCGGAGTGTCCTTCGCAGAAGGATGCAAGCAGAGCAGCACGGATGTTCCAGCAACCGGAGAAGGAGCAGGGAGCGATGGATCGGTGCCTCTCGCTCATGTCCCACCCTCAAGCTCTTTGGACGATGAGGGTTCAACAGCCCTCCCCGAGGGATGGGAGCCTGCTATTGCCCTGGCATTCAGAGGGGGGCCGGCGGCAGGGGAGGTGGACTTCAGCAACCAGTACGCATCCACCATCATGCTGCTGGAGGCTGCCCGGAACGTCTACGCGAATTGCAGCGGGGTTCTCCTGAACCCGCGGGTGGCGCTTACGGCGGCTAGCTGCGTGTGCCCACCGCGGCGAGCAAATGAGCAGGGCATTGCTCCAAAGGGCCCTGTGGGGCCTTCCGCTTGCGCTGAAGAGGCGTTCATGGGGAGGGTTTGGTACAGCTTCAGGGAGAGCCAACGATCCAAGGAAAGGCCGGCTTCGCTCAAGATGCGAAGGTTCGCGGGCAAGGTCCGCGTTCATCCTGCCTTCAAGCTTGAGCTTGATGAGAAGGGCGCTGTCGTGTCCACCGAAGCTGATCTCGCCCTCATCATCCTGGAGGCCCCTGTGGCGGAGTCGCTGCCATTCGTCCCATTCGCCGATACAGAAGTGCAGGAAGGAGAGATGCTCGTCATGGCGGGCTACGGCGACGATCTGCGCTTCCGAGACGAGCCCTACCTTCGCTATTTCCGGCGCAACAAGGTCACCCAGGTCCAGGGAAGGTCGGACGGAAAAGTCCGCTATGAGCAGCAGGGTGCCTTCGTCTACAACGGGTACACGGGTGGGCCTTGCTTTCGGGAAGACAAGAGACAGCGATGGCTCGTGGGAATCGCCAGCGTCGGCTCCGAGCAGGAACTTGCCTTCACCAGTACGTATTTCTTCAAGGATTGGCTGCGCGTCGAACTCCAACGTGTGGGGGCCACGGACTCCGCTTCGACACCAGCATCCCAGCTTCCCCAGTGAGATTTATGTGCGCTCGTCGGATTCGTTCCCATTGCCAAGAGCAGAGCATCTGGTCGAATGCTGAAAGTAGATCAGCGACCTCGATGCGGTCGTGATCGGTCGCCTCCACTTCATCCCATCTGTGCGTTGCTCCCGAGTCGCCGCATGAGGCGATGGAATCAGCTCATGCGAGCGGAAGCTCCAGCGTGGCCGTGGCGCCCTGGCCCGGCCCTTCGCTCTCCAGGGTGAGCTGGCCGCCCAGCATCTTGGCCGCCAGCGCGCTCGAGTGCAGGCCCAGGCCATGTCCTCCCTCGCGCGTCGTGAAGCCCTGGGTGAAGAGCCGATGGCGCAGCTCCGGCGCAACGCCCTTGCCGTTGTCCACCACCTGGATGCGCGCCGTGGTGCCCGTCGCCTCCAGCCGCACGTGCAGGCGGCGCTGCCCCTCGGCCTGCCCGCTCGTGGCGTTCTTCGCGTTGCTGATGAGGTTGATGAGGATCTGCAGCACCTTGTGCTTGTCCAGGTACACCTTGGGCAGCGTGGCCAGCTCCCGCGTGACGGTGATGCCATGCCTCCGGAGGGCCGGCAGCTGGATGCTCAGCGCATCCTCGACGAGCTGGTGGAGCTCGCACTCCTCGGGCAGCAGGGTCTCTCGGACATAGGGCTGCTGGACCCGGACGATGGCGCGGAGGTGATCGAGGTGTTTGCCCATCGCCTCCATGTCCGACTGCAGCAAGGCCTGATTGCGCAGGAACTCCTCGGCCAGGGCGGAGAGGTAGCTCGGCAGCAGGCCGCCGCGCGGATCCCGCGTGAGGAAGCCGGCCAGATCCTCCTGGTGCTCCTCGAGCATGCCAGCGACCTGCTTGAGCCGGCCCACGCGGGAGGCGCCCACCGTCGCGCTCATCGTCTCCAGGTTGACGACGGCGCTGGTTAGGACATTGCCGGCGTTGTGGAGCACGCTGGTCGCCACCTCCGCCATGCCCGCCGAGCGGGCCGTGTCCACCAGCCGGGCCTGGGCCTGCTTGAGCTCCCGGGTGCGCTCCTCCACCCTCCGCTCCAGCTCGTCATTGGCCTGGCGCAAGGCGCTCTCCCCGCGCTGCACCTCGGCGTAGAGCCGGGCGTTCTCGATGGAGATCGCCGCCTGGGAGGCCAGGTGCCCCAGCAGCGAGTGGCGCGCCGGGGTGAAGGCGTTGGTGGCCAGGCTGTTCTCCAGGTACAGCGCGCCTTGGAGCTCCTCCTGGCGCAGCAGCGGCAGGCAGAGAATGGAGCGGGCCTGGCCTCTGGAGAACCAGGGGTCCGCGGAGAAGGGGTGCGGCTGGGCGGCATCTCCAATGAGCACGTGCTCGCGCGTGCGCTTGACGTAGGAGATGAGGGTCCACGGCAGCTGGGCCTCCTCGGGGCCCGCGTCGCGCCCCTCGACCGTGGTGCCCGAGACGGCCACGACCGAGAGCTCGGCACCTCGCCGCAGCAGCAGGGCCCCGCGCTGGGCGCCCGCGTTCTCGATGGCGACTCGCAGCAGGGTGGCCGTCAGCCGCTCGAGGACGATCTCGCTGGAGATGGCCTGCTGGGCCTTGACGAGGGTGAGCGCGTCGATCTGCGTCGAGTCCGTGTCCGTGATGCTGCCCTCGGCCACGGAGGCAGCGGCGCCCAGGTGGGGCCACTGCGCCTCCAGGTGCTGGACCTTCCCCTTGGCGCCCCAGCGCAGCCAGGCCTCCCGGGCCTTGTGGGCGTAGAACTCGGCGACGGAGGACACCTTCCGCTCGCGCCAGAAGCGGGCCGCGAGCTCGCTGGCCAGGGCGACGTTGTGGATGAAGCCCTGCTCACGCGCGGCCTGGAAGGCCTCCTCGTAGAGCTCAATGGCCGCGTCCTTGCGGCCGGTGATGCGGGCGAGCTCCGCGGAGGCCATGCGCTCGGGCGCGCGGAACGTCGACGGGACGTTGCTGGCCCACCTGGCCAGTTGCTGCTGGTCCGCCTGGATGGCCTCGAGGGCCTGACGCTGCTCCTCGGGGGGCAGCTCGCCGAAGCACGCGGCCAGGGTCAGCGCGCGGAAGAGGTGGAAGTCCAGGAGCTGGAGCCGGCTCATCGTGCTCCAGGTCAGCTCCGCCGCCCGGGCCCCCGCCTCGCGCGCCTCCATGTAGGCGCCACTCAAGTAGCGCGCCTGCATCTTGAGGGTCCAATACCAGCACCGCATGGTGCTCATGCGGTGGGGCGTCAGCCAGGACTCGAAGTCCTCCTCGGAGTACTCCCCCCCGCTCAGCGAACCGAACGTGCGCGTGAGCCCGCGCAGCTGCTGCACGTAGCACTGGACGTGGTGGAGGGTCAGCTCCAGGTCCCGAACGCCCGCCTTGCGGACGAAGTCGAGGCGCGCGACCGACTCCTGGTAGACCTCCGCCAGATCATCCCCCAGGGCGAGGCGGTTCGTGACGATCTGGCAGTAGCAGTAGCAGGCGATCTGGAGATCCCCGGTCTGGAGCGCGTGCTGGAAGACCCTGAGGAGGGAGTCCGGGGTCCTGGGCAGAGGCTCGGCCCAGTGGGCGACGAGCTCCT
Source organism: Myxococcaceae bacterium (assembly GCA_016926755.1). Classification (GTDB taxonomy): domain Bacteria; phylum Myxococcota; class Myxococcia; order Myxococcales; family Myxococcaceae; genus Hyalangium. Next base: position 28,153 of record JAFGNZ010000093.1, on the reverse strand, counting down.
GGACGTAGAAGACCTTGGCCCGGGCGGCGGCCAGCTCGTAGCGCTCGACGAGCGCGCGGGCCAGCAGGCCGAAGGCGTGGCCCTCAGGGTAGCGATGGAAGACGCTCCCCAGCACCACGCCGTACCAGACATAGGCATTCGCGGCCGCGGCCGTGGTGCCGTGGCGGATGAGGAGGGAGACCATCCGGCACACCTGGAGGGCGAGCAGGCGCTGATCGGTGTAGAGCGCTGCCCCGAACAGGAGGGCGAGCACGCTCATCATCGCCTCCATGTCCGGGTCCTTCATCCATGGCTGGTCGATGAGGCTCTCGATGGAGCGCTCTCCCAGCAGGGCCCAGACCTCGTCATTGGCGGCCGCCACCTCCTCCCAGGAGGGGTGTGGTGACAGGCGCAGGCCCATCAGCGCCAGACACTCCAGGAGGCAGGCGACGGCAGCCTCCATCTCACTGGCGGCCACGTGGAGGTTGCACTGCACGCGGTAGACGGCCGCCATCTCCGTGCGAGTGCGCGCCCGGGGCCGGAGCTCCTCCACCAGGCGGCGGGCCTCGGTGGCGTTGCCGCTCACGAACTCGCAGTTGGCCTGATCGAGCCGGACCTTGAAGGCCAGCTCGGGGGCGCTCTCCCAGGGATCTCCGGGGAGCAGCTGGAAGGCCGCCGAGAGATAGGCGATGGCCGCTGGGAGGGCGGTCGAGGCCCTGGCCTTCCAGCCAGCCTCGGCGTTCAGGCGCGCCACGCGGTGGCGCTCCTCGGGCTCCTCGATCAGCTCCGCGCCCGCGTTGAGCTGGCCCACCACGTCGAAGAGCTTCTCGTGCACCTGCTCCGGCGAGAGGCTCGCCAGGAGCAGGCGGCCGATGCGCAGGTGGACGGCCTTTCGCTCTTCCACGGGGATGAGGGCGTGGGCCGCCTGCTGGATGCGGTCATGGAGGAAGCGGTACTGCTCCGGACCGGCGCGGACCAGCAGGCCCTCCTGGAGCGCGGGCTCGAGTCCCTGCTCCAGCTCGGGGGTCTCCTCCATATGGGAGATGATGCTCAGCATCTGCCGCGAGACGGTGTTGCCCGCGCACGCGGCCAGCCGCAGCAGGTGCTGCGTCCCGGAGGGGAGCTGGCGCAGCTTGCCGGCCAGGAAGTCGACGACGTTGTCGGAGTAGCCCCTGGCCCGGACACCCTCCGCATCCCACCTCCAGGTGCCCTCGAGCGTGCGCGCCAGGAGCCCATCCTGGTGGAGCGTCTGCATGAACTGCAGCAGGAAGAAGGGGTTGCCCCCCGTCTTCTCTCGGGCGAGCGCCGAGAGCGGCTCGACGACCTGCGCCTCTGCTCCGGGCAGCGTGTCGGCGACGAGCTGCCGCACCTCCTCGAGGCTCAGCGGCTCGAGCTGGAGGCCCGTCATCCGCGTGCCAGCCTTGCGAATCTCCTCCAGCACCTGCAGCAGCGGATGGGAGGGGCTGACCTCGTTGTCGCGGTAGGCGCCGATCCAGAGCACGGGCGGCGTCTCCGGGTGGTTGAGCAGATCCCGGATGAGCTGGAGGCTGGCCAGATCGGCCCACTGCAGATCATCCAGGAAGATGACGAGCGGGTGCTCGGGGGTGGCGAAGACGCCGAGCGACTTGCGGAAGACGCGGTTGATGCGCTGCTGGGCCTCGGAGGGCGGCACCTCCTGGACGGCGGGCTGCTTGCCGACGACGAGCTCCAGCGGAGGCACCACGTTGACGAGGACCTGGCCCTGGCCCTCCCACGCCTCGAGGAGGCTCGCGCGCCAGCGGGCCAGCTCCTCGTCGGTGCTCGCCAGCAGCTGCTGCGTCAGCCCGCGAAAGGCCTGCGCCAGGGTGGAATAGGGGGTGGCCTGCTGGAACTGGTCGAACTTGCCACTGAGGAAGAACCCACGCTGGCGTACCACGGGCTTGTGCAGCTCGTGCACCACCGAGGACTTCCCGATGCCGGAGTACCCACGGACCAGGAAGAGCTCGGGCCGGCCGCCGCGGGCGACACGCTCGAAGCCCTGGAGCAGGCCCGCGGCTTGCGTGCCGCGCCCGTAGAGCCGCTGGGGGAGCTGGAAGCGGGTGGGAAAGTCGTGCACGCCGAGCGGAAAGTCCTCGGGGCTGCCTCGGCGCAGCGCGTCCCGGCACCGCTCGAGATCGGCCTTCAGCCCCTCGGCGCTCTGGTAGCGCTCCTCGGCCACCTTGGCCAGCAGCTTCAGGACGATGGCGGACAGGACGGGTGGAAGGCTCGGCACGCGAGCCAGCGGTGGCCGAGGAGCCTGGGCCATGTGAGCGTGGAACCACTCGAGCGCGTCGCGCCCATGAAAAGGGCGGCTGCCCACCAGCAGCTCGTAGAGCGTGACTCCCAGCGAGTACAGGTCCGTACGGTAGTCCACCGAGCGGTTCATGCGCCCGGTCTGCTCCGGGGACATGTACGCCAGCGTCCCTTCAATGAGGGGCGCTGGGGCCGCATCCACGTGCTCGACGAGCTGGAGGGTGGCGATGCCGAAGTCGATGAGGCACGTCTCGCCCGAGGGAGTGACGATGATGTTGGAGGGCTTGAGATCCTTGTGGATGACGCCGCGGCGATGGAGCGCGGCCAGCGTGGAGGCCAGGGAGATGCTCAGCTCCAGGGCGCGGGCCACCTCGAGCGGCTCGCCCGTCAGCTCGGACAGTGGCACTCCCTCCACCGACTCCAAGAGCAGCACAGGGCGATCGTGGATCTGCTCGCAGGAGTGGACGCGGGTGACGCCGCGCACGTCACGCAGGCGCTGGAGGATCCCGAATTCGCGGCGGTAGCGCTCGGACTCGCGGGGGCCCGGGGAGGAGCCCATGGGCGTCTTGAGGATGAGCGGCAGGCCATCCCCGTCACGCACCGCGTGGAAGAGGAGGTTGGTGCCGGTGGCCTTGATCGCCCCGCGAAGTGTGTAGCCTGGGATGTTCAACATGCGCGTGTGGCGGCGCGCCCTTGCGTTACAGGGGCGGCAGGGACTTGCGCACGCTCTCGCGATCTTCCATGCGGGCCACCCAGGCCTTCACGTTCGGGTAGGCCTCGAGATCGAAGCCCATGGGGCCGCGCAGCAGCAGGTTGGAGACGAGCGAGAAGTCGGCGATGGTGAGCTTGCCGCAGAGGTACTCCTTGCCGGCCAGGCCCTTCTCCAGGACGCCGAGGTCGCGCCGGAGCTTCTCCAGGCCCGCGGCGTACTTCGCCTCATCCTTCTGCTGGCCCATGATTCTCAGGTAGACGGTCTGCATCATCACCTCGCCGGCGGAGGGAGAGAGGGTCGTGGCGTGCCACTGCAGCCACTGGTGCATCAGCGCCATGCCCCGGGCCTCGGTGAGCAACAGCCCGCTCTCGGGCTTCTTCGCGGCCAGGTAGCAGAGGATGGCGTTGGACTCCCAGAGGTGGAATCCCTCGTCCTCGAGCACGGGGACCTTCCCGTTGGGGTTCTTCGCGACGTACTCGGGCGTCTTGTGTTCACCCTTGGACATGTCGACGGTGACCAGCTCACAGGGAAGGCCCAGCTCGTGGATGAGCGCGCGGACCTTGAAGGCAGCAGAGGAGAACGGGTGATGGAAGAGCTTCATATGGGACCTCCAAACGGTTGATGTCGGAAAATCAGGACTGCGCGAGCATGATGAGCTTCGTCAGGTTGGGCCTGATGGCCACCGCCACTCCGCTCGGAACCAGCCGTCGGCCTTATCCGCATCCGCTGCGCTCCGCAACCCTGCACGCCCCTCCAGCCCGAGGAGCCCGTGCCCGTGCCACGGAGAGTAGAAAGCTGTCCTCGGCCTGTAGCAGCCAGGGAGCAACGAATCAGTGGAGCAAATGAGGTACAACAGGGTGCGTGAGCGAAACGGATGAAGGCTTGCCGCAGCACCTGACCCTCGCCGAGCGGAAGCGCCGCAAGACGCGGATCGTCCTCGAGACCGTGAGCGGTGGGCTCTTCCTTGGCGGTGCCACCTTCGCGGCCGTGGGCGCGCTCACGACGCCCTGGCTCTTCATTCCAGCGGGCGCGCTGGGCCTGGCCTCCGGAGTTGTCTTCCTGGTGCGCACGGCCCTCTCCAACGTGGCGAAGCTGGAGCCGGGCTCCCGGGGGCCCGCGCGCATCGGTCTGGGCGCGGACGTGCATGCTTCCGCGAGGATTGAGGCGGGAGCCGTCGTGGAGATGGGCGCCACCGTGGAGGCAGGCGCGGTGGTGAAGTCAGGGGCCGTGGTCCGAATGGGCGCCACCATCGGCAGCAACGCCACGGTGGAGAGCGGTGCGGTCATCGGCTGGGGCGCCACGGTGGAGAGTGGCGCGACGGTGCAGCGGGAGGCGAGCGTCGGGGCGGGCGCCACCGTTCAGCGCAACGCCGTGCTGGGCGCGGGAGGGCACCTGGGCGCCGGAGGTGTCCTTCGCGCTTCGAGCGTGGTGGAGCCTCCTGCCGAGCATGCGCTGAGGACGGTGCCCGGGGGTGCCGCGGACAACGCCGCGGACGCACGCGAGCGGCAGCTCGAGGCGCTGTGCGACCGGCTCCAGGCGGAGCTCCAGAAGGGGTCGCCCACCCTGCGCAGCTTCCTCAGCGCGACCGAGCGCTCCGTGGCCTCCCTGCGCTCGACGTGCCGGGATCTCCTCGCGCGCGAGCGGAGGCTCCGCCGCGAGGTGTCAGCGGAGTTGATGGGGCGGCTGGAGACGGAGCGCGCCGCGCTCGAGCAGCGGATTGCCTCCGCCGAGGACGAGCAGGTCCGCGAGTCGCTGCGGCTGGCCGCGGCGGCCATCGACGAGCAGCGGAGCCAGCGCAAGCTCCTGGCACGGAACGCGGACCGCCTCAACGCGGAGCTGACCCGGCTGTGCTGGACCATCGAGGGCGTCATTGCCCAGCTGGTTCAAGTCCATCACGCGGGCGGCTCCGGCGCGGGGCCGGAGCTCGAGCACGGCCTGGAGCGCATCCGGAGCGAGCTCGCCGCGACGACCGAGGCGCTCGCGGCGGTGAGCGACGAGGAGCGCGCCGCGTTGCGCCGGCCGGCCCAGGTCGTCCCCGTGACAGGGGAGGGCGAGCCCGAGACTCCGGCCCCGGCCCCCAGCACGCGCGTCCGCCGCTGAGAGGACCTCCGGGACAACAGCAGCCCAGGACGGGGGCCCGGCGCGGCACAGTTGCGCGCGGCCGTCTCGCGGCTCCGGCGCGTGGCGGGGCTCTGACACCCTAGGAACTCAACTTCGAGCAACTCAGATCTGGAGCAAGGGATGAAGGCCCTCGACGAACTCAAGACCCGGCTGCTCGAAGTGAGTGATCTCAACAGCTCCACCGCGCTGCTGCGCTGGGACCAGCAGACGTACATGCCTCGCGGCGGCGCCGCCGCGCGTGGCCGCCAGATGGCGACGCTGAGCCGGCTCGCGCACGAGAAGTTCACCGACGCCGCGGTGGGCCGTTTGCTCGACCGAGCCGAGCGCGAGACGGCCTCGCTCCCCCCGGACTCCGACGGCGCCGCCCTGGTGCGGGTGACGCGCCGGCTCTACGAGCGGTCCGTGCGCATCCCCGCATCGCTCGTCTCCGAGTTCGACGAGCACAACGCGGCGACCTACCAGGCGTGGACCGTGGCGCAGCCCGCCAACGACTTCGCCACCATGCGCCCGCTGCTCGAGAAGACGCTCGAGCTGAGCCGCCGCAAGGCGAACTGCTTCCCCGGCTACGAGAGCATCGCCGATCCGCTCATCGACATGGATGACCACGGCATGAAGGCCTCGAGCGTGCGCGAGCTGTTCTCGGCGCTGCGCGCCCGCCTCGTCCCCCTCGTGCACGCGATCACGTCCCGGCCCCCGGCCGACGACTCGTGCCTCCGGCAGCATGCCCCCGCCGCCGAGCAGCTCGCGTTCGGGGCGCAGGTCATCAAGGCCTTCGGCTTCGACTCCGAGCGCGGACGCCTGGACCTGACTCCCCACCCGTTCACGACCCGGTTCTCGCTCGGCGATGTCCGCATCACGACGCGCGTCCGCGAGGACGTCCTCACGGGCTCCCTGTTCGTGACGCTCCACGAGTGCGGTCACGCGCTCTACGAGCAGGGCATCCGCGGGGAGCTCGAAGGCACGCCGCTCGCGGCCGTCGCGTCATTCGGTGTCGACGAGAGCCAGTCTCGCCTCTGGGAGAACCTCGTCGGCCGGAGCCGCGGGTTCTGGGAGCACTTCTACCCCAAGCTGCAGCAAGCCTTCCCGAAGCAGCTGGGCGAGGTCGAACTCGACACGTTCTATCGCGCCATCAACCGCGTCGAGCGCTCGCTCTGCCGCGGGCACGCGGACGAGGTGACGTACAACCTGCACATCCTGCTGCGCTTCGGCCTCGAGCTCGACCTCCTCGAGGGCCGCCTCGCGGTCAAGGACCTCCCGCACGCCTGGCGCGAGCGCTTCGAGGCCGACCTCGGCATCCCCGTGCCCGACGACCGCCTCGGCGTCCTGCAGGATGTGCATTGGTACTCGGGGCCCATCGGCGGCGTCTTCCAGGGCTACACGCTCGGCAACGTGATGAGCGCGCAGTTCCACGCCGCCGCCCTCGCGGCGCACCCCGAGATTCCGGGGCAGATCGCGAAGGGCGAGTTCGGCACGCTCCGCGGCTGGCTGCGCGACAACCTCTACCAGCACGGCGCCAGGTTCACGGCGGCCGAGCTGATCCGCCGCGCGACGGGCAAGGACATGTCCAGCGAGCCGTACCTCGACTACCTATGGCGCAAGTACCAGCCACTGTACCGTCTCGAGGAGCGCGGACGGTACGCCACCGGCAACGGGCCGCTCAAAGCTCAACCAGCGTCTTGAAGCCGCCGTAGAACATCCGCTTGCTGTCGAAGGGCACGGACTTCGGGTCCATCATGGAGGCAAGGCGCGGATCCGCCATGACCTTCTTGTTGATGCGATCGCGCTGCGCGCGCGACTTGTAGACGATCCACGAGAACACCACGATCTCGTCCGGCTTGAGCTTGACGCTCTGCGGGAACGACGTGAGCTTTCCCGGTTTCACGTCGTCACCGATGCACTCGATGTACTCGAGCGCGCCGTGCTCCTTCCAGATCTTCCCCGCCTTCTGGGCCATGCGGCGATAGGCCTGCAGGTTCTTCTTGGGCACGGGCACGACGAAGCCGTCGACGTATCTCATGAGTCCTCCTCCGGCGACCGGGTAGAGCTACGTCGCCGCGAGATTCCAAACGTGTCCCACGTCGCGCCGTCGCTCAAGCCCCCACGGGTTCCTTTCATCGCCTCGCGAACAGCCGCGGCCGAACGGGCCGCTCCGCTCATCGGATTTCGATCACCGCCTCCACGGACAGGCCCGCCTGGAGAGGGAGCTTCGCGGGCTCCTTCAAGGAGATCCGCACCGGCACCCGCTGGACCACCTTCACGAAGTTTCCCGAGGCGTTGTTCGGTGGGAGGAGGGAGAAGCTGGCCCCGGTGCCTCCCGCCACGCTCACCACCTCCCCGGACAGCGGCTGGTCCGGATAGGCGTCGACATACAGCGTCGCGCGCTGGCCCGGCCGGATCTTCTGGATCTGCGTCTCCTTGAAGTTGGCCACCACGATCGTGGGGCTCGGCACGAGCTGCACCAGCGTCTGTCCCGTCTGGACGAACTGCCCCTCGCGCACCATCAGCTTCGCGATCGTGCCATCCCGAGGAGCAATCACCTTCAGGAAGGAGCGTTGCAGCCGCGCCATCTCCAGGGCTCGCTCGGCCGCGGCCACGCGCGTGGTGGCCAGCTCGGCGGCGGCCTCGGCCATGTGGACGCGGGCCTCGCTCGCGGAGCTCTGGTCGAGGTGCCCCTGGGCCTCCACCACCCGGCTCTCCGAGAGCTGCTTCTGGCTATGGGCCGACAGCAGCTCCGCCTGGGCACGCGCCAGCGCCGTCCGGGCCACCTCCTGCCCCACCCTTGCATCGTCCAGGTTGGACTGGGAGACCATCTCCGAGGCGAAGAGCTTCTCGACCCGCGCCAGCTCGCTGCTGGCCCGCTGCATCTCCTTCTCCGCCCGCTGGACGTCCGCCTCCGCCGCCGCGATCCGGGAGAGCATCTGACTGCTCTGCTCCCGCGTGGCCACCAGCGCGGCCTGCGCGCTGCGCAGCCCTCCAAACGCCTGCGCCTTGACCACCTGCACCTCGGCGGCGGCGGACCGCGCCTGGGCCCGGGCAATGCCGAGCTCCGTCTCCGCCTGGGCCTCCTGGAGGGAGGCGACGCGATCATCCAGCTCGAGGAGCACCTCCCCCTGCTTGACGGGCTGATCCTCCCGGACCAGCACCCGCGCCACCTGGCTGCTCGCGCGCGCGCTCAAGGGGATGATGTCCGCGAAGATGCTGGCATCGTCCGTCCGCTCGGTGCCCGCATGGAGCAGCTCTCGAAGCCCGAGCGCGGCGCCAGCCGCCAGGAGGATCCCCATCACCACCAGGAGGAGGTTCGGCGGCTGGCGGGGCGCGGGAGCCGGGGCCGGTTGTTGGGGGGCCCCGGTGGATTCCGGGGGCGTCGCGGGCTTGGACTGATCCTTCATGGGCGTGTCACGTCGTGGGAGAGGGGGGCTGCCGCCGGAGGAACAGGGCCAGCGGCAAGGCCGCCACGAAGAGCCCCCCGACAATCAGGAAGATCGTGTTGAAGGCGAGCATCGACGCGTGGCGTTGGACGGTGTCCTCCAGCATTCCCAGGGACATGCTGCTCAGCGCCCCGGGGCCGACACCTTGCGCGCTCAGGCGGGTCTCCAGGCCCCCCAGGTGCTGCATCACCTCCGTGCGTCCCGGCACCACCTGGGGAATGAGCCCCGCCCGGGAGATGATGGACTGGCGCGTGAGCAGGGCCGCGAAGAAGGCCACTCCGATCGAGCCGCTCGTCTGCCGGACGAGGGCGTGCAAGCCGTTGGCGTCCACCTTCTGGTGCTTGGGGATCTGGCTGATCGCCAGCGTATTCAGCGTCACGTTGATGCCCCCGAAGCCAATTCCCTGGACCGCCAGGATGAGGGCGATGTGGAGGGAGCTGGCCTCCAGGTTGAGGCCTCCCATGAAGAAGCAGCTCATGCCAAAGGCCAGGGTGCCCATGGCGAGCACCGCCTTGGGCGGCAGCTTGTTGTAGTAGCGCCCGAGCACCAGCGTCGCCACCGCCGAGACGGCCACGCGCGGAATGAGCGCCATGGCGGCCTCGGTGGCGGTGAAGCCGAGCGTCTCCTGCATCAGCACTGGCGCGAGGAACAGGTTGGCCGTCACCATGGCATACAGGACGCCGCCCATCAGCGTGCCGAAGAAGAAGACCGGCTCCCGGAACAGCTCGACATGGACGGCCGGCCCGGGAGTGGTGAGCTCCCGGAAGGCAAAGGCCAGCAGCCCGAGCATGATCGTCAGGGCGAGCGCGAGGGTGAGCGGCTCCGTCCACCCCCACTCGTTGCCCTCCGCCAGCAGGAGCTGCAGCCCCATGAGGCTCACCAGCAGCAGCAGGATTCCGCTCCAGTCCACCCCCGCGCGCGCTCCTCCCGGGGCCGCCTTCGAGGCCTGGAGCTCCGCGGGGATGTGGACGTAGCGGGAGACGAGCACCAGCCCCAGCAGCCCGATGGGGAGGTTGACGTAGAAGACCCAGGGCCAGCTCAGGTGATCCACCAGGAGCCCGCCCAGCGTGGGCCCGATGGCGGGCCCCAGCATCACCGTCATGGAGAAGATGGCCATGGCCATGCCCTGCTCCGAAGGCGGGAAGGCATGCTGCAGGATGGCCTGCTCCGTCGGCAGGAGCGCTCCGGCCCCCGCGCCCTGTAGCACGCGCATGGCCACTAGCAGCGGCAGGCTCTCGGCCAGCCCGCAGAACACGGAGCTCACCAGGAACAGACAGAGCGAGGCCATGTAGACCCGCTTCTGCCCGAACCGCCTCCCCAGGAAGCCCGTGAGCGGCATGACGCAGACGTTGGCCGTCGTATAGGCCGTGACGATCCAGGCGATCTCCTGGATCGTCGCCCCCAGGCTGCCCCGGATGTGGGGCAGCGCGATGTTCACCACCGTGGCGTCGATGACCCCCATCAGGGTCCCGAAGGTGACCGAGAGGGCTACCAGCCACTTGTTGGTGGGTGCGGCGGCGGACATGGTGCTCGTGACGATGCGGCAGGAGGGGGCCGGAGGATACCGCGTTCCCTCATGCCCGGCGACCCGGCTCCCGGCTCGGCCCAGGCGGCGACCAGGCCTGTCCCCGCGAACCTTCCGCCAGGGCCAGGCTCAGCACCTCGCGGGCGCGGGGCTCGCGCAGGAAGCGGCCGACGCACTCGTGGAAGCTCTGGCGCACCTCCGGCGGGAGGTGCTCCCCGATCCACCCTGCCAGCATCGGCTCCATCCCCAGGATGTCCCGGTCCGCGTGGCGTTCCAGGTAGTCCCACGTGGCCTGGACAGGCGTGTACCCGCGGCTGAAGAACTGCGCGATGCGCAGCGAGGCCCGGAAGTCGACCGCCAGCTTCTTGGGATGGGAGATCAGCCGCAGCCGCCGCGCCCGGAGATCCTCCAGGCTGCCCTCGCAAGGCTCCAGCACCTTCTTCTTCAGACAGTCGTAGTAGAAGACGTTGATGGAGAAGTCCTTCATCTGGAAGTCCGCGAGCAGGCTCCCGCTCGGCTGGAACTGCGTCTGCGAGAGCGGCCGCCCTTCGATCGCCTCGGGGCTGCGCAGGATGCTGATGTCGAGGCTCTCGTCGGCCGAGCGCCCCCACCGGAGCACGCCAAAGCCCTCGAGCTTGATGAGGACCGGATCCACGCCAGGAAAGGACTCCTGCAGGATCGCGTGGCACCGTTGGATGGGGCAGTCGATGGAGAGATCAATGTCCTTGACGCGCGCGCCGCTGAGCCAGTCGCGAGGCGCTCCCCCGGAGATGAAGACGCGGACTCCGGCCTCCTGGAGCCGGTTGATGACATCCCCGATGCGGACTGCTCCGGAAGGCGCCTCGACCAGCGTCCTCTCCATGCACGCGTCCACTCCAGCCTGATCAATGTCGTAGCTCGTATATCCGTCCAGCATGTGCAGCAGCGTACCACATGCGCCTGACGCACTGCGAGTCGCAAAATCTACTTTAAGGGGCTTCTCGGAAAGACGTGTCAGGCTAGAATGCTAAGGCTTCGCCGGGTGGCAAAGGTGTTTGGCCCCCCTTTCCAGCAGTCTGGAGGATCCATGTACACCAACGACTTCAACACGGGACTGAGTCCACTCGTCGAAGCCGGCGCCATTCCCCCCTTCGTCTATTGCTACCCCCCGCGCTCCTCGTACCGGGATCTCCCCGAGCAGTGGACGATCGAGCGCATCTGGGAGGAGGACAAGAAGCACTCGCCCACGAACGGGCTGAACCTCTACCTCCATGTGCCGTTCTGCCGTTACAAGTGCGGCTTCTGCAACCTGTACGCGGTGGTCTCTCATGACCGGAGCCTCTATGACAGGTACACGGACGCGCTCTGCAAGCAGTTGCTCGACTCCGCGCGCATCATCCAGGAGCGCAACCTGCGCACCATCTACATCGGTGGTGGGACGCCCTCGCTGCTGAGCAAGCAGAACTTCAAGCAGCTCTTCGACACCATCACGAGCATCTACCCCAACTGGCGGACCGTGGTGGAGGAGGTGGCCATCGAGGCCTCGCCGGACTCCATCACGGATGATCCGGAGGTGGTGCCCTTCCTGATGTCCTGCGGGCTGACCCGCATGAACATGGGCATCCAGTCGCTCCAGCGTGAAGAGCTGCGCGAGGCCGGCCGGAGCTCCGCGAACGAGGACAAGATCCGCAAGGCCATCGGCATCGTCAAGGGGCACGGGCTGCCCAACCTCAGCACCGATCTCATCATGGGGTTCAGCGGTCAGGACGATCGCACCTGGCGCATGTCGGTGGAGGAGCTGGCCTCGCTGCGTCCGGAGACGATCAGCACCTACTTCCTCACCATCCGCCCCGACGCGTGGTTCCACAAGACGGGCAAGTACGAGTACATGCGCGACCCGCGGCTCTATGAGCGCTACGAGTACGCCCGCGCGATCTTCCTGGGCGCCGGCTACGTGCAGGAGTCCAACGTCCGCTACAAGATCCCGGGCCGCGGGGGCTACCAGCAGAAGGTGCTCCAGTTCCGCGGCATCCCCTACCTGGGCATTGGCGCGGGGGCGAGGACGTACACCAACACCGTGGACTACCTGATTGGCGGGAGCCACAAGCCCCAGGTCTCCCAGGTCGAGGACTACATCAAGGCCGTCAACGACGGCACCCTGAGCATCTCCGCCGGGTTCGTGTATTCGGACGAGGAGCGCATCCGCAAGCGCCTGGTCCTGGACAACTTCGACCTGAACCTGCGCGATCTGGAGCGCTACAACGTCAACCAGTACCGGCACCTCTTCGAGGGAATCCTCGCCGAGGCCGTCCGGGTCGGCATGATGGTCAAGCTCGGCGAGGACAAGTACCAGCTCACGCCCAAGGGCTTCAAATACCGCGACATCCTGTCCTGGCACCTGTACTCGGACCGAGTGATGGCGCTCGACCGCGAGTTCTACCAGACGATCCAGGACAAGACGGCCGCTCTGCCCGTTCCGAGTGACACGCCGAAGGAGAGGAGCCCCGTGTCGGCCGCCTGAGCCGCTCTCCTCTCATCGCCCATGCCCCGCTCCCTGCGCGCCATCAGCTTCGATCTGTATGGCACCCTGCTTCGCTATGACGATCTGGACCAGTCCTGGCGGGACTGGAATGCGGCGCTGCATGGTCACCTGAAGCGGCATGGCCTGGGGCTCGCCGAGGAGGAGTTCTCCCGGGTGTGCCAGCGCTTCTTCCACGGGAACGCCGCTCGCCTGGAGGCGCTGTCCGTCTTCGAGAGCCGCCTGCTGCGGATGACCGAGCGCCTGGGGCTCACGCTCCCGGCCTCGGAGCTGGCGCGCATCGCGGACGACGCGTGCCAGGCCTGGCAGCAGTCCATCTCCCTGGATCCGGAGTGCCGAGAGGTGCTGGAGGCCCTGGCGGGGAGGTACGCGCTCTTCCTCGTCTCCAACTTCGATCACCCGCGGCACGTGCGGCGGCTGCTGGAGGAGCAGGGGCTGACGGGGTTCTTCCAGGACATCCTCATCTCCGGCGAGCATGGGGTGAAGAAGCCGGACGCGGCGTTCTTCGCGCCGTTGAGGGACAGGCACGCGATCGCCCCTTCCGAGTGCGCCCACGTGGGGGACTCGTTGGATGACTACCAGTTCGCCCTCAACACCGGAATGGTGCCGGTGATGCTGGGCCCGGAGCGGCGCATCAACGGCAGCATCGACTTCCTGGAGAACGAGGCGCTCACCGTCTCCGGCGCCCACCACGCGGAGCGCCTGCGGCACATCGTCGAAGTGATCTCCTCCTTGAAATGAAAGGGCAGTGCCCATGTTGAGTCGCGAGGTACGAGAGCAGATGAAGCAGTACGCCCACGCGCACTGCTTCCGGAAGACTGCACAGTGGATGCAGCGCAACGCCTGGCACCGTCCGCTGGCCTTCGGGGAGGAGCAGCTCGAGCAGGCCCACGCCCTGCACGACTTCGCCGACGTCACCACCCCCAACGCCTACCTGCTCAACAAGTTCCTCCACACCCTCCACGAGCAGTCGGGGGTCTTCCTTCCCCACATGAACATCAACCCGATCTGCCGCCGGGATTATGAGGCGTACTTCGCTCGGGAGCGGCTCGCGCAGGGGCTGGCGCTGCGCATCCCGCTGGAGGACGCCGTCTTCGGCTTCCTGGAGAACGGCATCGAGGTCCGCGAGTGGACCGCCCCCGGACTGCTCGAGACCCTGAAGCAAGCCGTCGCCGAGGAGGATCGTGCCCCGCTGGGGCTGAGCGAGCTGCTGCGCCAGGTGAAGCACAAGAAGGAGGCCATCCGCCTCTACCTGCTGCACAAGGCCTCTGACTTCCTCACCGAGGGCGCCGCGATGACGGGGAGCCTGGGCGGCAGCTCCGGCCCGCTGCAGTGCTCCCTGTTGCGCGTCTTCATGGACGAGTACGGCAACGGGAGCCTGGAGCGGAAGCACTCCAGCCTCTTCAAGCAGGCCATGGCCTCCTGTGGGTTGGAGACCTATCCTCACTGCTACCTCGAGGACTACCTGCCCAGCTCGCTGATGATGGCGAACTACTTCCACTTCATCTGCAAGAGCCCCAGGCACTTCTTCCAGTACCTCGGGGCCATGTACTTCGCCGAGGCCACCACCACGTGCTTCTTCGAGAAGCTCACGGCCGCCTTCAAGGAGGCCCTCGGAACCGAGAAGATGGATCTGAGCTACTTCGAGGAGCACATCCAGGTGGACCAGCGCCACCGGGAGATCGTCCTCCAGGAGCTGATCATCCCCGCCATCGAGGCGTATGGCGACAGCATCCTGCAGGAGATCTACGTGGGCTTCGAGTGCTTCCGGCGCCTGGCTGGGTGCGCGGCCGCGGATCTCGCGGGGCAGATTCGCTTCGCCGATGACGTGCTGGGCGGGCGGCAGCCTCCGGAGCCGTCGGCGGCGCAGCCCGCGCGGCACCTGGTGCTGCATGGCGGCAACCGGGCGTTCTTCCCGCGGATCGCGGAGACCGCGCTGCACCTGGAGCTCCAGCGCGGGAGCCTCGAGTTCGGCGTGGGGACGGGTGGGTTCGTCACCCTGCGCCCGGGCACGCGGGTCGCCATCCCCCAGGGCCGCCTGTTCCGCATGCGCCCGGAGCAGGGACAGGACTGTGAGCTGAGGAGCCTCCCGCTGTCATGAGCTCCCCTGAAATGTCGGATCCGAGAGGCCCCATGGAGCGACACGCGCCGTACCTCCGCAGGTGCATCGAGCTTTCCCTCCGGGCGCGAGAGAAGGGCAACATGCCCTTCGGCTCGCTCCTCGCCGTGGATGGGCGGATCGTGCTGGAGGGGGAGAACACGAACTCGAGCGAAGGCCACCCGTTCGGCCACTCGGAGATGAACGTGTTGAGAGAGGCCTGCCAGCGGCTGTCTCCAGGGGAGCTCCAGCGGGCGGCGCTGTACACCGCCGTGGAGCCTTGCCTCATGTGCTGTGGCGCCATGCTCCACAGCGGCGTGCGCCACCTGGTGTTCGGCTGCACGACGAAGGCGCTGCTGGAGCGCACGCAGCCCTATCCCTTCATCGAAAGCCAGAGGGTGTTCGAGCTGCTCGGCGTGAGCGTCACCCTGGAGTGGCTGGACATGGAGGCCGAGGTGCTCAAGGCGCATGAAGGCTTCTGGAACAGCTAGGAGGAATCATGGAACGAGGACACGAGGGCTTCATCCGGAGATGCATCGAGCTCTCCTACCAGGCGCGGGAGAAGGGGAACGGGCCATTCGGCGCGCTCCTGCTCCTCAACGGGCAGATCGTGCTGGAGGCCGAGAATACGGTGGTCACCGGCAAGAACCCGCTCGGCCACTCGGAGCTGAACCTGCTGACGGAGGCGGTGCGGCGCTTCAGTCGCGAGCAGCTGCGGGAGGCCACCCTCTACGCCAGCGCGGAGCCGTGCGTCATGTGCTCCGGCGCGCTCTTCAACAGCGGGATCCGTCACGTGGTGTACGCCCTGTCCGCCGAGGCGCTGCGCCCGTACTTCCCGGATGATCCGTACATCTCCTGCCGGGATATCCTGGCCACCTCCAGTGCCAGGATCCGGATCGAGGGGCCCATGCTCGAAGCGGAAGCGATGAAGGCACACGAGGGCTTCTGGTCTTGAGCCTCCCGGCCGACACGGGCTCGGGGAGCAGCCCGGCTCGCCTGGTCTGCCTGAGCCACGTGTTCACGGATGGGATGCCCGCCTTCCCTGGAGATCCCTCCCCCCAGCTCACGCCCCTGGCCACCGTGGAGCGGGAGGGCTACACCGCCTATCGGATGCACTCGGGCCTTCACGTCGGTACCCACGTGGACGCCCCGATCCATATGGTCCCCGGGGGGAAGTACATCGATGACTTCCCACCGGAGGCCTTCACGGGGCCGGGCCGGCTGCTGGACGTGAGGGGGCGCTCCGTCATCGACGAGGACACCCTGGCGGGGGCAGTCCTCGAGCCCGGGGACATCCTCCTGCTGCTGACCGGGCACTCGCGGCTGTTCGGCGGTGAGGCCTACTATCGAGACCACCCGCTCGTCACCGAGCGCTTCGCCCGGGCGCTGAGCGATCGGCGCATCAAGGCGCTCGGCATGGACCTGCCCTCACCGGACCGCTATCCGTTCGAGGTCCACCACCTCCTCCTGGGGCGGGACATCCTGTTGTTCGAGAACCTCACGAACCTGGAGGCGCTGCTGCCCGTGAGCGCCTTTCGCGTCCATGCGTTCCCGCCCAGGCTCCACGCGGAGGCGGCTCCGGTGAATGTGGTTGCCGCCATCGGCTGAAGCCTTACCCCTCGGGAGCAAGAGCGAGACCCGGGCTGAGTGAGTGCCCGAGGCTCTCTAGCAAACCTCGCGAGGCGATCGCGCGTGGGGCAGGGCATCCCCTGGCCCCACGGCGCGGCGAGCCGCCGTTACGGCCGGTAGACCTCCATCGCGCCGAAGCCACTCTGGAAGAAGGTCTGGAGCTGCTCGCGAGACACCGCGATGGTGCCGTTCTTCACCAGCGGATCGCCGACGATGTACTTGCCGTCCTGGGTCTTGCCGAGCACGGTGACGAAGTGCCCGCCCGGGTCGCGGCTGTTGAGGTAGTTGCCGTTGGCGCGCTGCTCGGAGCCCCAGGCCTGCCAGGGGTTGCCGCCGATGACCACCGGGTTGCCGCGCTCGATCGCCTGGTCGATCGAGTCGATGCCGTTGATCATCTGCGTCTGCCCGCCATACTCCTGCACCGCGCGCTGCAGCGAGCCGAAGCCCATCCGCTGCGACTGCGTCGTGTCGTGGCCGAGCGCCGCGTCCCGCACCGCGTCGATGGTGGCGGAGGCGTTCTCCGGCGAGGGCCGCTCCATCAGGCCGATGGCCGACAGCGCCATCACCGCCGAGGTGGGGCCGCAGTCGTTGTAGCCGAACGGAGCGCCGCTGGCCGAGTTGTACGGCGTGCCGCCCCACTGGGTGAGGAAGTACTCGTTGGCGTCCTCCGTGGTGGACACCGTGCCCGAGCCGATGGGGTGCGCGGCCCGGTACTCGTCGGTCTGGCGGATGGCGCCCACCGTGTCCTGGCGCATGGCCGAGAGGCTGCCCCCGAACTGCTTGATCTCCTCGGCGCGGGCCGTGGCCGCCGACAGCTCCTCGGCGGAGGGCTCACGGCCCAGGAGCTTCTGGTAGGACTCCTGCACCATCTGCGACGGATCCTTGTACTGGCCCACCTCCTTCGCCAGCGCCGCCTGGGTGGCCTCGTCGAACACGCCCGTGGCGGACAGCCCGTTGCGCACCTGCAGCGCCTTGACCGAGCGCTCCGTCTGCGCACCGAAGATGCCCGGGCCGGTGTTCACCTGCTCCTGGCTCATGTAGCCCAGCTGCACCATGCTGTTCTGGAGCTGCAGGACGTTGCCGCCCTCATTGCCCCGCCGCATGCCGGCGGCCGGGATGGAAGGATCCGTGGGCGTGGAGGGCGTGAGCGCCCGGGTCAGCGCCTCGCGGGCCGAGGCGTCGAACACGCCCGTGGGGCTCAGCCCGTTGGCGGACTGCAGCCGCTTGAGGGCCGCCTCCGTCCTGGGGCCAAACTGGCCGGGGCCCGTGGCCATGTCCTGCGCGCTCAGGTAGCCCGTGGACACCAGCCCTTCCTGGAGCTGCCGCACCTCGGTGCCCGACTGGCCGCGCCGCAGATCCGAGGCCGGCACCGGCAGGCGGGGCGCCGCGGCCGCCGGGGGCATGGTGGACAGGCTGCGCGTGTCCACCGAGTCCGCGTGGAGCTTCGGCGCGGGGCGCGCGGTGTTCGGGGGGCTCTGCGCGGGCTTGCTCGAAGAAGACTTCGGAGCCTGGGGAGCAGAGGGTTGGACGCGGGGAGCGTGGGAGCCGCCATCATTGATACGCATCGTCGATCTCCGGTGAGAGCGGGCTGCGAAAGCACCGTGCTTTCATTCTCTGCCCGTGCCTCTCGCCGTTGCGTACTGCTCATTATTTTTTATCCTACAATTCAGGCGAAAGTGTGCCTGCTTGACGAAGTGGGCGTTTTTCCTAGGGTATTCCACCCTGTGCCACCGCTCCCGAGGGGGCCGGCCTCCGACATTTCAGGCTAAATGTTTACCATCCCCGGCGTCGTGGCCCTTCTCGGATTCTTGAGGTCTGGTGATGCTGCACGCGCCCGCTGTGCACTCGCGAGCGGTGTTGACTGCAGGGCACGGAGGAGGTTGGCGCCCCGCGCCACGAGGATCCGGATGGCATGCTCCCGGGCCGCTCCCGGGGGTGCATGCATGAAGGACTTCCTCAAGATGCTCTTGGCCTGCCTGCTGGCTGTCGCCCTCTTCACCGCGGGTGCCTTCGTCCTGCTCCTGGGCCTGGTGGCCCTGGCGGGGCCTGACAGTCCCAGGGTGCCCTCCAAGGCCGTGCTGGTCCTGGACCTGGACATGAACCTGCTCGATCACACCAATGAGGCCGGGCCGAGCGAGGTGCTCCAGAGCGCCATTCGAGGCGAGGAGACCCGCGTCGTCGCCCTGGCCACCGCGGTGGCGGCCCTGGACCGGGCCGCCGAGGACGAGCGGATCGTGGGCCTCTTCCTGATCGGCAACCTCACCCCCGCGGGCTACGGCTCGGGCCCCGCGGCCCTGCGGGAGCTGCGGGCCGCCATCCAGCGCTTCAAGGAGAAGAAGCCCGTCCTGGCCTACAACCTCGACTGGGGCAAGCACGACTACTACCTCGCCTCGGTGGCCTCCACGCTCGTGGTGAACCCCGCGGGGCTCGTGGAGGTGGCCGGCCTCGCGGCGGAGCCGGTGTTCTTCGGGGATGCCCTCCAGAAGTACGGCATCCAGGTGCAGGTCACCCGGGTGGGCAAGTACAAGTCCGCGGTCGAGCCCTTCACGCTCAACCGCATGAGCGATCCCAACCGGGAGCAGCTCCAGAAGCTCCTGGATGATCTCTGGACCGAGCGGAAGGTCGCGGTCGGCGGCGACCGGAAGCAGCCCCCCGAGGCCGTCCAGGCCGTGGCGGACGAGAAGGGCTTCCTGCTGTCGGACGAGGCAAAGGCCGCCGGGCTCGTCGACCGCATCGCGGCATTTGACGAGATCCTGGAGGAGCTGAAGGCGCTGGCGGGCACCGACGAGCAGGAGAAGACCTTCAACCAGATCTCGCTGGACACCTACGCCGAGCTGGAGGTTCGTCCCAAGGGCGGCAAGCACCGCGTCGGCGTGGTGTACGCCGAGGGCGAGATCGTCAACGGCGAGGGGCGCCCGGAGCAGGCCGGCGGCGATCGCGTCAGCCGCGAGCTGCGCAAGCTCCGCCAGGATCCGGACGTGAAGGCCGTTGTCCTGCGCGTCAACAGCCCCGGGGGCAGCGCGGGCGCTTCGGATCTCATCCAGCGGGAGGTCATCATCACCCGGAAGGTGAAGCCGGTGGTGATCTCCATGGGCAGCTATGCCGCCTCGGGGGGCTACTGGATCAGCGCCTACGGCGACCGGATCTTCGCCCAGCCCACCACCATCACCGGCTCGATAGGCGTCTTCGGCCTGTTGCCCAACGTGCAGGAGCTGGCCAACGATCACGGGATCACCTTTGACAGCGTGCAGACCGCGAAGATGGCCAACCCGGCAACGCTCGCCCGGCCCAAGACGGAGGAGGAGCTGGCGCGCATCCAGCACCTGGTGGACCGCGTCTACGAGCAGTTCCTGGACAAGGTGGCGGAGGGCCGGCAGCTGCCTCGGGAGAAGGTCCATGAGATCGGCCAGGGCCGCGTGTGGTCCGGAGAGGAGGCCCGCAAGCTGGGGCTGGTGGACGAGCTGGGCGGCCTGCAGGAGGCGGCCCGGTTCGCGGCCGAGAGGGCGGGGGTTGGCAGCGACTACCGGATGGATCTGCCAGAGGCCCCCAAGCCCTTCCTCGAGCAGCTGATGGAGTCCCTGGAGACGAAGCCCAAGCGCAAGGCCCACTCGGCGGTGGACCGCCTGTGGTCCGACGTTCAGCGGCAGCTGGAGATCCTGCGCTCCCTCAACGATCCCGCCGGCGTCTACGCACGGATGCCGTTCGAGGTGATGGTCGATTGATCGAGCATTTTCAGGAGCCCGAGCCCGGCGAGACGGTAGGCTTCGAGCTGGCTGCTCCCCAGGAGGAAGACAGGAAGATGCAACAGGCGCTCCTAGCACTCGTCGTGAAACCCGGTGAGGCGACGTACCGGGCGCTTCACACGCTCATCACCGATCACCCCGAATACGCTCCATACTCCGACGATCTCAAGTCGCTGGAGGTGCTCTACCAGGAGAAGCGCTACGAGGAGATCCGACAGAAGCTGCGCGAGATGATGCCCAACTGGATGCTCAGCCCCGCCGTGCACCAGCTCGCGTGCCTCACGGCAAAGCACCTCGGCGACGAGAAGACGGCCCAGTTTGAGCTCCAGCTCGCGGAGGCCTGCCTCCAAGGGCTGCTCGCGAGCGGTGACGGCACGCCGGAGCGGCCATACCCCGTGACCCACGTCGAGGATGAATTCGACGTGCTCAGGCACCTGAACAAATCGCGCAAGTTGCAGAGCCTGGTCAGCAGGGAAGGGCGCCACTTCGATCTCATGGCCTGCGAGGACGGCTCGGAGGTCTGGTTCGACATCACGGCGCTGATCACCCATCAGAAAGTGTAGCCCCGTCCGTTCCAGGGCCGGGGGCCAGGCGCCTGGTTGCCTGCTCGTTCCTCGGCGGCCCCCGTGGAGAGCGCTGCCCCGGAGAGGGGGCTGACGCCTCTCCCGGCGGTGGCTACCTTCCACGGCCAGGGGAGGAGACATGGCATGGAGAGGCCGGCGCATCGCGAGCTGGCTGCTGACGGGAATGGCTTGCGGGGTGCTCTCGGCCTGCCAGGTCATGAACGGATGGAGTGACTCCCTGCCAGGGTGCGAGGAGCTCGAGTCCAGCGCCCTCCACGCAGAGGAAGACGGACTGCCCGTCTTCCACCTCTTCTTCGCGCCCTCCTTGCCGGAGGAGGATGGTGACCAGCCGGCGCGGCTCTTCTCCTGGGGCCGCTGCTCCTCGGTGGAGGCGAAGCTCCGCGGGCACACCTCCCGCGCCTTTCCAAAGCGCAGCTACACCCTCACGTTCCCCCCCAGCGCGCGCTTCGAAGATCCGCTGCTCGACGCCGGCTTCACCGGCCGGCGCAAGCTGGTGCTCATCAGCCCCTTCAATGACAACTCGTATTTGCGGTCGAGGCTCGCCTTCACGCTGTGGAATCGCATGTCGCCGGAGCACCTCCAGGTGAAGACCGGGAGCGCGATCCTCTACCTGAACGGGAAGTACTGGGGCCTGTACACGGTCGCCGACCACGTCGACGGGGAGCTGCTGGCGGCGCAAGGGCTGGACGCGGAGGGGGAGCTCTTCAAGGCCATCGGTTTCGAGGCCAACTTCTCACGTCACACCCTCGAGGGCTCGCTCAAGTCCTCTCTGACGGCCGGCTTCGAGAAGAAGGAGGGCCAGCCCAGGAGCGGGCGTGGGGCCTACGAGAGCATCCTCGCGTTCACGGAGTTCGTGGCCGATGCGGACGCGGAGACCTTTCGGGCGGAGCGGGGCTCATGGATGGAGACGCGCGACTACGAGGACTGGTGGATCTTCGCGACGCTGGTCCATACGAACGACTCGGTGTCGAAGAACGCCTACCACTACCGCGCCCCTGGAGCGGAAGGGCTGTGGCGCTTCATCCCCTGGGATCTCGATACCAGCTTCGGCCAGGCGTGGAACACCTGGCGGATTGCTCCGGAGCTCCTCTCCGACTTCTCGGACCGCAATCTGCTCTTCGCGAGGATGCTGGCCGACCCCTCCATCGCCGGGCCGATGCGCGAGCGCTACCGGGATTTGCTGCGCGGCGAGCTCCGCGAGGAGGAGGTGCTTGGGCTCATCGAACAGTACTCGCGGGAGCTGGCCGCCGCGGCGCGGCGCGACGAGGCCCATTGGGGCAAGGCCTACCGCGACTTCAGGCGGTGGCGCCGCCGCACCGACTTCACGACGTACGATGAGGAGATAGAGTACCTCCGTCAGTGGGTCCATGCACGGTGGCGCCTGCTGGAGCAGCAGCTCCCCTAGAAGATTCGGCGGATGGAGGCGAAGATGAGCGACGATGAGCCGGGGTCAATCTCGAGGCGGCAGTTCCTCCAGGTCTCCGCAGTATCCCTGACGGGCGCAGCGGGAGTGTTGACAGGGACCGCGCTCAATGCCGCCACGGCTCAACCCGGGACTGCGCCCACCACGGTCGCGAAGTACATCCTCACCAGGCTGAGCCAGCACGGCGTGGACATCCTGTTTGGCGTGCCGGGCGCGACCTGTGATCCGCTCTTCGCCGCGGCCAGGGACACAGAGATGGCTGTCGTGGTGAACAGCAGCGACCTCGAGGCGGGCTACGCGGCCGATGGTTTCGCGCGCATGCGCGGCCTGGGGGCGGTCGCGGTGACCTACGGCGTCGGCACCATGAGCCTGCTTCCCGCCATTGGCGGGGCCTACGCCGAGCGCAGCCCGGTGGTGATCGTCAACGGGGGGCCCAGCTCCGAGGACCTTCGCCTTCAGAGAGAGTTCGGCACATTCTTCAGCCACTCGACCGGTCGCGAGAAGACGGACCTCTCGATCTTCCGAGAGGTAACGGAGTATGCAGACCGCGCTGAGAAGGCGTCAGACGTGCCGAGGGTCGTCGACACGGCCATTCGAACCGCGCTGAAGTCCCAGCGGCCGGTCTATATCGAGATCGCAAAGCACATCTGGGACGCGCGGTGCCCAGCACCGGGCAGCGCGCTGGACGTAACCATTGCACCCTCCGGCCAGGAGAGCCGGCTCGCGGCCGAGATCGTCGAAAGGCTGCGCACGGCATCACGGCCGGCGCTGCTGCTTGGAATCGAGAACCAGCGGTACGGCTTGGAGGATGCCGTGGCCGCATTGGTCGAGAAATTCAGCCTCCCATGGGCGACGACGATGTTGGCCAAATCGGTGATCCCCGAGCAGACGGCGGGGTTCGTCGGGGTCTACGGGGGGGCGCGGGCGGTGCCCTCGGTGAAGAAGATCATCGAGGGAGCGGATGCACTGCTGGCCATCGGCTGTGTCATGGGGCGGCAATACCGGGGGCTCGTCACCCAGGGGCGTGACAAGCTGATCCTGATCGCCAATCAGTCCGCTCGGGTGGGGCGTGGGCCCGCGGTCAAAGCGACCCTGGCGCCACTCCTGGCCGAGCTGCAACGTCAGCCATGGCAGCCGAAGCCGGAGCACCACGAGCGGACACGGCTCCCCGGCCCCTCATTCCGCCAGAGGCGAGCCTCGGCCCCGGCGGCGCCGGTGGCCCCGGGCGCGATGGCCGAGCAGGGCTTGACCTACGATGAGGTGCTCGAGGAGGTGAGCGGCTTCCTCGATGAGCGCTTCATCGCCATCACCGATACCAGCCTCAGCATGTATCCGGCGGCGGAGTTGAACATCACCGGCCGAAAAGGCTTCGTGTGCAATGCGGTCTGGCAAGCCATTGGCTACTCGGTAGGGGCCGCCGTTGGCGTAGGCCTCGCCCAGGACAGGCGCCCGCTGGTCATCTGCGGTGATGGCGGGTTTCAGATGACCGCGCAAAGTCTGTCGACCATGGCGCGGCGCAAGCTACGAGCCATTGTCATCGTCCTCGATAATGGCACCTACGGCATCGAGCAGTGGCTCCTGGATCCTCGCTTCTTCCGTGACACAGCGACGCCGCTGAAGCCCTACCTGGCATTGAACCGCTGGAGCTATGCCGATCTGGCGAAGTCCCTCGGTTTCAGCGCTGCGAAGACGGTGGGCGCGTTGCCCGAGCTCCGGCAGTTGTTGGCAGACGCGAAGGACTCCCCCGGGCCCGTCCTCATCCATGCGCTCATCCAGCCGCGCGACGTTCCATCCGTGCTCCGTGAGGCGTGAGAGAGAACCGTGACCGATACCACCTTGCCCTTCTCGAGACGCCGCTTCCTGCAGGGGACCCTCGCCGTGGCCGGCGGCGCGGCCTTTCCGGCATTCGCCGCGCGCCCCAGTCACCTGCGCAATGGAGAGATCCTGCCGAGCCCGGACTTCTCTCTCTTGCGTGAGACCGCGCCGCACCTGATCGGCATTCGACCCCATCGAAGAGGAGGGGTACGCCTCGCGCTCGAAGAGCAGCCCATCGAGACCTCCTCCGGGAAGAAGTATCTGGTCCACAATTATGGCCACGGAGGAGGCGGGATCACCCTGAGCTGGGGCTGCGCCAGCATCGTCACCGAGATGGTCGAGGAGCTGTTGGTGAGGTTGCGGCAGGCTCGGGAGACCCCATCCATCGCGGTTCTGGGCACTGGGGTGATCGGGTTGACCGTGGCCACCGAGCTGCGCCGCAAGTGGCCGACCCTGCCGCTGAGTATCTACGCGAGGGATCTCGACGTCCGGTCGACGACGTCGTTCCTGGCCGGCGGGCAGTTCGAACCGTCGGGGGTCATCCATGAGTATCGAAGCGAGGAGAAGAAGCGCCTCCTGGCGCTGTATCTGCGAAGGTCTCGCGACCGGATCGTCGAGATCCAGAACTCGGGGCAACGGACCCTCTTCGGGGTCGCGGAGCGGAAGAACTACACGCTCGACCACGGGATCAAGGCCTTTGACGAGTTCACGCCGCATGATGTGGTTCCCGTGCACAGAAGAGGAACGCTCCCCTTCGAGAAGCTCACCACGGTCGGCCGCGAGTACAGCAACTGGCTGATGAACCCGACCCTCCTGCTTCCAAAGCTGACCGCGGACCTCGTGAAGGCCTCGGTGCAGTTCAAGCAGAGGCTGTTCGAGTCGAGGAAGGATGTCATGTCCCTCCCCGAGAACATCATCATCAACTGCACGGGGTATGGTGCGAAGAAGCTGTTTGGCGACGAGAACCTCGTCGCGCAGCGCGGGCACCTGGTGATCCTGCGGAAGACCTTGCCCAAGCAGTTCTATTTCTTCAGTGGGGGGTGTGCGAACCGTGTGATCTCATACGTGTTCTGCCGCCAGGACGACATCGTCGTGGGCGGGACCGTGCAGTCGGGAAACGAGTCGGTCACTCCCGATGAGGAAGACGCGCTGATCTTCCAGCGCATCCTCGCGAACGGGCGCGAGCTCTTCGCCGGGCATCCCGCGGCGTGCCGCACCTGATCCCAGCGCGGACACCGTTGCGAGCAGTCACGAGAAGCGAAGGCGCATGGGGTGGGAGAGGAACAAGAACAGCAAGATGACCGCGTACTCGGTGTACTCGATGGCCATCGCGCGGAAGCGGGAGGCGTTCGTCAGGATGAAGAACGTCTGATACGCGCAGACCAGCGCCATGGCCGAGTAGACCAGCAGCATCGCCATGGGCGTGTGCTTCCAGCGACCGAGGTAGCCGGCGATGAACGCCGTCGCGGCCACGCTGATCAAGCTCCACTGCAGGAGCAGCATCGATCGCGAGAAGAGGGGATTGCTCACCCGTTTCCAGGGGACTTCCGGGAGCGCGAGCTCCATGAAGCCCACGAGGGCCCAGGCCCCCAGCCCGGCGTGGACGATCAGCAGGACTCCGGCGATACCGCGGGCAACGTTCTCGGGCACGCGAGGAGAATATCATGCCCTCGACCTGGCACTCGCATGGCCGGTGGACCGTGCCATTCTCCGACGATCCCGATCTCTGATCCATCAGCTCACCGGCAGCCGGATGCGGAAGCAGGAGCCCTGACCCACGGTGCTCTCCACGGAGATCTCTCCGCCGAGGCTGGTGACGATGCCGTGGCAGATGGAGAGGCCCAGGCCCGTCCCGATGCCCGAGGGCTTGGTGGAGAAGAAGGGGTCGAAGATGCGCTCGCGAACCTCGGGAGGAATGCCCGCCCCGGTGTCCTCGATCTCGACCACCACCCTCCCCTCCTCCTCGCGCAGGCGCACCTCCACCCGGTTCTTGTCCGGGGCCCCCTCGGGGATGGCCTGGGCCGCGTTGATCAGCAGGTTGAGGAAGACCTGCCCCAGGCGTGACTCGCTGCCGCGCACCCGCGGCACCTCGCCCAGCTGCTTGACCAGTCGTGCCCGGAACCGGAGCTCGGGTCTGGCGATGCTGATGGCTCCTTCGAGCGCCCGGACCACGTTCGCCGCGCCCTCGCTCGGGTCCTCGCCGCGCCCGAAGGTCTTCAGATCTGCCACGACGCGCCGGATGCGCCCGGTGCCCTCCTGCGCCTCGGAGAGCGCCTCCGCGCACTCCTTCACCGAGCGCTTCAGCCAGTCCGGGTCAGGTGCACGGCCGGTCTCCTCCAGGAGGCGGAGGATCTCCGCCATTCCCTCCGCGATGAAGTTGAGGTTGGAGGAGACATAGCTGAGGGGGTTGTTCACCTCGTGGGCTACGCCCGCCGCCAGCGTCCCCAGCGCCGCCAGTCGGTCCGACTCCAGCAGGTGCTGCTCCAGCCCTTTCTGCCGGGTGATGTCCTGCACCAGGAAGAGCACGTGCTGGCGCCGCGGCACCATCAACGCGTTGGCCCGGAACCAGCGGCGTCCCCCGAGGACCTCCAGGTCGTACTCGAAGGGGTCGGCGTGCCCCGTGGTCAGCACGCTCTGGATGCGCTCGAGGAATGGGGCGGCCGCCTGGGGGCCAACCACCTCGGGGATGGTGCGCCCCAGGAGCTGATCGCGGGGAATGGCCAGGAGCTCCTCGGCGGGGGCTGACACCGCGGTGTAACGGGCCTCCGCGTCGAACTCGAACAGGATGCTCCCCGTGAACCCGAGGATGACCAGCAGGCGCTCCTCCACGGCCTGCTCGGGGAGGACTTTCGACTCCTGCGGGCGAGGGTGAACGTTCCCGGCCTCATCCCTCTTGGGCGTGCTCATGTCACCTCGCGAGACCTAGCGACAGGTGTAGCATCTCCGATTCAGCTCGCGATGACGAGAGGGTCGCCCGCCTCGGAGGCCAATGGGAGCTCTGGAAGAGCGTGAGGACAAGCGCGGGAGCTGAGGCCCGCCCGGCCCTCGTCCTGGTGAGCGGGGCCATGCTTCAGGCGCACCTTGATGGATTGTAGCCCCAGGAAGAAAGAGGGAAGGTAGGGGGCGACTTCACCTTTCGCGATGACTCCCTTCCTCTTCGTCACCGTGGTGTTCGCCATCTCCGTGGCCGCGGGGCTGTTGGGCTCGCTGCTGGGGCTGGGGGGCGGGCTCATCCTGGTCCCCGTCCTCACGCTGCTGCTCAAGGTGGACATCCGCTATGCGGTGGGCGCCTCCATCGTGTCCGTCATCGCCACGTCCAGCGGCGCCGCTGCGGCCTACCTGAGGGAGCGCCTGGCGAACCTGCGCGTGGCCATGTTCCTGGAGCTGGCGACCACGGCGGGGGCGCTCACGGGGGCATTCCTCGCGGGAGTCGTGGGCGGGCGCGGGCTGTACCTCGTCTTCGGCGCCGTCATGGCGTACTCGGCCGTGGCCATGCTGCGCAAGCTGGGGGCACGCGCGGACGCTCCCGTCCCAGCGGATGCCCTGGCCGACCGGCTGGCGCTGCACAGCAGCTACTTCGACGAGGACTCCGGGGGCGAGGTCGACTACCGCGTCACCCGTCCTCTCACCGGCCTGGGCCTCATGTACGTTGCGGGCACGGTGAGCGGGCTGCTGGGCATCGGCTCCGGCGCGCTGAAGGTGCCGGCCATGGACCTGGCCATGCGCTTGCCCCTGAAGGTGTCCACGGCGACCAGCAACTTCATGATCGGGGTGACGGCCGCGGCCAGTGCGGGGCTCTACTTCGCGCGCGGCGACATCGATCCGTTCATCGCCAGCCCGGTGTGCCTGGGCGTCACGGTGGGGGCCTTCGCCGGCTCGCGCTACCTGAAGAAGCTCAGGAGCGGGTGGCTGCGCGTGCTCTTCGTCGGCGTGCTGTTGTGGGTGGCTTTCGAGATGCTGCGCAAGGGGTGGACCGGATGAGCATGCAGCCGACGCTGGAGACGAGGGTCTCCGCCCCCACAGCGCTGGCCGGGAGCCCGGAGCTGCTCATCAGCCACCTGCTGCGCTACGGCGTGCTGGCGAGCCTGGTGCTGGTGGTGTGCGGCATGGGGCTGATGTTCTTCCACCATCCGGACTACTTCTCCTCCGTCGAGGCGCTCCAGCGGGTGACGGGGCCGGTTCACACGCCGCACCGACTCTCGGACGTCATGGAGGGCGTGCTGGCTACGCGTGGGCGGGCCATTGCCATGGTGGGCCTGCTGGTGATGATGGGCATCCCCGTGGCGCGCGTGGCGCTGTCGCTGCTC
>JAFGNZ010000092.1 GCA_016926755.1 Myxococcaceae bacterium | reverse complement strand
GGCGGCCTGGGCCTCGCGGCTGGCCAGCCCACCCGCGACGCTGCTGCCCAGAACGAGCACCTTGTTCTGGCTGCGGGCCGCCTGCTCCTTCGTGCGCGCGGAGGCGGGGGTGGGCTCTATCTTCGGCGGGGAGTGTTCCTGGCTGCAGGAACTGCTCAACCATGCGAGCAATACGAGCGATGCGCCCCAGACGCGTGCAGCTTTCATGCAGTGCCTCCCCTCACTGGAGACCGAGGTGCGCCGGCCGCCACCCGGCCTTCCTTGCCAATCCGGAAAGGCCGCAGGGGATCAGGATAGTTAATTCATACGCATTGAGAGTATGACAATTACTTTAAGTGAAAGTGGTAGAGTTAGAAATCCTACTTTATTCGGTAAGAGGCGCGCTGGAGGAGGCGAAGCGGTGGCGCTGCCTGCGCGGCCGAGCCCCTGTGAGGCTGCTCCGGTGGGCTCGGAGAGCAAGCGATGAGCACGGAGCAGGAAGGCCCCGAGGCAGTGCGGCGCGCGACAGAGGCGTGCCTGCGGCTGCTGGCCGTGCGGGCCCGGAGCCGGCATGAGCTGAGGCTCGCCCTGGAGCGCAAGGGCTTCTCCGCGCACGTAATGGAGGAGGTGCTGGGCAGGCTCCAGGGGTATGGCTACCTCGACGACGCGCGCTTTGCCCGGGAGCGGGCCGCCGCGCTGCTGAGCCGGGGGCGGTTCGGCCCCCGCGCGGTGCTCCAGCGGCTCCAGGCCCACGGGCTGGGGAGCGAGGTGGCGCGCGAGGCGCTGTCGGCCGCCTCCGGGGAGGTGGAGTTCGATCCACTGGCCGCCGCACGGCAGGTGCTCGAGCGGCGGAGGCTGCTCGGCCGGCCGCTGGGCCCCAAGGAGCGGGCCCGCGCCGGACGCCTCCTCCACAGCCGGGGCTTCTCCGAGGACGTCATCCAGCAGCTGCTCGGTGAAGCATCGCTGGATCCGTCCGGGCTGGACGATTAGCTTGCGCGGGTGACCATGCGTCTTGCCGCGACCTGCCTGACCGCCCTCCTGCTGCTCTCCACCGGCTGTGCCGCCATGAAGGACGGGCAGGCCGGAGATCCCGACTACGCCACCCAGGCCGAGGAGAACCTCCGGCTGGGGGAGGAGGCCCTGGCCGACCGGGACTTCCTCAAGGCCGAGAAGTACTTCGTGTACGTGAAGACGAAGTTCCCGTACCTGGAGGCCTCCAAGGAGGCGGAGCTGCGGCTGGCGGACGTGGACTTCGAGCAGGAGCGCTTCCCCGAGGCGCGCGACAAGTACGAGGCCTTCATCAAGCTCAACCCGACGCACCCCCAGGTGGACTACGCCGCCTGGCGCGCCGCCCTCTCGCACGCGGAGGACATGCCCTCGGACTTCTTCCTGCTGCCGCCCTCGGAGGAGAAGGATCAGACCGAGGTCAGCTCCGCGCTCCGGGCGATGAACGACTTCGTGCGCCAGTACCCCGACTCGCAGTACGCCAAGGACGCGAAGCTCAAGGCGGAGGAGGCGAAGCGCCGGCTGGCGGAGCACGAGCTGTACGTGGCCGACTTCTACCGCAAGCGCGAGCGCTGGAGGGGGGTGGCCCAGCGCCTGGAGGGGATGCTGGCCCGCTACCCGGGGACGCAGTACGAGGAGCAGGCGCTCTTCTCCCTCCATGAGGCCTACGTGAAGCTCAAGGAGCCCACCCGCGCCCAGGAGACCCTGCGCAAGGTCATCGAGCGTCTGCCGGGGACGCGCGCCGCGGAGCGGGCCCAGCGTATGCTCGGGTCGTGAAGTCCACCGAGGACTGGAGCCGGCTGGGCGGCATCCTCATCGCCGCGGTGGCGTTCGTCCTGGTGGCGCTCCTGGGGCCGCGGGGGCTCGGGCTGGCGGCCGGCCCCGAGGCGGAGATCATCACCGCCCTCAAGCGCACCGAGCGGGACGGGCTCTCGCTCTCCCTGCCGGGCCTCCCGGCGCCGCTCACCGCGCGCCAGCACCACTTCAACCGCATCACCGTGCGCCTGGAGCCCGGGGGGCAGCGGGCCGAGGCGCTGGCCACCCTGGACTTCACCGGCGCCCTGGGGGCCACCGAGGTCAGCTCGCTGGGCGTGGAGCAGGTCCCCTTCATCCTCCGGGAGGGGGAGTGGGTGCCCCAGGGGCTGCCGGCCCCCAGGCTGGCGGCGGTGGTGGCGGCGCTGGAAGCCCGGCGGCGGGCCCTGGAGGCGGGGGATGCGCAGGCGCTGGCGCGGCTCTCGGCCCCCGAGCGAGCAGGAGACGCGGGCGGGTCGGGTGAGGTGGGAGGCCCGGAGCTGGAGGTGCTGCTGGCGTTGGAGCGGCGGCGCTACAGGTCTGGAGCATGGTTCATCCGGCTCGAGCGGGACGAGGCCGTGGCCACCGAGCACTGGCGCCTGGAGGGCGATCTCCCCTCCCGGCCGGTAGACCAGCAGGGGGAGCGGCGGTTGAGTCTGGTGCGGCGCGGTCAGGAATTCTTGTTTCCGTCCGCGCTCAGGTAGGCTAACGGTCTGATCGCCAGCATTGGCGAGGTAGGGACATGGACGAGCCCCTCAAGCAGCTCCTCACCCTCGGGCGGGGGTATTTCGACAAGAAGCAGTACGCGCAGGCCGAGCAATACCTGTCGCAGGTCGCCGAACAGAACCAATCGTTCGCCGACGTCTACAACATGCTCGGCGTCATCTACCATGACCAGGGCCAGTTCGCCCGGGCGCAGCGGGCGTTCGAGTCAGCGCTCCGCATCAACCCCGCCTACACGGAGGCGGCGCTCAACCTGGCGGTCATCTACAACGACATGGGCAAGTACGCCGAGGCGAAGGAGGTCTACCAGAAGGCCCTCGCCCGGCAGAAGAACGCCCCTGGGGAGATGGACCCCTTCGTCAAGGGGAAGATCGCCAACATGTACGCGGACATCGGCCACGTGTTCGCCTCCAACGGGGCCTGGGAGCAGGCCATTGAGGAGTACCAGCGGGCGTTGGCGCTCTGTCCCCAGTTCGTGGACATCCGCATCAAGCTGGGGGATGCCCTGCGGGATGCGGGCCGCCACCCCGAGGCCCTCAAGGAGTTCGAGCGGGCGATCGAGCAGAACCCGGGCTTCATGCCGGGTCGCATCCATTACGGAATCGCGCTTTACTCCGCCGGTCAGCGGGCGGAGGCCGTGCAGGTGTGGGAGGACGTGCTGGGGCGTGATCCGAACAACAAGAGCGCCCGGATGTACCTCAATCTGGTGAAGGAGCCGGCGAAGGGCGAGCAGGCGGGCTGATGTCCATGGAAACCCTCTTCATCGAGGTTTCGGTACCGTGAGCACTCCGAGCGGGGCGAAGTCCTACGCCCTCAAGTTCATCTCCGGGAAGTACCAGGGCGGCGAGTTCCCCCTGAAGGCGGACAAGCAGATCGTCATTGGTCGATCGAGCGAGCTGGACATGGTGCTCGTGGAGGACATGGTCTCGCGCAAGCACGCGAAGATCATGATCGCCAACGGGGCCATCACCATCGAGGATCTCGGGTCGACCAACGGCACCTTCGTCAACGGCGAGAAGGTCAAGCAGGCGCGGCTGAAGGAGGGGGACCGCATCCTCATTGGCACCTCCATCCTCAAGCTGATCCAGCAGGGCGCCGACTCGGCCAACGTGGACGACCGGATGGTCAAGCAGAAGCTGGAGGAGGCGGCGGCGGCCCAGGCGGCGCGCTCCACCAAGACTTCGTCCATGACGGGGAAGATCGAGGAGATCCCCCTGCCGGATCTGCTCCAGCTCTTCCACACCTCCAAGAAGAACGGCGTGCTGGTGATCACCAACCAGCACGAGGGGAAGATCTACCTGCGCCAGGGCCGCGTGTACTACGCGGTGATTGACGAGAACCACAACCTGGGGCCGCAGAAGAGCTTCAACCGCGTCATCACCTGGGAGCAGGGCGACTTCGAGCTGCGCCCGGCGGACAACCAGGAGTTCATGGTGGAGCTGGACTCGTCCACCGAGGCGCTGCTGATGGACGCGCTGCGCCAGCTGGACGAGTTCAAGCGCATCCAGCACCAGCTGCCGGATCTGGCCGCGCCGCTGCGGCTGTCCCAGCCGATGACGGCGCCGCTCAAGGAGCTGACGCCGGAGCTGCTGGACGTGCTGCAGCTGGTGCACAACTACGGCTCGCTCAGCGCGGTGCTGGACCACTCGGACCGGGATGACGTGCTGACGGCCGAGGCGGTGCTGCAGCTGCTCAAGCGCGAGTACATTCAGCCGGGGTGATTGCGCCCCGGCGAGGGGGTGCGCGGGCGTCCCGGGAGTGATGTCGTGGGCTGAAGGCGCGAGTAGGATTCACCCCGGCGCCCGGGCTTCGCTACGATCGGCGCCGGTATGACGCTTCGCACCCTGTGCTTCCTCTCGCTGCTGTTGCTGGCCCCCTCCGCCCGTGCCGAGCGTGGGCCTCGCATCGTCATCGACGCGGGGCACGGCGGCTCCCAGGAGGGCGCGAAGGGGCCGGGGAGCCTCCTGGAGAAGGAGGTCGTCCTGCAGCTCGCCAGGCGGCTGCGGGACAAGCTGGAGGGCGAGGCGGGCGCCCTGGTGTTCCTCACCCGCGAGAAGGACGGGACGCTGCCGCTGCCGACCCGCGTGGAGCTCGCCAACGGCAAGCGGCCGGACATCTTCCTGTCGATCCACGCCAACTCCATGCCCACGAAGAAGCTGAGAGATCGGATCGAGGGGATCGAGACGTACTTCCTCTCGGCGACGGCCTCGGGCGCGGCCGCCAGGGCCACCGCGGCTCGCGAGAACGCGGACGCCCCCGCGGCCCAGGCCGCGCAGGGCGACTCCACGCTGGAGCTCATCCTCAACGATCTGGTGCGCATGGAGGCGCACGCGGGCTCATCACGGCTGGCCTACTTCGTCCACCAGCAGCTCGTCTCCGCCACGGGCGCGACGGATCGGGGCGTCCACCAGGCGCCGTTCTTCGTCCTCACGGGCGTGGAGGCCCCGGCGATCCTCATCGAGGTGGGCTACATCTCCCACCCACAGGAGGGGAACCGGCTGGCGAAGCCCGAGTACCAGGAGACGCTCGTGGTCGCCATTACCGAGGGGGTGAAGGCCTTCCTGGGGGAGCAGCGCAAGCAGGACGCGAAGCCCTCCGTGGCGGTGCCGGCCCCGGCGGTGGAGGGGGTACCGGTGGCGGCGCCCGCTTCTCCTTGAAAAAGGACCGGCCGGCTCTGGTAGACAGCGGCTCTCTCTAGCCCGAGGAGCTGCCCGTGCGGTCCTTCCAACGCGGTACCCTGGACCTTCGCCCCGTCACCCTCACGCCGGGGGTGTCCCGCCATGCCGAGGGCTCCACGCAGGTGGAGTTCGGCGACACCCGCGTCCTGGTCACCTGCTCGGTGGAGGAGCGGGTGCCTCCCCACCTGATGGGCAAGGGGACCGGCTGGGTGACGGCCGAGTACGGCATGCTCCCGCGCTCCACCCACACCCGCACGCAGCGCGAGGCGGCCAAGGGCAAGCAGACCGGGCGCACCATGGAGATCCAGCGCCTCATCGGCCGCTCCATGCGCGCGGCGGTGGATCTGGCGGCGCTGGGGCCGCGCACCTTCACGATCGACTGTGACGTGCTCCAGGCGGACGGGGGCACGCGCACCGCCTCCATCACGGGCGCCTACGTGGCGCTGGTGCTGGCGCTGCGCAACCTGAACAGCCGGGGCGTGATGTCGAAGCTGCCCACGCTCACCCCGCTGGCCGCGGTGTCCGTGGGCGTGGTGGGCGGCGAGGTGCGGGTGGACCTCGACTACGAGGAGGACTCCAGCGCGGACGTGGACCTCAACCTGGTGGCCACCGGGGACGGCCGCATCGTCGAGGTGCAGGGTACGGCCGAGCACAGGCTCTTCGATCGGAAGCTGCTCGACGCGATGCTCGACGGGGGCCTGGTGGCCATCCAGAAGCTCACCGCGGCGCAGGCGAAGGTGCTCGGATGAAGCCTCGCCTCCTGTTCGCCACCACCAACGCGGGCAAGCTGAGGGAGCTGCGCGGGCTCGTGGGGGACGCGGTGGAGGTGGTGTCCCTCGAGGATGTGCCCCCCATCCCCGAGCCGGTGGAGGACGGGGAGACCTTCGAGGCCAACGCGGAGAAGAAGGCCCGCGCCTACGCGGAGGCCTCGGGGCTGCCCTCCCTGGCGGACGACTCGGGGCTCTGCGTGGACGCGCTGGGCGGCAGGCCGGGGGTGCACTCCGCGCGCTACGCGGAAGGGGGGGACCAGGCGCGGTACCAGAAGCTGCTCGGAGAGCTCCAGGGCGTGCCTGAGGAGGAGCGCTCGGCCTCCTTCCAGTGCGCCCTGTGCCTGGCCTGGCCGGGCGGTGAGAGCCGGATCGAGGTGGGGCGCTGCGAGGGGCGCATCCTCACCGGCCCGCGGGGCTCGCACGGCTTCGGCTATGACCCGGTCTTCTTCATGCCCGCGCTGGGCAGGACGATGGCGGAGCTGACCCAGGAGGAGAAGGCGGCGGTGTCCCACCGGGCCCGGGCCTTCCAGAAGATGCGGCCGGTGCTCCTCGCCCTCCAGGCGACTGGATGACAGGTCAGTCAGGTTCACCTTGCGCGTCCGTGCGCAATGCCACAAGAATGTCCGTCTTCATCGGGGCGTAGCGCAGCCTGGTAGCGCACCTGCCTTGGGCGCAGGGGGTCGGAGGTTCAAATCCTCTCGCCCCGACATAGCTGTAAGAGACGGTACAGGCTCCAGTAGCTCAGCTGGATAGAGCATCGGCCTTCTAAGCCGGGGGTCGCAGGTTCGAGTCCTGCCTGGGGCGCCAACCGTCCCTGGATCATTTGGGCCTTGTCAGGCCCTGGCTTCCACGATAGGGAAGCCGCCGTTTTTGTTGGCTGTAGAGCTGTTCACGGCGGCCATAGCTCAACTGGTTAGAGCGCTGGACTGTGACTCCAGAGGTTACCGGTTCGATCCCGGTTGGCCGCCCACCCTTCGCTTCTCGTAGCCCAGGCGCTCATAGCTCAACTGGATAGAGCATTGGCCTTCGAAGCCAAGGGTTGGGGGTTCAAGTCCCTCTGAGCGCGCTCCCGTAAGAGGCTGGAATCCCTGGGAAAACTCCCCGGTGGCTCCAGCCTCTTCGCTTGTGCCGGGCAGGGCGTGCAGCACGCCGCGCGAGGCCCCGCACCGAAGGGCCGATTCCATCGCGCAAAGTGGGCTTGGGGCCCGCGGTTCGCGCTGCGCCCACGTCACCTGGCCGCGTCCTCCTTGTGGGCCCCGGAGAACAGGTCGCTGAGTGTCACCTCGTAAGCCACGGATGCAGCGATCAGCGTATCGACGGTGAGGTTCGCCCGGCCTGCCTCTACGCGCGGCATGTACTTGGGGTGGATCCCGATCAGCTCGGCGGCTTGCTCCTGGGTGAGTCCCCGCTCTGCGCGCAGCTCCCGCAGGCGCTGCCCCAGGCGCTTGCGCTCCCTCCTGATAATGGGCCAGACCTCATGCCCTTCGTCCATCCCGGGTCCCTGCCTGTGAGGACCTTTCCGCCTGCCCACGGGCGGTGACAGGCTCCGCGCCATGCCACGCCTGTTCACTCTGGTGCTCCTGGCCCTGCTGGCCTCCACGCAGCTGGGCGGCGCGTGCTCCGAACCCGCCGCCGTTCCTCTCGAGGAGCTGCAGAAGGACATCACTCCTCCCTTCGACTACGCCCTTTACTGCGACGAGAACGGCACCCTGGTGGGAAGCCGCTCCGCCGTGCTCCTCGTCTACCGCGCTGCGCACCTCGAGCGCGTCTACGCCGACTCCCGGGCCGGCAACTCGCGCGCCCAGGCGCTCTTCGGACAG
>JAFGNZ010000091.1 GCA_016926755.1 Myxococcaceae bacterium | reverse complement strand
CGGGAGCCGGTTCCTCCGGGCACGCCGCAGTACTGGAGCCCCGAGTCGCTGAGCTTCCAGTGGAGGTTCCGGCGCAACGCACGCGCTCGCTACAAGGCCGGGGCGGCCGATGACGTGTACGCGCTGGGAGTGACGGCCTACCGACTCGTCACAGGCATATACCCACCGCCAGCCGAGGGCCCGGAGTCGACAGAGGACGACACAGAGTGGACGTTCCGGGTGTTGGTATCGCCTGACGCGCTGGTGGGGGCGTGCCCGGAGTTGGCGTCGCTCATCTGCCAGATGCTCGCGGATGATCCGTCGGCTCGGGGCAGGGCGGGGGAAGTCGCCCGCGCGCTCGAGCACGCGGCGCGGACCGCTGGGCGCAAGGCGGATCGTCTCATTCCGCAACGCACCCCTGACACAGCGCCGGCTTACTCGGCGCGGCCCGTGAGGATGCGCCGAGCCCTGGCATGGGGGCTGGGGTTGGCCGCGCCGATCGTGGGCTTTGGGCTGGTTCTCCTCATGAGGGAGCCAGCGCCCTGGCAATCCGTGCAGGCGCCCGCGGCGGTGGCGGAAGCGCCACGAGAGGAGGAGCAGCGGGACGGAGGAACCTCAGGCATGGCGGAGGCTGTGCTCTCGGCACGCGTGAGCGTCGCTCCACAAGGGACGGAGCAGGAGGGGCTCAGCCTCGATGTGCCGAAGGAGCCGCTGCCCGGCCAGCGTCAGCCTCCATGCACGAGACATGAAGTCGTGATCAATGGCGGCTGCTGGGTAGGCCCAACGCATGAGCCACCCCCGTGCAGTCTCCCCCTCTACGAATGGAAGAACAGGTGTTACGTGCCTACCTACCATTCCACGCGCCCTCCGACCTCGGAGCAGCCATAGAAGCGTGTGCCCGAGGGGAGGCCTCGGTGGTGTGGGCGGCGGGCAGCGCGTACACTTCATGACGGATTCTTCGGAATGAAGGCTCGTTCATGGCGCACCGGCACGGTGGCTCCCCACAAGTGGATATTGCGATCCTGACGGTCATTCCGCCGGAGTTGTTCGCAGCACGTGACGCGCTGGGTCTCGCCGAAAGTTCCCGCGCCAAGGATGAAGTTGGCACCATCTCCTATCGCGGCAAGGTTCGCTCTGCCCTTGCGAAGCGGGAGTATGAGGTTGTCCTCACCTGTATTGGCCGGGCAGGAAATCCCAGCTCCGCCGCAGCCGTGGAGGGTGTCGCAGTTCGTGCGCGAGCAACCTGATTCGACGCTTGAGCCTGCCCCGATTTCGTGGACAACGCGGGCGAGATCAGGGCCCGTGTCTTACGTACGAGTAGAGTCCGACCAACAGCCAGGCATCGAGCGGCTTCCCGTTGGTCTCGTTGGGCCAGGCGCTTCGGAGGTCGGCAGTAGCGACGCGGACGAGGCCGCGGTTGCCGCGACGAACGAGTCCCTTCTCCTCCAGCATCTGCTCCAGCAACATGCGTGGCCCCTCATCCTTGGCGGGCTCCTCGTAGGTCAGCCACCAGACGAGCGCGAAGAGTTCACCCGGATACTCAGCGTCCGCAGCCGATTCGCTGAGCTTCGAGGCGAGCTCCTGGACCTTCGCGCTCTTTATACTGGGTGAGTAGTGTTTGTAGATGACCTTCGCCTCGATCAGCGCCAGATCGCCTGTGGCGTTGCGTTTGTAGTCTGAGTCCCAGTCTTCGATGGGCTCCCTGGCGATGCCGCAACAGATATCCGTCTTGCCCCACTCACAACGCGCCCAGAAGAGTTGTCCGCGCGGTGGATCCTTGAGCGCGGTGTGCCTCCGCCCATAGTGCCGCAAGTGATGCGCCGCGAGAGCGTTCACGTAGAGCTCCTGAGCCGCGTCACTCAGGACCTCGAGCACCTCGCGGCCCCGGTCGACGGCCAGCCAGTCACAGAACGACGAGAACCAGCCGTCGAGGAACGCTCCTGCCTCACCTCCCTTGGGCACAGCCACTCAGTCCCTCCGTGCAATGAGCCGGAAAACCGCGTCGCGAAGAGCATAGGAGGTTCAGGCGCCCAATGCGAGGTGGAGCCTGATTACGGTTCTCAATTGGGTTGAGCCCATCGTCTCGCTTTCTCCCTCTAACGGTGCTTCTCAGTTGAGTTGAGCCCTTTTATCCCTCTGGCGCCCTGCGAAACTTGAGTCCAGAAGCACTACAGTGGAGCGATCTCCGCAGCCATCGGTTACGGCGCCCGAGTGAAGCGCTCGGCCATGGCCCATTCTGGAGGTTGTTGTTCGTGAGATGACCTGCAACATCGGGTCACCCGCGTACCAAGTCTCCTGGTGCGTGGGGCTTCCGGAATGTCAGCGGGTGCGGCTAGGCTGCTCCTCGTTCGCTTTGAGGGACCACGGGAATGGCTGATCAGCTGACGTACCTGGAGCTTTCGGAAGACGGCGGTAGCTCGCACAAGTTCTATGAGGTGAAGGTGGAGGGGAAGAAGCTCTCCATCCGCTTCGGCCGCATCGGGGACTCCGGCCAGCTCAAGGTCACTGACTTCCCCAGCGCCGACAAGGCCCTCGCCGAGGCGCAGAAGAAGATCGCCGAGAAGACCAAGAAGGGCTACGCGCCGGCCGTGCAGGGCGTGCGCAAGAAGCGCTCCATTACTCGCCGAGAGATCACCAGCGGCACCTCCTCCGCCTCCCAGGCCCCCATCCTCTGGAAGTTCGGCACCGGCGACCGCGCCTTCGGCATCTTCGTGGACGAGGCGCGCTGCTGGGTCGGCAACGAGAGCGGTCGCATCTACTCGCTCAGCCATGACGGCAAGGTGCTCGACCAGTTCCGCCTCCCCGAGGGCGTCAAGTGCATCGTCGCCGATGACCGTTGGCTCTATGCCGGCTGTGACGATGGCAACGTGTACGATCTCGGCGGCAAGGTGCCTCGCAAGGCGTACGCCATCGCCGAGGATGTCGACATCTTCTGGATCGACATCAAGGACGCCGTGCTCGGCGTGTCCGACGCCAACGGCAAGCTCACCGCCATCAACCACGAGGACGAGGGCGTGTGGACCCGCCAGAGCAAGGGCACCCACGCGTGGATGGTGCGCTGTGACGAGGTGGGCATGTATCACGGCCACGCCAAGGGCGTGACCATGTACGACTGGGAGGATGGCTCCGAGATCTGGTCCAAGCCCACCAACGGCCACGTGATGTTCGGCTGGCAGGAGGAGTCCTCCATCTACGCCTGCACCAGCACCGGCCATGTGCACCGCTTCTCCAAGAAGGGGGACGCGGGGCCGGTGATGAAGTGCGACTCGGCCGTGTTCTCCTGCGCCGCCGTGGATGACGGGAAGTACGTCTTCGCCGGCGACAACATGTCCAGCATCTACTGCTTCAACCAGAAGGGTGAGCGGCTGTGGAAGCTGTCCACCGGCTGCGGCTCGGCCTTCTCCATGCAGTTCTTCAAGGACCGGCTCTACATCGTCACCACGGATGGCTCGCTGGCCTGCATCGACGCGAGCGAGGCCGCCATCCAGGCTGCCCAGAAGGGCACCCTGCCCAAGCCCATCACCGTCAAGGCCCCCAAGCCCCTGGCCACCGCCCAGGTGGGCACGGTGGAGACGACGCGCAGCGCGGGCTCGGGCGTCATCGTCGAGTGCTACGAGGATGGTGGCGGCCTCCGCGTGCGCGTGGTGTCCCCGGGCTACAACAAGGGCTGGCACGTGCAGTTCCCCAAGGACATCCGCGAGGCGGGCTCCCGCTACGTCGTGGAGGGCGTGCGCGAGTCCTCGCGCGGTGGCTTCTACCGCGCCTACGGCGACATCAAGAAGCTGGTGAGCTGACGTGAAGCTGATCGAGCAGGTGACGCTCCTCTTCCAGGAAGGGAAGAGCGACAAGCTGTACGAGGTGGACCTGCTCGAGGTGGGGGCGGGCCAGTACGTCGTCAACTTCCGCTACGGCCGGCGCGGCACCGCCCTCAAGGACGGCACCAAGACGCCCGCTCCCGTGAACATGGCGGAGGCGCGGCGCACCTTCGACAAGCTCGTCCAGTCCAAGCTCGAGACCGGGTACGTGCGCTCGGGCCACCCCTCCACCGGGCTGCCTCCGGCTCCGCCTCGGCCCGCCGCGCCCGCGCCCGTGGCAGCTGGCGGACCTGCTCCCGCGGAACCGTCCGCGCCCCCTGGGGCTTCGGCTCGCGAGCGCACCCTGCTCCAGCAGCTCACGCAGGAGGCCAGCACCCGTCGCTGGTTCCGCACGACCGAGGTCCGCGCGCAGCCCCGGCCCCTGGAGCGCGTCATCTGGAGCGTGGGCGAGCTGCGCGTGCGCGCCGCCGAGCCCATCCTCCTGCCCATGCTGGAGCGGGCTACCCCGCTGCGCGCCTACTGCATCGCCGCGGCGCTCGGGCGCATGGGCTCGGCCCCGTCCGTGGCCGCGCTGGGGCGACTCTATGGAGATCCGGGCACCCCAGACATGGTGCGCCGCATGGCCACCGAGGCGCTGCTCCAGCTCTCCGACGAGCCCACCCGCCGCGAGTTCCGCCAGGACCTGATGGCCAGGCTGCCTCCGGCCCTGCGTGATGCGGCGCAGGCGGGTAATGCGGAGGCCTTCGGGCAGGCGCTGGACAAGCACCTGGCCGCCGGCGGGAAGGATCCCTACGAGGTGCTGGAGACGGTGTACCTCGTGGACTCGGAGACCGTGCGGCCGGCGCTGCTGCGCGTACTGCGGACCGCGCCCTTCCAGCGCAACGCGGTGAAGGCGCTGCGCCACCTCTTCAAGATGGCCGAGTACCGCCGGGACGGCGAGGTGTTCGGTGTCATCGCCCGGCGGTACGAGAAGGAGCGCTCCACGAGCCGGAGCGGTCGCGGCGGCTTCTCGAAGGCCACGCGCCTGTTCCTGCGGCGTCGCGGGTGGCGAACGCTGCGGCGGCTGGGCCAGATCGAGGATCCCGACTTCGTGAAGATGGCCGTGGGCGTGCTGCTGGCCTTCAGCGACGAGGACGCCGTGGCCGCACAGGTGACGACCACGGGCTACGGCCGCAGCCGCGAGGAGCGCCACTGGGAGGAGTTCGCTCCCTACTGGGCCTTCAACCACCTGCTGCACGGGGGCAGCCGCCGCTGCGTGGCCGTGGACCGCAGGCTCTCCTTCTACGCGAAGACACGGCAGCGCCCGGACGAGGAGCCTCGCGAGCGCGAGGAGCGCTTCCCCAAGCTGTGGGATCGCACGCCCCAGGGGCTGATGCACCTGCTGGACGAGAGCCGCTGCGCTCCCGTGCACGCCTTCGCCACCCGCGCGCTGCGCTCGATGACGGGGTTCCTCGCCCAGCTCGACACGGACGCCGTGGCGATGCTGCTGGAGAAGCCCTACGCGACGACCGCGCAGCTCGGCCTGGAGCTGGCCGTGCAGCGGGTG
Source organism: Myxococcaceae bacterium (assembly GCA_016926755.1). Classification (GTDB taxonomy): domain Bacteria; phylum Myxococcota; class Myxococcia; order Myxococcales; family Myxococcaceae; genus Hyalangium. The sequence goes on along the minus strand of JAFGNZ010000091.1, from coordinate 38,703 downwards.
GACGCGAGTGGGGAGCCCCGGGCGCTGGTGCTCGCCGCGGCCCGCTCCTCCCACGCGCCCGCGCGACAGCAGGCGTTCCGCTGGCTGGACAGGCTGCGGGACGTGCTCCTCAAGGACCTGTCCTTCCTCGCCGCCCTGGCCACCTCGCCCCAGACCGAGACCCGTCAGTACGTGGCCAGCTTGCTGCGCAGCTCCGTCCTGCCAGACGAGGTGGCCGAGGCGTTCGTTCGTCAGCTGCTCCAGGCCGCGCGGAAGCTGGGGCCCCATGATGGCCCGATGGCCGCGGACGTGAAGCAGCTCGTGCTCGCCGCGCTGGGCCCTCTGGGACGGCCGCCGGGCGCGGAGGTGCTCATCGAGCTGCTGGCCCACCCGCTCATTGAGCTCCAGGAGCTGGGCGGCGAGCTGCTCCTGCGCAGGGATCTGCGCACCGAGCCGGTGCCTCCGGAGGTGCTCGGTCAACTCCTCCAGTCCGACAGCGCTTCGCTGCGCACCCTGGGGCTGCGCCTGCTGGGGAAGATGCCGGACGAGGTGTTCCTCGCGAACGAGGCGGTGCTCGGCAGGCTCGCCTCCAGTCCGCACCCTGATGTCCGCCATGGCATCCGGCCGTTGATCGGGCGGCTCGTCGCCCTGGACACGGCGGCGGGGGGGCGGATGGTGGAGACGCTCGTGGCGGGGTTGCTGCGCCGGCGGCTGCCCGAGGGCGTGCCGGAGCACGTGGCGGGCCTGCTCACCGGCGAGCTGGCTCCCGCGTTCCAGGCCCTCTCCGTGGAGGTGATGTGGCGGCTGCTGGACTCGGAGGACAGCACGGCGCAGGGGCTGGGCGCGGAGCTGCTCGAGAAGCGGGGGGACGCGCTGACGGTGGAGGTGGAGCGCGCGGTGAAGCTGGCGGGCCACGATGTGCTCAAGGTGCGCGAGTGGGCCTGGCGCTGGCTGGAGGGGCATGTGCCCGAGGTGCGCGCCGAGCTGGCCACGGCCGTGCGGCTGCTGGATACCCGCTGGGAGGACGCCCGAGCCTTCGCCTTCCGCTACTTCCGCGAGCGCTTCGCTCCGGAGGACTACACCCTGGACGTGCTCGTCTCCGTGGCCGACAGCGTGCGGACGGACGTGCAGACGTTCGGGCGCGAGCTGCTGGCGCGCTCGTTCCGGGACTCGGACGGGCCGGAGCTGCTCCTGCGCCTGTCCGAGCACCCCGCGCCCCCCGTGCAGCTGTTCGCCACGCACTACCTGGAGCGCTTCGCCAGCGGCAACCCCGCCCTGGTGGAGAAGCTGATGCCCTACTTCATCCGCGTGCTGGGCCAGGTGAACAAGGGGCGGGCCGCGCGGGGCCGCGTGCTGCGGTTCCTCCGCCAGGAGGGCCAGCGCAACGAGGCCGCGGGCCGGCAGTCCATGGACGTGCTGCACCGGTTGTCAGCGACGATTGCTATAGAGAATCGTGCCGCGGCGCTGGAGGCCATGCTCGCCATCGGGAAGGCGCAGCCTGCCGTCCCCCTGCCCGTGCGCGTGAAGCCGGTGGAGGTCCGTCGTGGAGTTTGAGTACGCCTATCGGGGCAACACCGCCGTCGAGCACCGGGGCGACCGCACCGAGCTGTCCTTCTCGCCGGACACCAGGCGTCCCCCCACGTACTTCTCCGGGGAGCTGCGGCAGAACGTGGCCTTCCGCGAGGCCATCTCCGCGCTGCACAGCGTGGTGGTGTCGGACCTGCGCTTCAAACCCAAGGACAAGACGGCCTACAAGGCGTGGGCGGCGAAGCAGGAGGACGTGGACCTGGAGGCCATCCTCGCCCAGCGCCAGCAGGTGGCCAGCCGGCTGAAGTCCCTGCGCGAGGAGCTGACGGAGCTGGAGCGGCAGAGCCACGCGCGGATGCGCCCGTTCATGAACGCGCGGCAGCGCTACTTCAACTACCTCTACGAGAAGAACCGGGACTTCTGGTTCGTGTTCGACCCGGTCATCACCGTCCACCCGGACGAGGCCTTCTTCGAGTGCTTCAGCCAGGACGAGTCCAGCTACGGCCGGCTGGGCGCCAGCTACGAGGTGTTCCAGAACATCGGCGAGTTCTCCTGCGGCACCACCAACATCGACTACTCATCGCCGCTGTATGACGAGTTCCAGAAGATCCGCTCGTACAAGAGGACGCGCTTCGAGGTGGACCCGACGGGCTTCACCACGCAGACGGGCGTGGACGCGGCCCACAAGGAAGTGAAGATCGATCTGCCGGACTCGTGGGTGCGCGGGTTCCTACAGGTGAACTCGGCGATGAGCCTGCCGGCCACGCGCGTGGAGCTGCACCCGATGGACGTGCACAACTTCCTCTTCGTGCTCAAGCGGCACAAGGAGAAGAAGGGGCCGCGCTCCATGCGCTACCGGCTCACGCCGGGGCAGCCGGTGAAGGTGCTCTTCGAGCCGTGGGGCCTGGAGGTGCCGTGCCCGCGCTCCATCTTCCAGGGCGAGGGCACGCACGACATCCGCGTGTGGGGCCGGCGCCGCTTGCTCATCCTCGAGCGGCTCATCCCCGTGGCCCGGCGCTTCACGGTGCACCTGCTGGGCAGCGGGATGCCCTCCTTCTACGTGGCGGACCTGGGAGATCTGTCCTTCACGCTGGGGCTGAGCGGGTGGACGGCCAATGACTGGTCCACGGCGGGCAACTTCGACCTGATGGCGCCGCGCACGGAGGTGGACGCGTTCACCCGGCGTCGCGTCTTCGACGCGCTCAAGGAGACGTGGCGCGAGCCACCCGAGGCGCTGGCGGCGCGGCTGGGGCTGGACCGGGCCACGGTGCTGGGCGCGCTGGGCGCCTATACGCAGGCGGGCCGGGCCATCTGGGACTTGAACAAGGGCGTGTACCGCGCGCGCGAGCTGAGCCGTGAGCCGCTGCCCATGGAGAAGCTGCGGTTCTCCAACGAGCGCGAGGAGAAGGCCGCGCGCTTCCTGGAGGCGCGGGCGGTGACGGTGCAGGCGCGGCCCTCGAATGGGGATGGCTCGCTGGAGCTGCGCGGGACGGTGCGCGAGGGGAGCAAGGCGCACTCGCCCGCTTTGCGGCTCGATGGGGATCAGCGTATTGTCTTCGGCGAGTGCACCTGCAACTTCTTCCAGCAGAACAAGTTGTTCAAGGGGCCGTGCGAGCACCTGCTCGCGCTGCGGCTCCAGCACTCGAAGTCGAATCGGACATGAAGAAGGGAGGGTTCGCGCACGCGGCGGTCAGAGGGCAGTACCTTGCAACCCGGGCGGCGTTTCGCCGTCCTTGCCTCCTGGCCTGTGATGCTTCACTGGCCCGCTCTTGACTGTGCCGTGTCTCCCTACCACGTGCGTATGGCGGTGTGGATTCCGTAAATCCATATCGCACGTGGTAGGGGCCACGGCTTGAGTAGAGACGAGCCAGTCCTGAGAGCTGTACGAAGGTGCTCTTGGACCGCCGCGTGGACGAACCCTCCCCTCTCTTCATGAGAGCGTCATGGCCCAACAACCCCCCCGCAACCGGCAGGAGCTGTACGACCGCATCCGGGAGACCTCCAAGGAGGAGGTCATCTTCGAGGAGATGGTGCGGCTGGGCTTCTGGCCCGCGCGCAGCGGCGTGCCCGGGGATCCGGCGGACGAGCTGCACCGCAAGGCGGACCTGAGGGCGCAGCTCCGCGCGCTGACGACCGAGCAGAGCCGGCTGGGGAACCTGGAGCGGCTGAAGAAGGAGCTGCGCAAGAAGCGGCTGGCGGAGAGCCGGCGCAAGCAGCAGGAGACGAAGGAGCGGCGCGAGCGCGAGCGGGTGGCGCGGGCGGAGGCGTGGAAGGCGCGCAAGGCCAAGGAGCTCCTGTTCCTGGGGCGCGGGGTGTCGGGCGGGTTGAGCCACCGCACGCCGGACGTGGCGAAGCTGGAGCGCCAGGGGCTGCCGAAGCTGGAGACGCCGGAGGTGCTGGCGCAGGCGCTGGGGATGACGGTGGGGCAGCTGCGGGGGCTGTGCTTCGCGCGGACGGTGTCCACGCGGACGAACTACGTGCGCTTCGCGCTGCGGAAGAAGACGGGAGGCCTGCGCATCATCTCCGCGCCCCTGCCGCGGCTGAAGGCGGCGCAGCACTGGGTGCTGGAGAATTTGCTGGAGAAGCTGCCCATGCACGAGGCGGCGCACGGCTTCCGGCCGGGGCGCTCCATCGTCACCAACGCGCTGCCGCACGTGGGCGCGGCGGCGGTGGTGAACCTGGACTTGAAGGACTTCTTCCCCACGGTGGTGTACCCGCGGGTGAAGGGCTTCTTCGTGAAGCTGGGGTACAGCGAGGCGACGGCCACGGCGCTGGCGCTGCTGTGCACCGAGCCGGATCTCGAGGAGGTGGAGCTGGACGGGCAGCGGTACTACGTGGCGCAGGGAGGCCGGCGGCTGCCGCAGGGGGCCCCCACCTCTCCGGCGCTGACGAACCTGCTGTGCCAGCGGCTCGATCGGCGGTTGAAGGGGGTGGGGCGGAAGCTGGGCTTCACGTACACGCGCTACGCGGATGACCTGACGTTCTCGCTGCCTCCGGGTGGGCCGGGGGACGTGGGGAAGCTGCTGCGGCTGGTGCGGTTCGTCATCCAGAAGGAGGGCTTCGTCCCGCACCCGGAGAAGACGCGGGTGCTGCGGCGCGGCCGGCAGCAGGAGGTGACGGGCATCGTCGTCAACGACAAGCCCGGCGTGGATCGGGAGACGCTGCGGCGCTTCCGAGCGCTGCTGCACCAGCTCGAGAAGAGCGGGCCCGAGGGCAGGACGTGGAACGGCTCGACGGACGTCATCGCCTCTGCGGTGGGCTTCGCCAACTACGTGATGATGGTGGATCCGACGAAGGGCCGGGTGTTCCTGGAGCAGGCCCGGGCGCTGGAGAAGAAGTACGGCCGCAAGGCGGTGGTGCCCCCCAGGCGCAAGGCCGCGCCGCCCGCGCAGGCAGGTACGGCGGCAGCCCCGCCGAGTGGAGCCCGCTTGGGGGAGGAGCCGAAGTCAGGCGAGCCTGCCAGCCCGGGTGCGCCCGCGAAGAAGAAGTGGTGGAAGCTGTTCTGAGGCAGCGCTTTGGCACGAGCAGGTGCCGTCTCCTCACGTTGTGGGCAACCACGTTTCCGCATTAGCAAGAGACGCGTCCGGAGCGAGTCATCCACACGACGGTCTCGTGCCGAGGTAAGGTGTTCTCATGACTCAAGGCAGAGGGAAGCTCGGGCTCAAGACGCTTGAGGAAGACTACGGATCGGCCGCACGCCGCCACTTGCATGATGCACGCACACTCCTCGCTGCGGAGCGGCTCGACAATGCCGCATACTTAGCAGGCTACGTAGTCGAGTGCGCGCTGAAGAGGTTGCTGGAAATCCACGGTCACGGTGCCAGAGAGTACGGGCATGATCTCCGGCGCTTGAGTGGTCAGGCCCTGGTACTGGCCGCCATCCTATCGCCGGGGGCAACCCGTTATCGGTTTGATGATATCCCCCTGCTGCCACAGATGGTGTCCGTCTGGAGGCCGGACCTGCGCTATCTTCCGACCGGTGCCGTCGTTGATGGAGATCTCATGGTGACAGGAGCCGCTGAAGTGTACGAGCGCGTCATGGTGGAGGCGATCCTTGATGGCAGTGGAGCATTGAACCCATGAAGCACTTCGCAGAGGCCCGACGGGATGCTGTCCAGGAACTCTCCCAGACTGCGTGGGGTGGGCGGCTAGAGCGGGCATGCCTCATCTGGGACCTTCGAGGACGCCTTCGTATCCTGGTCAAGCCTGTGGCAGGTGCTGACGCGAGCGCGCTTGAGGCCGACCTCCGCGCGGCCCTGCAGCGAGCGGCTGAAGGCTTCTGGGGAAATGAGTGCTGGGTTTGGCACGACTCGCTCGATACAGCGGAGCGGCTCGTTTACGATAAGGCTTGGAGTCAGGCTCTTCCAGTCCAAGGCCCCAACTTCGAGCTGAGAGAGTTGGATAGACATCTGTCCAAAGCCACCTGGTTCGGTGCTCCACTCGACCCACCCTGGCTCTTGCGGCCGCAGATGGCCCCAATCATCTCCTTCTTTTCGTTCAAGGGAGGGGTAGGCCGCACCACTGCGCTAGCCGCCTTTGCTATCCAGATGGCTCGGGCGGGGAAGAGTGTCTGCGTCATCGATTTGGATCTTGAGGCGCCGGGGGCAGGGTCGCTCTTCGCTTCCAGTGCTGCGAGAGCTCCGTGTGGGCTTATCGACTACCTTCTTGAACGCCCTTTGTACGAAGGCCGCCGTTTAAGCTTGGGGGACTACTTCTTCATCTGTGACGACCCTGATATCATTGGGGAGGGAGCCCCCATTACGGTGGTGCCTGCAGGCAATGTAGACGCACTCTACCTTGAGAAGCTTGCTCGCGTAGATTACGAGCGGATTTTACGGCCCGAGGCTCCGGAGCCACCACTGCTGGATCTGCTTCGCCAACTCCGGAGTGACCGTGCTCCAGCCTACGTGCTGATTGATTCTCGCGCGGGGTTGCATGACATTGGTGGGCTGGCGCTCAACGGCATTGCTCACCTCGATGTACTCTTCGGGTTGGATAGCGAGCAGAGTTGGGAAGGAGTCGGCATTGTGGTCGACCATCTCGGACGGCGCCGCATTGAGATGGAGAGGGCCCAGCAGGACTGCGCTCTGGTCTACGCCATGGCGCCGCCCAGCACGGACCCAGCACGCAAGGCCCGGGTCGAGCAGTTCATCGACCGAGCGTATCAACTCTTCACTGATCGCTTCTACGATGCGGATCCCAATGGGGAGTGGCCGGTACCCGCCATCGAAGATGCAACCCGACCACATCATTCCTTCGCCATCGGTTTCGATAGCGAACTCCAGCGCGCTCGCGCACTGAGGGACATGGTGACACCTCTGACGCAGGGGGACTACAAAGCCTTCTCCACATGGCTGCTTGAGCGGCTGGGCAGGACAGGGCCATGAAGAGGGTCGAACAAGCAGATGCGTTGCTGGATGATGTCATCAGGGCTTGCGGCCAGGGCGTAGCTGATCATGCACCTGAGGAGGCTCGGGAGTTTTTTCGGGAGTTCCTCCCAATTCCACGACACCTGCGCGCTCTGGACCCCCATGTACGCCTCATCATCGGTGATAAGGGCGCGGGCAAGACGCAGCTCTTTAAGGCGTTGAAATTTCCCGAGGGGCGCAGACTGTTAGCCCGGATCGCCGCAAGCCGTGGCCATGGAACGCTTCCACTGGAGCGTTCCTCCTGGATCGTCGGCTTTGAGACCACGGGTTCGCTCTTTCCCGCGTCGGACCTCATTGATGCCTATGCTCGCGGACGGGGAGCGGAGGAATTGCGCCTCCTCTGGCTGGGGCTTTTGGCACATGTGCTAGTGCAGGATGGCCGGCTAGACGGGAGTTCCTTGCCAGATGAGGTGGGGCAAGTACTCCAGCGGGCTGCTTATGACCTCGACACGCTCGCGAGGGCTGTGGGGGGCGCCAGGAGCCAGGGGGTACTCTTTGAAGCGCTAGACGAGTTAGATCGCCAGTTGATGCAAGAGGATCGATACGTCTTCATCGTCTACGACGACCTGGATCGTGTCAGCCCTGGAAAGTGGAGTGTCATTCAGGTGGCTCTCCAGGGGCTCATCCAACTCTGGGCGATATATTCGCGCAGGTGGCAGCGTATTCGATGTAAGATCTTCCTGCGCAGGGATCTTTATGAGAGGGCCGCTCTGCGGGGGCCTGATATTGCGAAGATCGCTTGGCACCCGGCGGATCTCTTCTGGAGCCCAGGAGACATCTACCGGCTGCTCTTCAAACGCCTCCTCAATGTCAGTGAGGGGATGAAGCAATATCTCAGCCGGGCCAAACTCCAGGAGGAAGAGGATGAGTTCCTCGGGTGGATTCCCGCAGTGCAGGATGAGAAGGCTTTCTCCAGTGCGGTCAAGCACATGTTTGGTGAGTATATGGGAACGGATCCGCGAAAAGGACTCACACTTCGGTGGATCCCAAATCACCTCAAGGATGGTCATGACCGCATTTTCCCGAGATCTGCCCTCCGTCTGATCGAGGAGGCTGCCAACAGCGAGAAACGATCACCACGAGCTGAACGCCCCAATCTTATCCACTATACCTCGCTGCGAGTTGGCTTGGATCGTGTCTCCGAGTTCCGAGTGAATGAACTCGCCCAAGAGGAGTTTCCTTGGATTCGCCTCGTCCAGAAAGCCTTCGATGAAGCCCCTCCGCGCGTGCCCGCGGAGCGTCGGGAAATGGTGCGAGCACTCCAGATCAACTGGTCGCCGGAAGGGCATCGTCCACCCGATATCGAGCCCGATGCTCTTTTGGACTACTTAGTGGAGTTGGGCATTGCCTCCACTCGAACAGATGGGCGGGTAGATGTAGGGGATCTATATCTCAAGGGCCTCCACTTGAAGCGCAAGGGCGGCGTGGCTCGTCCCAAGACCTGACCGTTGGTCATGACTGCGCAGGCAGTAGAAGAGCAAACCTGTGAGGGCAAAGCAGGAGGCGGAGTGTGGACGGAAGGTCGGCGTTGATCCTCGTGGGGGCCGTGGTGCTCGTGGTCGTCGTGGGGCTCGTGCTCCGGGGCACGGAGGCCCAGCGGCTGCGGCGGGCCTGGTTCCGCAACACGCCCCTGCCGAGGCCGCAGGCCGAGGAGTCGCTCGCGCGCCACCTGCTGGCGCTCAAGGAGCGGTTCCCCGGCCGCACCGAGGCCTGGTACCTGAAGAAGATCCTCTCGGATCTCCAGCGGGATCGCCGCTGAGGACATTACCTGGGGCTGGTGGGCGTGCCGCCCGTCACCCGCTTCACCATTCGGCCCGCCGCGAGCGTGTCTCCTGGCTGCATGCCGTTGATCAGGGCCAGCTCCGCCAGGGGGATGGTGGACGGGTAGCGTGACTGGAACTGCTCCAGCGTCATGGCCTGCTCCAGCGTCACCAGCTCGAGGCGGGCGGGCTGCACCGCCAGGACCGCCGGGTCCGTCAGCTCCCGGAAGCTGGTGAAGGTGGCGCGGAACGCCGGCTCATAATGGGAGAGCTGCTCGGCCACCGTGTAGCCGATGAGCTGGAACGTCCCGCCTTGCCAGGAGATGAACGAGGTGAGGCCGCGGAGGACTCCCTGCTCCGTCTGGGCCTCGAAGTAGCGCGTGGCCGGGGGGAGCCCCGCGACGGGCGCCTCCAGCGCGCGCACCCCCTGCTGCGCGAAGAACTGTTGCAGGGCCTGCTCCGGCGAGAGGCCACCCCCCAAAGTGCCCAGCCCGACGACGGCGTCCTGGTTCGGGCTCGCCCCCAGCACCGCCTGGGGCTGGTTCGCCGTCTGCCAGCCCTGGGGGAACTCCAGCTGGAAGCGCAGCTCCGGGTGCAGGAAGAGGTTGCCGCGGAAGAAGCCCTGCCGCGGGTTCTGCCCGTACGCCATGCCCTGGAGCATCCGGAGGTACTCGGGCTGGGCCACCCTCAGTTGCTCCAGGTTCCTGCCGAGCTGGGCGACGCGCGCGCGCGTCCACTCCAGCCGGTCCTCCGGGTTGGGGTGCGTGGAGAGCCACGAGGGTAGCCGGCCGCTACCGCCCGCCTCCCCCACGCGGTCGAGCGTGCGGAAGACATCCTCCATCTCGCGCACGTCGTAGCCCTGCTCCAGCATGTACCTGAAGCCCAGCTCGTCCGACTGGCGCTCCGCGTCCCGGCCGTACTTGAGGAAGAGCAGCTGCAGGCCCGCCATCGCGAGCCCGCCATATTTGGCGAGGTCCGGCTCGATGATCATGCCCACGCCCAGCCCGAGCTGCGCCAGCTGCGCCTTGGAGAGCTGGCTCACCGAGTGCCGCGCGGTGACATGGCCGATCTCGTGCCCGAGCACCGCGGCCAGCTCCGCCTCCGAGTTGAGGTGCGTCAGCAGGCCTCGCGTGGCGAAGATGGGGCCGCCCGGCAGCGCGAAGGCGTTCACGGTCGGGTCATCCACCACCTGGAAGCTCCAGGGGAGCTCCGGCCGCTCGGACTTGCGTGCCATGGGCATGCCTACATTGGCCACGTACTGCTGGGCCTGCGGGTCCTTCAGCAGGCCGATGGACTGCTGCACGTCCTTGGCCGCCTGCTGGCCGATGGCGATCTCGTCCTGGGTGGAGATGAGCGAGAGCTGCTTCTCGCCGGTGACGGGGTTTCGCACACACGCGGCGAGTGGGAGGAGCAGCGGTAGGAGCAAGAGTTTCCGGATCATGGGCATCTCCATGGCTCACCGGATAGGGAGCGCCTGCGCTGCTGGCCACTGCCGTCCCTGGCTCCGCGTCCGTGAAAGGACAGATGGGCGCGCATCCTGCCCTGAGGTCCGTTAGCCTCTCCCCGCAGAGGTCCGTCTTCATGGGCCCGTGAGGGAGGTCGTCGCACATGGAGCAGCTCGACCCGCGGCTGGAGCGCCTGGAGCGAGGCTATCGGCGCATGCAGGGCGTTAGCGTCGCCGCGCTCGCCGTGGCCGTCCTGGGACTTGGGGCCGCGCTCCTCAAGGAGGAGGGGCACGCCGGCTCCCTCATCGTCTCACGGCTGACGCTGGCGGATGCGCAGGGGCGCGCGCGCGCCACGCTCTCCGCCGAGGCGGACGGGAGCGCGGGGCTGGTGCTCAGCGATGCGGCGGGCCACCCCCGGGCCCTGCTGGGCATCTCCCAGGATGGCGCGCCGAGGCTGCGCTTCTCCACCGCCGAGGGGAGCACGCTCGCCGAGCTCACCGTGTACTCGGACGAGGCGCCCCGGCTGGCGTTCGCCAAGAACGGCGGCGCGGAGTTCTTCGCGGTGGGCATGTTCCCGGACGGCTCGACGCGGCTGGAGCTGGCGGATGAGGACGGCCGGCCGCGCGCGATCCTCGGAGCGGATGAGCATGGCTCGCCGGGGTTGCTGCTCGTGGACAGGCTGGGGCAGCCCCGGGCGACGCTGCGGGTGTCTCCCTCCAACAGCGCCAGCCTGGTGCTGGAGGGGCACGACGGCGAGGTCTTCCGCGCGCCTTCCCCCGTGCAGTGACGGGGCTGCGTGCTCAAGAGCCCGTGGGGGGCGCGGGGGCGCTCGGAGCTGGGACCGGCGGCAGGAGCTTGAAGCCGCGCTGGAGCAGGAACCCGAGCTGGTCGACGATGTCCCAGGACTCCACGATCCGGCCCTCCCGCATCCGCAAGAGCGAGTGCCCCTGGAGCGTCACCTGCTTCGGCGCGCCCGCCTCGTCCAGCGCCTGCGCATCCGTCCCCGTCGCCTTCCAGTGGAGGAGCACCAGGTCCCCCTCCGCCACCAGGTGCTGGAGCTCGAAGCGCAGGTCCGGCATCGCCTGGAGGCTCGCCTCGGCCTGCTTGCGCACGAGCTCCGGCCCCTTCGCGTCCGACGGCGCTCCGGGCGACAGGTCCACGAAGTCCTGGGCCACGTAGACGGGGATGCGGTCGAGCTGACGCTGGTTGTAGATCTCCTCGATGAAGCCCCGGGCCAGCCGCTTGTTCTCCTCCTCGGCGGTGAGGTTCCGAGCCCCGGAGGTGGTGGCACAGCCCGTCAGCAGCGTGAGCATCAGCAGCGGCGCGAGTCGGTTCATGGGAGCCAGGAGTGTGCTCCCAGCGTGGAGCCGCGCCAGCCCCGCCCTGGCGCCACTGTTCACCTCATGGCGACAGCCGCCCCAGGCCGATGGGCGCCGCCAGGCACGTGTCGGGGATGCCGAAGGCCCGTGTCAGCGCCACCGCATCCGGGCGCAGCTCCGCGCACAGCCGCGCCACCTCCTTGCGGATGGCCTTGGCCTTCGAGGCCTCGATGTGATCGTTCTCCAGGAACCAGTCGCTCGCGTTCAGCAGGCAGCCCAGGCCGTACAAGTCACAGAGCTTGCCAAGCACGGCCTTCACCGCCGGATCCTTCACCTCCTCCACGCCCACGAGGAACTGCTCCAGCACCACGCGCTCCACGTGCGCGTGCGCCAGCGCCTGCAGGTGGTCCTGGACCTGGATGAAGGCCTGGAACGAGTCCACCCCCGTGCCCATCCGCTTGCGCAGCCGCCGCGCCGCCGAGGCCAGCAGATCCGACTCCCGGAAGCGCAGCGCGCGGAGCTGGAACTCCCCGTCCCGCAGGTGCTCGCTGCCCGTGCGCCGCACCTGGAAGGGGTTGCGGTCCGTCAGCGCCCCCGAGGCCCGCTCGACGATGAGCTTCATCACGGCGAAGACGCGGTCATCCGCGAACTGCTGCCGGTAGCCCGTCAGCAGGCTCTTGGCCACCAGCTGCATCAGCACCGTGTTGTCCCCCTCGAAGGTGGTGAACACGTCCGTGTCCGCCTTCAGCGAGGGCAGACGGTTGGCCACCAGGTAGCCCTGGCCGCCGCAGGCCTCGCGCGCCACCTGCAGCGTCCGAGTGGTGTGCCACGAGCTGTACGCCTTGAGGCCCGCCGCCAGCGACTCCACCTCCAGCGCGTCCTTCTCCGTCCGCTCCACGTAGCGCCGGGCCAGGTACTTGAGCGCGAAGTCCAGCGCATACGTCGTCGCCAGCGGGCGCAGCAGCCGGAGCTGGTGCGTCTGGTAGTCCAGCAGCCGCGCCTCGGGCGCCCCGGTCGGGCCGAACTGCCGGCGCTCGTCCCCATAGGAGATGGCGATGGCCAGCCCGCTCTTGGCCGCGCTCAGGCTCGCGAACGCCACGCTCACCCGGCCCGCCACCAGCGTCCCCAGCATGGTGAAGAAGCGCCGGGAGGCGCTGGTGATGGAGCTGGTGTACTCGCCCTCGGGGCTCACCTGCGCGAAGCGGTCCAGCAGGTTCTCCCGAGGCACGCGCACCCGGTCGAACCACAGGCGCCCGTTGTCCACCCCGTTGAGCCCCATCTTCACCCCGCAGTCCTCCACCCGGATGCCGGGCAGCAGGCGCCCCTGCTCGTCCCGGAGCGGCACCAGCAGCGCGTGGACGCCGTGGCGCTCGCCCTTCACCTCGAGCTGCGCGAACACCGTGGCCATCCGCGCGTGCTGCGCAGCGTTGCCGATCCACTCCTTGCGCGCCGTCTCCGAGGGCGTGTGCACCACGAACTCGCCGCTCGCCTCGTCGTAGCGGGCCACCGTCTCCACGTCCCGCACGTTGGAGCCGTGGCCCAGCTCGCTCATCGCGAAGCAGCCGGGCAGCTCCAGCGAGGCCACCTTCGGCATGTACTCGCGGCGGTGCCGCTCCGTGCCCAGGAAGTAGATGCTCCCGCCGAAGAGCCCGAAGTTCACCCCCACCTTCACCACCAGGCTCAGGTCGAAGAAGGCCAGCGTCTCGAAGGCGGTGATGAAGGCACCCAGGTCCACCTGGCTCAGGTCGTCCGGGTAGGCGATCTTCCCCAGGCCGCGTTCGGAGAGCTGCTTCAGCCACGAGAACACCTGCGCCCGGTAGGCGGCCGTGTCGCGCTCGTCCACATAGCGGAAGGCGGGCTCGGCGAGCCACTCGCGGATGCGGGCGCGCTCGGCGGGGTAGGTGCGCTCCAGCACGGCGCGCAGCGCGTCCACGTCGAACAAGGGCCGCACGGCCGACACCTCGGGGGCGGGTGGGGGCGCGGGGACGAGCGTGCGCACGGCCTCGGGGCTGGAGATGCCCAGCGCCGTCTCCAGGGGGGCCAGGGTGCGTGTCAGCTCCGGCATGGGAGCGGGCAGGGCGTCCTTACCGCCGAGCACCTCGGCCAGCTGCGTGCCCAGCTCCGCGAGCGTCTGCTGCCCGCTCTTCTCCAGGCGCTCGGCGGTGTGGCGGATGTGCTCACGCAGCTGCGCCAGGGCGCGGGGGGAGGGAGGGGACAGCGGATCCAGCCAGCGTGCCAGCACCGCGCTGGAGCGCAGATCCAGCCATGGCTGGGCGCGGGCCGCGGCACCCATGGCGCGGAGCTCCTCCGGGGTCAGCTCGCCGTCCGTCCAGGCCACGTAGAGCATGGGGATGAGGGGGGCCAGACGGGGCAGGGACAGCAGCTCCTGGGCGGAAGGGTCCTGCACGTCATCAATGGACATGGGTGTCTCTCCGGAGAGCAGGCGGACAGGCACACTTCGCCACGGAGCGCCTCTCGGGGCAATGGCGGGTTGCAGCGTCGCGCGGCTGACAGGTGGGAGAGTCGCCCAGACTGGCCGTGACACCCCGCATCCCTAGCTTGGCAAGGCATGGGTACGGACGTGATGGACGAGGTGCTCCCGCAGCCGGGAGCGCATGGATGGGATGAGGAGGTTCGCAGACGGCATGAGATGAAGGGGCCGTTCCACCTGCCGCCCGGGCCGGACGGCTTCTCCTTCGTGCTGTATCAGTCCACCGGCATCCGCCTGGAAGAGGGGCACCGGGTGGAGCTGCTGGAGAACGGGAGGGTGTTCGAGCGGATGCTGGAGGACATCCGCCAGGCGCGCGAGAGCATCCACATCCTCGTGTACATCTGGCGCCCGTGCGAGCTGTCGGATCGCTTCGTGGAGGCGCTCCGGGAGCGGGTGAGGGCTGGGGTGCGTTGCCGCGTGGTGGTGGATCCGGTGGGAAGCGAAGAGGTCTCCGGCGACCGGGACTTCGACCAGAAGGTGGAGCGCAGGCTCGTCGAGGGCGGGGTGGAGGTGCACTACTACCGGCTATTGGCGGGCAAGGTGCTGGGGCGGCTGCTGGGGCGCAACCACCAGAAGCTGGTCATCGTCGATGGGCGCATCGGCTACACGGGGGGCTTCGGCATCTGGAAGGTGTGGGAGGGTGACGGCCGCGAGCCCGAGCAGTGGCGCGACACGCACGTGCGCGTGGAGGGCCCATCCGTGGAGCGGATGCAGCTGACGTTCTCGCGATCCTGGCAGGAGTGTGGCGGCGGCCTGCTGCGCCCCGAGGACTTGCCGGGGCCGCGCCACGTGGGGCCCGTGCGCGCCGCGTTCGTGGACAGCATCGGCAAGCTGGGGATGACGGACGCCGAGCGGATGGTGCGCGTGGTCATCGCCGCCGCGCGCAGGCGGCTGTGGATCGCCAATGCGTACTTCACGCCGCCCAAAGCCATCCTCGAGCAGCTGGTGCACAAGGTGCATGAGGGGGTGGACGTGCGGGTGTTGGCGCCAGGGCCCGTCCATGATGTGCCGCTGGTGCGCGCCTCGCAGCGGGCCAACTACGAGCAGCTGCTGAGGGCGGGGGTGCGCATCTGGGAGTACCAGGCGTCCATGATGCACGCGAAGACGCTGCTGGTGGATGACTGGCTCAGCGTGGTGGGCTCCACCAACCTGGACTCGCTGTCGCTCAACAAGCTGAGCGAGGGCTCGATGGTGCTGGCGGACAAGGAGACTGCCCGGACGCTGGAGCGGTGCTGGGAGCGGGACTTCCGATACGCGCGGGAGATCTCGCTCGACACGGGCGGCCGGACCAACCCGTGGCGGCGGCTGGCCCGGCGCGTCACCCAGCTCATGGGCGCGGACCGGTAGCGCTTCAGCGCGGGGCCTGGACGCCGACTTGGCGGCACATGGACAGCACGGGGCACGTGGAGCACCTGGGGCGTGCTCCCGTGCAGACGTGCTTCCCGAAGGGCACCAGCAGCCGGTTGAGCTCTACCCAGTACGCCCGGGGCAGGCGCGCCTCCAAGGCCTCCATCGTCTGCTCCGGGGTGCGTGCCTGGACGTAGCCCCACCGGTTCGTCACCCGGTGGACATGGATGTCCACGCTGAGAACTCCTGCATCGCGCGTACGGCGATGGCGTGGATCTGCTTTGCCTTCGGTTCGTGGAACGTCACCGGGCGGATGAGGGCCTCGATCTAGCCCCGTGATAGTCGTTCATGAGGGGGGTGAGCCGGCCGGCTCCGGGCTCCTCACTTCGTGTGGTGCTTGCTGGGACCGCCGTGCGTCCCGAAGTCGCCCGTTCCTCGCTTCTGGGGGAACACGTCCGTGTCGTCCCGACGCTCGCGGCCCCGGCCCGAAACGTCGCCCGAGTCCACCTTCGGATGCAGCCGCTCCTTGTCCTCGTCCGCGTGCAGCTTCTTGCGATCCTGATCCTGCTGCTGTGCCATGCGACACCTCCTCCTCCTCAAGATGGGGATGGGGGGCAGGTGCCGGGAGCGATGCTCAAGCGGCAGGCGAGGAGGCAGCCCCTCGCCCGGCCCTCCCTCACGCGGAGAGGGGCTTGCTGAGCTCCAACGTGTAGAAGCGGTTGCAGCCGAAGTGCCCCGTGCTGCCCATCGCCTGCGGGATCCGGCTGAAGCCCAGCCGCTCGTAGAGCTTCTGTGCCTGAGCCATCCCCGTCAGCGTCTCCAGGTAGCAGAGCTGGTAGCCCGCCTCCTTCGCGAACGCCAGGCACCGCCGCAGCAGCTTCTCCCCGAGCCCATGCCCTCGCGCTTCCCGCAGGAAGTACATCTTCCGCAGCTCGCACACGGACGGGGCTCCCCCCGCCAGCGGCGCGATGCCGCCTCCACCCACCACCCGGCCCTCGCGCTCCACCACGAAGTACCCATGCCTCGGCCGTGAGTACGATGCGCTCATCGTCTCCACCTCCGCATCATGGATGGCGAAGCCCGGGCCGCTCGCCCCGAACTCCGGCATCACGGCTCGGATGATGGCGGCCACCGCCGCGTCGTCCTTCGGCTCGATGGGACGCAGGATCCACTCGGTGCTCATGAGCGCCACCGTTCCACAGCCGCTCGCCGTTCGCCAGTGGCGCGTGTGGCCTCTCCAGCACGCCTTCCAGGGCGCCTCACTTCCAGTGCGCTGCCCACTAATGAATGCCGGCGTGGCACCTTGCATGCACTCTGGCGCTGCACGCTCTACAGGAGAGGACTCATGCGGACGAAGCTCATGCTCACAGCTGCACTCACCATGGCCCTGGTGGGCTGCGGGGACATCCAGGGCAATGGCGACATCGTGGAGCAGGAGCTGGTCGTCGGTCGCTTCTCGGGCATCAGCCTGGCCGAGGGCCTTCAGGGCGACATCACCGTGGGGCCCGAGGCCAGCGTGAAGATCCGCGGTGACTCGAACCTGCTGGAGTACATCCGCCTGGAGCTCCAGGGCAGCGTGCTCACCTCCAGCGTCAGCTCGGGCCTCGGCCTCCTGCCCTCCCAGCCCATCGTCGTCACCGTCATCACGCCCTCCCTCGCCGAGGTGAAGGCGAGCAATGGCACCGACATGAGCGTCAGCGGGCTCGACGCCGAGGAGCTCACCGTGAAGGCCGGCGTCCGCTCCGGGGTGAGCGTCTCCGGCTCGGCCAGGAGGCTCACCCTGGTGGCCTCCGGTGACAGTGAGGTCCAGGCCGGGGAGCTGCTCACGGAGGTGGCCTCGGTCGAAGTGAGCGGCGGCTCGGGCGTCACCGTTCATGTCACCCAGGAGATCTCCGGTGCGGCCTCCGGCGGCTCCACCATCACCGTCCGCGGCAGCCCTCCCCAGCGCAATCTCCCCACCTCGGGAGGCAGCCAGGTGCACTTCGAGTAGTCAACGATACGCTTGCCCGCCAGAGGGGAAGGGCAAGGAGGCGCCACGCGGGGTGGATTCGCGGCCGCCAAGCCCCTATACACCCGCCGGAACCCCTCAGGAGTCCTGGCACATGGCCAACAAGGTCAAGGCAGTTCTCATCGGTGGTACGGGCTACGGCGGCGCGGAGATCCTCCGCCGGCTCCTCTTCCACCCGAGCGTCGACGTCATCCGCGCCACCGCGGTGGACAACATCGGCAAGAAGGTGGGCGAGGTCCACCTCAACCTCGCCGGCCTCACCGAGCTCACCTTCCAGCAGCTCGCCCCCGCCGAGGCGGTCGCCGGCGCGGACGTGGTCTTCCTGGCCATGCCCCACAAGACGACCGCCAAGGTGGTGATGGAGATCCTCACCTCGGGCGTGCGCATCGTCGACCTGTCCGGCGACTTCCGCCTGAGGGATCCCGCCGCCTACGCCAGGTACTACGGCGTCCCCCACCCCGCGCCCCAGCACCTCACCGACGGCACCTTCGTCTACGGCATGCCCGAGCTGAACCGCGAGGCCATCCGCCAGGCGCGCTACATCGCCAGCCCCGGCTGCTTCGCCACCACCATCGCCCTGGGCCTGCTGCCCCTGGCCAGGGGAGGCAAGCTCCGCGGCCCCGTCCACACGGTGGCCGCCACCGGCTCCTCGGGCAGCGGCGCCAACCCGCAGATCACCACCCACCACCCGCTGCGTGCCGGCAACCTGCGCACCTACAAGCCGCTCGAGCACCAGCACATCCCAGAGATCCTCCAGACGCTGCACAACGCCGGCGCCGCGCAGGATCTCTCGCTGGAGTTCGTCCCCGTCTCCGCGCCCCTGCCGCGCGGCATCTTCGCCACCTCCTTCGCGGACGTGCCGGCCTCCACCACCCAGGAGGAGCTGGACGCGCTCTGGAAGGACACCTTCGGCAAGGAGCCGTTCATCCGCATCATCGGCGGCGGGCGGCAGCCCGAGGTGGTCGGCGTCTCCGGCAGCAACTACGTGGAGGTCGGCTTCACGCTGGGCCCCGTCACCGGGGACACCCGCCGCGTGGTCTGCTTCTCCACGCTGGACAACCTGGTCAAGGGCGGCGCCGGCCAGGCCATCCAGAGCTTCAACGTCATGATGGGCTTCGACGAGCGCACCACGCTCGCCGAGCCGGGGCTGTGGCCGTGAGCGGGCTGGCCTCGTTCAAGGGGCGCTGGTTCGTCGTGAAGATCGGCGGCGAGCTGGCCTCCGACAAGGCGAAGCTGGCCGCCAGCGTCGGCGCCGCCGTGCGCGCCTTCCTGGAGGCGGGGGTCCGCGTCGCCGTGCTCCACGGCGGCGGGCCCCAGGCCACCGAGCTCACCCAGAAGCTCGGCCTCACGCCGCGCATGGTCGCCGGGCGCCGCGTCACCGATGAGGCCACCCTCGAGGTGATGAAGATGACGCTCGCGGGCCAGGTCTCCGTGGATGTCGCCGCCGCGTTCCGCATCGCCGGCGTGCCCGCGCTGTGCACCACCGGCGTCTCCGCGGGGCTCATCGACGCGCGCAAGCGTCCTGCCAAGGTCATCACCGGCGCCGGGCCCGATCCGATCGATCTCGGCCTGGTGGGCGATGTCACCGACGTGAACACGGCCCTCTTCGAGAGGCTGTCCGAGGCCGGCGTCGTGCCGGTGCTGGGCTCGCTGTCCGGGGATGCGCAGGGCGGCGTGTTCAACATCAACGCGGACACCGTGGCCACGCGCGTCGCCGCGAAGCTCAAGGCGGCCAAGCTGTTCCTCGTGTCCAACGTGCCCGGGGTGCTCGCCAACAAGGATGATCCGTCCACCCGCCTGCCCACCCTCACGCCCGCCGAGGCGAAGGCGAAGATCGCCTCCGGCGTGATTCAGGGAGGGATGATCCCCAAGGTGGAGGAGAGCCTCGCCATGCTGGAGGAGGGCATCGAGGCCATCCACATCGTCGGCATCTCGCCCGCGAATGCGCTGCTGGGCGAGGCGGAGCGGGCCGGGAGCTTCGGCACCGCGTTCCTGCGCGGCTGATTACTGCGCCGAGCGCACCATGGCGTTCTGGAGCGCGGTCCCCAGCTGATCCACCTCGCGCTGGTGCGCCTCGTAGATGTTCGCCAGGGTGGCGCAGGTGCCGGACACATTGGCCCCATCAGGGCTCACCTGGTGGGCATGGCAGCACTGCACGTCCGCGCGCAGGCTGACGGTGCTGCCGGAAGAGACGGTGGGGGCCACGGAGGCGGTGAAGCGGCGCAGCAGTGAGCCCTCGGTGCTGTCGGGCATGTAGCAGATGCCCTGGTTGTCCCAGCGTGTGTGGACGATGCCGAGCTCAGGGGCGACGACGGCGGGCTGAACGCCCTCGGCGGCCAGGGTCCGCACGAGCGTATCAATGGGGGCCTCGGCGCCTTGAGGCGCGGTGAAGGTGTAGGGCCGTTGTTGGTGGAGGCAGCCGGTAGCCAGCGGCAGGACGAGGACGGCACACAGGCGGGTGAGGGAGGCGAGCTGCACGAAGTGGCTCCAGAGGAAGAGGGGGGGACCGCGCGCCTCAATCGTAGCGCGTACAGGAAGGCCAGCCAGGGCGCGGACGAGCGACGCGCCCTCAACGAGCTGGACCGCCACCGCTTCCCCCCTTCCGCCTTCATGCTCCCCGAGGGGCTCCTGCGCGGGGTGTGACGTGCGCTTCGGAGCGTGTTTATGGTCTGCTCGGGGCGGATGCGCGGCTACACCCTCATGGAGCTGATGGTCACCGTGGCGCTGCTCGCCCTCATGAGCGCCTTGACGGCCGCTGGGCTGCAGCCGCTCCAGGCGAGCTTCCGCCTGCGCCGGGCCGCCGATGCCACTGCCCAGCTCCTGGTGCGCGCCCGTCAGCGCGCCGTCGAGACCGGCCGCTGCCACCATGTCGAGCGCCTCGAGGACGGCCTCCCCGTGGGCTCCGACGCTCCGGGCGACATGCTCCGCGTCAGCCGGCGGCGTGACGCGGACTGCGAGTCCCCCGTGGATCCCCTCGCGCTCGTCGAGGTGGAGCGCGTCACCCTCCCCGATCGCATGAGGGTGAGTCAGGAGGGCTCGGGCTCCCTCGTGTTCCGTCCCAACGGGCGGACCTGGGACGGTGCCTCCTGGCGCTTCCGTGTTGGAAGCGGAGAAGACGCGCGCTTCGTGGTAGCCGCGCCTCATGGGCCCGTGTGTGCGCTCGATGGCTCGGAGGGCGGCTGCCCTTGAAGGCCTGGCGCGCGAGGCGGAGCAGGGCGGGGCACCTGCTCGTGGAGGCGCTCGCGGGCGGGGTCCTGATCTCGCTGACCATCGCCGCGCTCGCCTCCGGGGAAGTGGCCGCTCGCAGGAGCCTCTCGCGAGGCATCGAGGAGCTGGAGCTGGAGCGCGTCGCGGCCGAGCGCCTCGAGTACCTGCGCGCGCAGCCCTCGAACTCTCCCGCGTGGGGGGCCCCTTCTGGCGGCCCCGTTCTGGGACACCCGGAGTGGGCCTGGAGCATCACTCCCGAGCTCGTGGAGGATCGCAATGTCCGGGTGGGGTTCTCCCCGTTGCGCTACCTGCGCGCGACCGTCACCGTCACCGCTGGGGATGGCCGCACCGTGGTGAGGGAGGTGCTGCGATGGTAGTGCGCTCGTCCTCCCGTATGCGGCGCGGCTTCACGCTCATCGAGGTGGTCGTCGCCAGCGGGGTGGGGGTGGTCCTCCTGGCGGCCGTGATGGGCTACCTGCTGCACCGCTCGCGGATGGACCACCAGGAGGCGCAGCTCGGTCGGCTCAAGCAGGACGTCAGCCTGGTGCTGGGGCAGCTTGGCCGGGAGCTGCGCCAGGCCGGCCTGGGACGGCCCACGCGAGCCCGCAGGGAAGGGGAGGGAGAGCTCTTCCCCGGGCCACTGCTCGTCGCCGACGCGACGGAGCTCGCCTTCGTCGCGGACCTGCCCCGGCCGGACTCGAGCCTCAACGGGGTGTCTGCCTTCGCCGCGAACCAGGAAGTGCCGCTGCTGCCCGAGCGCGGCATCGCGCTGCTCAATGAGCTGAACGGCGGCTGCGACGTGGACGGCTCCTCGCCGGACGCCTGCCGCACCGACGAGTCCTCACTGCTGCTCGCCTCCTCCGAGCAGGACTGCCGCGTCTCGCCACGCACCGCGCCCACCTGTCCCTGGGGACTCAACAAGTACCGGTCCGGCGAGTGGCTGGTGCTCGTGGACGGCGCCGGCCGCTGGGTGGAGCGTCAGGTCTCCTCGCGCCTGTTCTCCAGCTCGGCCAGTCGTGTCGCCCTGCAGCTCGACGAGCGGCTGCCCAAGGACTTCTTCAGCGTGCCCAATCGCGGCTGGGTGGCCTCCATGGATCGCGTGTTCTACCGGCTCATGGACGGCGCCGTGGAGCGCAAGCAGTGCTGGAGCGAGCTGGGCAGGCCCGTGACCGTGAGCGCGCTCTCCAGGCCCTGCGCTTCTTCGAGGGAGGGGACGCCGTGGGAGTCGTTGCTGCGCACCGCGGCCCCTCAGGGGCTCACCTTCCGATACTTCGATGCGCAGGGCATCGAACTCGATCGGCTTCCACTCTCCACCCAGGAGCTCCGCCGCGTCCGGCGCGTGGAGGTGCGGCTGCGCCTGAGCGCGACTGCCTCACACGAGGAGCCCGTCCTCTATGACACGTTCACCTCGGTCGCGCTGAGACACTAGGAGCTCACCGTGCCTGCCTCCTCCTCGCGTCACGCTCGCGGTTACATCCTGCTCGCCGTGCTGCTGCTGCTCGCGGCCCTGGTGTTGCTCGTGGCGGTGGCGCAGCAGCGCGCGGGGGATGAGGGCATCACCGCGGCCTTCGAGCGCAGCGACGCCCAGGCGCGGGCCCTCGCCGAGGCGGGCCTGGAGCGCACGCGCGCGCACCTCGGGGCGCTGCTGGAGCGGGACGTGGACCTCGATCGGGCCCTGGATCCGGGGCTGGACACCGATTGTCTCGGGCTTCCGTCTCTCGGGGGCGTCACCTCGGACGATCACCTGCCGCCCTTCTCCGACGGAGAGCCAGTCGTCGCCCCCTCCAGTGGCAAGGCCTACCTGCGCGTGGTCCTCCCGGGCCAGGAGGGGGCGTACTTCGTGCGCATCGACGACAACGACGATGACGCGCAGGACTCCTTCCTCCTGGCCCCCGCCACGACGAACAGCCCGCTGGGGGGCTGCCTGGAGGGGCTTGACCTGGGCCCTGCGCGGAACAACCCCGTGCGGGATCGGGACTCGATGGTGTGGGTCACGGTCATCGGCGTCCACCCAGGGACGAGCCTCGAGGACAACTCCGCGCGCCACACGCTGCGGGTGCTTCTGGGGCCGGGCGATCCGGCCGGCATCATCGCCGGTGGCACCGTGAGGATGCAGGGCTCCGCGCACGTATGCGGCCCGTTCGGAGACGTGGTGGCGACGGGCTCCATCGAGGGCGGGTGCCTGTGCGGCGCGGCCTGCTCCGCGGGGCCTCTGTGGAACCGCTGTGGCAAGGATGAGGCCTGCATCGCTCAGAGTGGTGGAGCCGTGTGCTCGGCCACCTCGAGGCGGGTGACGGCAGGGGAGGTGTGCTCCTCCGGCGTGTTCGTACCTCCTCCGCCCCGCGTGTCCCCGTGGGATGTCACCAACGCTCCACAGAACTGCATCCAGGCGCCCTGCACCCCCTTCTACTACCTGCGGCTGGATGAGAGCTCGGCCATGGCTCGGCTGTATGGGTGGAACTACACCGCCTGCGAGTCCCCGCGCTCGAGCCCGCGCATCTGCAGCCCCTCCGAGTGCGTGGCGTGCTGGGTGCCGCTCGACGCGAACCCGGCGAAGGCGAGCCTGGACATCCACGTCTCGGACTCGGATCCGGGCCTTCGGAGCACGACCCCTTCACTGAGCGTCTCCGCCGCCAAGGCGCCGCGCGTGTGGCAGGCAGACGGCGCCTCCGGCTTCACCTCCGGCGCTCCTGGCTGCGAGGCGGCGGACACCGCCCTCTACCCTGAGCGCTCCGGCTTCGGGCGGAGGGATCTGCGCAACGTCACCTTCGAGTACCTCCCGACGTCCACGGGGGCCCTGCTGCCCCGGGGCGTCTGGTTCGTGGAGGGCAACGTCCGCTTCCGCGGCTTCGAGACGCCCGACTGCATGGCGCTCGGCGCCGATCCAGCCTACCGCGTGAGCCTCATCGCCACCGGGAGCATCCTCCATGAGACGGGCGCGCTCTCCTTCCGCCCCGCGAGCCCCAAGGGCTTCGTGTTGCTGGCGGGCAGGGACCTGGGCCTGCGCGGGAGCCTCGCTCGCGTCCACACTTGTGGCACCAGCGCGGTGGTGATGGCGCACGAGCAGGTGGAGCTGGGCGCCGACTCCCACCTGGAGGCTCAGCTCGTGGCGGAGAACGCCTCCACGTGCTCCTCCGAGGTGCGCGGCGCCGCCATCTCCATGAGCGGCTCCGCGACGGTGTCCGTCTCCCAGCTGCCGCCCTTGTCCGTCGGGCCTCCGCTGCGCGTACGGCTCCAGTCCGAGTCCACGCACTGAGTGCACACCTGTGCGGCGGTTGTGCACGGGCCTGCACACGGGCGCCATGCACCGCGTCGCGCCGGTGCCACCTGCGAGGTGCAGTGGAGGGCCAAGTGCCCGATACTCCTCGGCCCCCTGGGGTGGCATGGCTGTTGTTAGAGGAGCTTCCTATGTATTGCCCCCGATGCCAGCAGGAACGTCTTGGCGGCCGCGAGTGCGTCCTCTGCGGCACCGCCATGACGACGCGTGCCCGTGAAGTCCTGGAGGCGGAGCTGGCCCACGTCCACTTCCTCCTCGACGAGATGAAGCGCTGGGACACGTTCGAGGTCTCGCGCAGCACGCGCGGCTACCTCTCCGAGCGCTACGAGCGGCAGGCTCGGGTCCTCCTCTCCGTGCTCGCCGAGAAGCCCTCGCAGGCTCCCGCCTCCGAGCAGGTGGTCTCCGCCGTGGAGCCGGTGGTGGTGCAGGCCCCGGTGGAAGAGGCGCCCCCGGTGGAGCCCGCCCCCGTGGCGGCGACCCCTCTGGGCGCGGTGCAGTCCTTCTTCACGGCTCCGGTGGAGGAGCCTGCTCCCCAGCCCGAGGCACCGGTCGCCGCGCAGGATGAGCAGGAGGAGGGCGCTGAGCCTTCGCCCGAGGGTGAAGGGATGCTGCCCCTGCCCCCGGTCACCACCGAGCCGATCTTCGACGCGCCCCCCGTGCGGAGCATCGCCGCTCGTGTCGTCGAGGAGACCTCCACCTGGGATCGCCTCTGGCGGCCCTTCCTTTACGAGAGCATCGCCTGGTTCCTCGGCGCCTTCCTCATCCTCGCGGGCACGCTGTACTTCGTCTTCGAGAGCTGGGCGGGGATGACCTCGCTCTCGCGCTCGCTTGTCGTCTTCGGGATGACCGCCTTCTACTCCGTGGGCTTCTCCGCCTGGGGCGCCTTCCTGGCACGGCGGCAGGAGCTGGGGAACGCGGGGCGCATCCTGGGCCTCATCGGCTCGGCGGTGGCGCCGCTCGCGGGGCTCGCGCTCGGGCCCATGGGGGGGGTGCTCCCACTCGGGGAGGCGCTGAGCCTCGAGGGCGTCCACCCCGTACTCCTCGTCCCACTGCTGCTGGGCTGGTCCGCGCTTGCCGCCGTGATGGTGCGGCGCCCCGCGGACGCGCTGGATCCGGTCTCCCGACCCATCGTCCAGATGGGCATGGCGAGCGCCACGCTGATGATGGGGCTGGCGCCGCTCGCCGCGAAGCTCGGTGCTCCCGCGGTGTGGCTGAACGTGCTCCCCTGCGCGCTCTTCTTCGTCCTGTCTCGGCGGCCCACGCCGGAGCCCCGGCGAGGTGCCACGCTCGCCTTCGCGCTGGGCGCCCCGCTCTTCCTGCTCGCCCTCTTCGCGATCCGGCTGCACCTGGCGCTCGTCGCGGCGGGGGCTCCTCCCGCGCTCGGCACCTACGCTCCGTTCATCGCCTTCCTGCTCGCCACGTGCCTGGCCTTCCGTGAGCGCCAGGCGGAGCAGGCGGCGGACCCTCTCGCCATTGGCGTGGCGGCGCTCCAGGTGGGCTGCATCGTCCTCGCCGGCACGGGGGCCGCCCCGGCCTTCTTCGTCACCTCGGCCGTCTTCACCTGGACGATGTACCGGCTGTCGCTCGGCACGCTCTCGCGGCTGCGCTGGCTGCACCTCGCGTATTTCGGGGCGTACCTGGCCTACGGCTCCAGCAGCCAGCTCGTCCCCGGCTTCGTCCAGGCGCTCATCCAGGCCGTCAAGGCTCGGCTCGGCTATGCCTCGACCGAGCCCCTGCCATTCCAGTTCGGCGCGCTGACCGCGCTGCCCTTCGTCCTCGCGGGCGTGGTGCTGGCGTCTCGGCTGATGGCGCGCGCGGAGCGGAGTGGGGACGCGCGAGCATCGGGCATCGCGGAGGTGCTGCTGCGCTCCACCGCGGCGGCCAGCGTCCTCTTCGTCCTCCTGGCGCACGTGGGCCCGGACTATCGCCCGGCGCTCTGGAGCGCGCTGGCGCTGGCGGTGATCTGCGTCGCCAGCGGCCTGTGGTTCGAGCGGATCTACCTCTCCTTCGTGGGCGCGCTCGTGGCGCTGGCCGTGCCCTTCGCCGCGCAGGGCCTCTACGGCTCGGCGGTGGCGTCCGTGGCGTGCGGCGTGCCGGCCCTGATGTTCGCGGGGCTGGCCAGCCTGTGCTCCCGCACCCTCCGGATCATCTTCAGTGGAGCGGTGGGAGTGCTGGCGCTCGCCGGCTTCGTCCTCGGAGTCACCGCGGGCACCAGCAGCCTGGCCGCGGTGGGCATCGGGCTCTCGGGGGCCGCCACGCTCCTGGTGGCCTGGACCCTGGCTGACCCGCGCCTCATCGCGCTGGCCGGGTTCGCCCTCGCCGCGGCGGTGCCCAAGCTGGCGGCCACCTATGCGCCGCTCATCCGCGGGACGCTGGAGGGCGTGTCCCTCTCCATGGCCTTCATGGCGCTGGCCCTCGCCGTGCTGGGCGAGCGCGGGGGACGGCTGCGGCTGCTCGGAGTGCCGGGCATCCTCTATTCCTTCGCCGCCGTGCTCGTGGCGGTGGCGATGGAGACTCCCGCGCTCGGTGTCATCCTCCTGGCCTCCGCGGCGGCGGTGGCCATCGCCTCGCGCACCTTCCCGGAGATCCGACCCGTCGCGGTGATCATGGCGGGGCTGGCGCTCCTGCCCCCGCTGCCCGGAGCCTTCGTCCCCTGGGCCTGGATGACGCCCGAGCTGTCCCTGGGGCTGATCATCCTCTGGGCCCTGGGCGCCTCGCTCGCCGCCGTGCGCTGGGGGAGCAGCCCGAGCACCATCACCGCGGGCATGGTGGCGCTCGCCGCCGCGTTCGCCCCGGCGCTGGTGGCGGATTCATCCACGGCGCCCAGGGGACTCCTGCTTGGCGCGGCCCTCGCCGCGCTCCTCACCGCTCGTGCGCTGCACCCGTCCCTCAGCGTCGTCGTCGCGGCCGGGTATGCCGCCTTGGGGCTCGGCGCGTCTCCGGAGGCGTTGCTGGGGCTGGCGGCCGTCCTGAGCGTCATGGCTCTCCTGGAGGATCGGCCAACGCTGGCCTCCGTGCTGGCCGGTGGGCGGCGCTTCGCGCTGGCGGCCACGCTGTCCGCGGCCTGCACCCTCGCGGTGGCCCTGCTGCTCTGGGGACACAGGCCCGTGGAGCTCCTGCTCGTGACGAGCATGGTGCTGCCGCTGCTCTGGGCACGCGCCAACCGCCAGCCGTTCTTCGTGGCTCTCGGGGTGCTGTTCACTGGGGGCGCTGTCCTCATCGCGAAGCACTTGCCTCCCTTCGCGCCCGCGCTTCCGCTGCTCGCCCTCTTGATCGTTCGCGCCGTGGAGCACCTGCCGGCCGCGCGCTCACTGCTGCTCGGTAGGGGCGCGGGGGAGAAGCACGGTCGCGCGCTCTCCGAGTGGATGCAGGGAGCGCTGGCGCTGGTGGCCCTCGGGGTGCTCATGGAGGCGAGGGGTTCCACTCCGCTGGGCGTGCTCGCGGTGGCGATCGCGCTCATGCCAGGCCGACGGCCCTCGGTTCGCCTGGGCTTTGCCACGCTGCTGCTCGCCTTCATCCCCGAGGCCCGGCCCGGGGCGGCGGGCGCGCTGCTGGCGCTCGGGGTGTTCGAGCACCACCGCCCGGCCGCGCTGGCGGCCTTCTTCCGCGGCGCGCCGGACTCGGCGCTGAGAGCCGTGGTGACGCTGGGGGCGCTCCTGCTCACGGTGGTGTCCGCGCTTCTGGCTCCGACGTCTGTTGCCATCGCCGGAGTGGCGGGAGTGCTCATCCTGGCGGCGTTCCTCCTGTCCACGGGCCGGCTGCTCACCGCGGGCGTCTTCGTGCTGGCCTTCGCGTCACTCGGGAAGGCGGGCACCTATGCGTTCCTGGAGGTGCGGCCTCTGGCGGCGCTCACCTTCGCCGGGGTGGCGCTCGCCGCCGCGCTCCTGTCCGCCCTGTGCCAGTCCGGCCGTGTTCAGCGCGCGCTCTCCTCCGCGGCGGCGAAGGTGCTCCCGAGCCTCGAGGACACCTGGAGCGAGCCGCTGTGGGCCGGCGGTGTGCTGACGCTCGCGAGCCTCCTGGCGTACTTCCTGCTCGACCGCGGCGCCGGGGCGCTGCCGCTGGCCGTGGCGGTGCCAGCGGGGCTGACCGCGATCGTGCTCATGGCGGCCCGGGAGGAGTGGATGGCCTATGTCGCCACCGCGCTGCTCGGCGGGGTGCTCGTCGCCACGGTGCCTCCCGTGTGGATTCCGGTGGTCGCCGGCGGGACGGGGCTCGCCCTGTGCGTGGCGGGCACGGCGCTGGAGGCACGTGAGTTCCACGTGGGCCGGGCGCTGCACCATGGCGGGTGGGTGCTCTCGCTCCTGGCGCTCGGCGGCCTGCAGAGCGCGCGGCACGTGAGCGCGCCGGTGAGCTTCGCCTTCGCCGCGGGCGCCGCGTGGGCCGTCGTGTACCGGCGCCGCGAGCGCGAGCTGGTGGGCTGGCTCGCCACGCTCGTCTCCGCCCACGTGCTGGTCATGTACCTGGGCGCGGTGTTCTCCAGCGGTCGAGGCAAGGAGTTCATCTTCCCGCACCTGGGCGCGGCCACCGCGGTGCTCGCCACGCTGGTGTTCTCCCTGGCCGGGGAGCGGGTGCGCCGGGCCGTGGGACACCTGTTCGCGGCCGTGGCGCTGCTCGAGGTGCTCACGGGTGTGCTGTTGGTGGACGGCACCCGGGGCGCGCTGCGGGAGGCGCTCGTGGCGGGCGCCGGGCTCAGCGTGCTGCTGGTGGCGCTGGTGCGCCGCGCGGCGCGAGAGCAGGACGAGCTCTCCGCGTACTTCGCGCAGGCCACGGTCGCGCTGGGCTACATGGGCGCGCGGTTGCTGGGCATGGGCCTCGAGGGGCTGGACGCCACCGACAGCCTCATGGCGCTCGTGGGCGGCGCGTTCTTCTCCGGCCTCTATGTCTTCGTCCAGCGCGAGGGTTCGGGCCTCCCTGCCTTCCGCCGGCCCGCGCTGCTGGGCGCCTTCCTCTTCCCGCTGGCGGGGCTGCTCACCGCTCCGTGGCATGAGCCGCTGTACGCCGCCGCACTGCTCGTGGGCCACGCCGCGCACTTCGCCGCGCTCGCCGCGCACCCCTCGCGCCGGGGCGTGGCCTCCCTGGCCTCCGCGGTGGCCTTCAACGCCGCCCTGCTCGTCGTCTGGTCCGGCACGGGTGCCGGAGAGCCGCAGTACTACGTCATCCCCGCGGGTCTCTCGCTGCTGATGCTGCTGCGAGTGTTCCGAGGCTCGCTCACCCCGGACACCCTGGCGCGGCTGCGCGCCTGCGCGGTGACGATCATCTACGTCGCTGGGGCGTGGAAGCCGCTGATGTTCAGCGACGCCAGCGCCATGGTGCTCTGCGTGCTCGTCTGCCTGGTGGGAGTCGCGGCGGGCATCGCGCTGCGCATCCGCTCCTATGTGTACCTGGGCTCCGCGTTCCTGGTGACGTGCATCGTCGCCAACCTGGCGCGCTTCGGCATGAGGGATCACCGCATTGGCGCGGCGTTCCTCACCCTGCTGGGGTTGATGGTGGTGGGCTTCATGGTGTTGCTCAGCGCCCACCGCGAGAAGCTGCTCCTGAGGTACGCGCGGGTGCGCTCCATGCTGGCCACGTGGGAGGGGTGACGCGGTGGCTGCTCCCCGGGTGCGCGGTGTGGGTTTGAAGGCTCCGCCCCCTTGGTCGTATGGAGGGGGCATGCGAATCCTCATGCTCATGGGTGTGCTGCTGTTGGTTCCGGGGTGCCTGGTCGTCACGCCTCGACGTCCGGGGCATCCGCCTCCTCCGCCTCCCTCTCGTCCCGTGGCGATGAGCTACAACGAGGCGGTGGGCCTTGGCTCCCAGTTCTGTCGCTCCCGTGGCTACGAGTGCCACCTCAAGGAGGCCCACAAGACGGGCAGTGACGTGTGGAAGGTGAAGTTCCGGGCGTTCGCGTCCGGCGCCAAGGGCCACGTCCACCTCGAGTACGACGCCTGGTCGCGCGCGCTGCTCAAGGTGGACGAGAAGGTGAAGGCCCGGCGGGACGACCGGCACGATGACGATGACGATGACGGCGGCGGGGATGACGATGATCGCGGCCATGGCCGTGGCAAGAAGAGGGGCCACGCCCGGAGGGATGACTGATAGGGTTTGACGACGACACCCTGCAGATAGCATCCCGCCGAGAGGGCACGATGGGCGCCAAGGTTCGACCGTTTCTGATGTTCGAGGGCAGGGCCGAGGAGGCGATGAACTTCTACGTCTCGCTCATCCCCGGGAGCGAGATCGTCGACATCGTCCGCTATGGTCCGGGTGGACCCGGCGCCGAGGGCTCGGTGATGAAGGCCGTCTTCTCGGTCGGAGGCCAGACGGTGATGTGCATCGACAGCGCGGTGAAGCACGACTTCACCTTCACGCCGGCCTTCTCCTTCTTCGTCGACTGCGACTCCGAGGCGGAGCTCGACCGGCTCTGCGGCGCCCTTTCGGCGGGCGGCGCCACGCTCATGCCTCCAGGCAACTACGGGTTCAGCCGCAAGTTCACCTGGGTCAACGACCGGTACGGCGTCTCCTGGCAGCTGAACCTGGCCTGAGCGCCGCGGCAGCAAGGAGGGCCCGAGTCGAAGAAGGCTCGGGCCCTCGTGTTGGGCGCGTCACAAGGTCTTGAGGTATTCCACGATCGCCCAGCGCTCCTCGTCCGGGAGCGTCACGCCGTACTCGTGGCCGCGATTGGAGTTGCCAGTCACGCGGGTGTCGAACACGAAGGGCACCTGGCCGTCGCTGACGTAGCCCACCTTCCTGGGATCGTACTCCCAGCGGCCGACGGAGAACGTCCTGGGTCGCTCGGCGGGGGGCAGGAGCAAGTCATAGAGCGTGGGCACCGAGCCATTGTGGAGGTACGGCGCGGAGGCCCAGGTCCCATTGAGCGGACGCGCCTTGTAGGTCATCAGCTCCGCGGTCGGGTCCTTGTCACTGTTCCGGGTGTAGTTGCCTTGCTTGGCGGTCTCCTCCTGGCCGTGGAGCCTGGCGTTCACGGTGGCCTTCACCGCCGCGTCGGGCTTCGCCGCCAGCGTGCGGGTGACGAGATCTCCCAGCAAGGCGAGCGCGGTGGCCTCGGCGCCGTAGATCTCTCCCTTGGGGGAGATGGCTCCCTCGAGCACGCCGGTCGGCGCGCGGGCCTGGATGAGGTTCCTGGCGCTGGTGTCGTCGGTTCCCACGACGTCGATTCCCGTGATCATGGCGACGACGCTCCGCCTGGGATCGTCGCGATCGATGGTCGCGTGGCAGGACAGGCAGTTCGTCCGATACAGCTCCTCGCCACGGGCCGCCAGCTTGCGATCGATGGGCGGGAGGATGTCCTCCGGCCACCGTGGAGACTTCAGGCTGCGCAAGGTCTCCTCCATCGCGACCAGCTCGTTCGCCTCGACTGTCGAGGGGTAGCCTCGCTTC
This sequence comes from Myxococcaceae bacterium, assembly GCA_016926755.1. GTDB lineage: Bacteria > Myxococcota > Myxococcia > Myxococcales > Myxococcaceae > Hyalangium. The sequence continues at coordinate 7,534 of JAFGNZ010000091.1, read as the reverse complement.
GCCTCCTGCTCCGTCTCGTAGTGCTTCACCTCGATCTGCCCGTACACCCCCAGCACCTCGCCGACGTTGCGGCCGACCGAGCCCGCGCCCGCGTTGGATGAGAACCCCACCCATTGCACGTAGTCGTGGCGCGGCGCGTCCCACAGGAGCGGGAAGCTCGTGGGCGCGTTGGGCTCGGCGCTGTTCTGGGGACCGCTGGTGAAGCGGATCACCTGGTTGATGATCCGCCCGACCGCGTCGAGCCGGCCGAAGCCCTCCTCCGTGGTCGAGCGATTGGCGGCCTCATAGCTCTCGAACCAGCGCAGCGTCTCCGTGAGGCTCTTGCGCGCCGCCTCGCGGCTGACGCTGTCCTTGCCACCTCCCGGCACCGCGGCGGCAAACCGCGCGAGTTTGGCCTCATCGGCCAGCGTGGCCGCCACCGCCTCCTTCACCGCACGGAGAAAGCCGGTGATGTCCGCGAGCGTCGGGGCACCGTCGATGCGCATCGCCGTGCCGCGATAGTTGATCTGCCCGGTATGGCACGCCGCGCAGGTCAGGCCCACCTTGTCCCCGTGGCGCGCGAAGCCCACGGGGAGCGCGTCCGGGTTGTTGGGCGTCTTGTGCTGATTGAGGAACCGGAAGCGCGTCAGGTGCTCGGGGAGGAGGAAGGGCTTGTCGCTGCCGGCCTGCTCCAGGTGCACCAGGGTGTCGTAGGGCATGAGGACCGAGCCCTGATCGGCGTGGTAGTACCAGAGGGTCTCGGGCGGCCCCCAGCCCTGCTCCAGGTAGACGAGGCGGGTCGCGCCGTCGCCATAGGCATCCTCCGCGAGCACGAGCCCCGCGCGCTCGCCGACACCCTCCAGCACCTCGCGGGCCCGCGCGGCGGGAGCCGGCTTGCCGGGCGAGTGCTCTCCAGAGGTCGCGCAGGCAGCCAGCAGGAGCCATGGAACGATGAGGGAAGGGTGTCGAGTCATGCCGCGCTCCTTCGTTGAGGGTCAGCATTGGGTAACACGCCTCTCTCTCGTGAAACCATGCCCATGATCGCCGCAACGGGTGTCCACAATCTGGCCACTGGCTCGCGGTGGGCCGCGCTCCGAGGTACGTCAGAAGTCCTCCCGGGCCTGGGCCAGGGTGTACTCCTTACGAGCGCGGACGAGCAGACCTGGGTAGAAGCGCTCCTCCTCAGTGAAGTGCGATCCGGGCGCGCTCATCTGCGTGCTGACGGGCGAGGTGCCTCCAGACAAGGAGCCATGAGCTCAGGGGGGGCTCACCTCGCGAAGCACATGGCGCACCGCCAGCGAGCCCGCCATGAGGGCGATCCCTCGGCTGATCAGCCCTACCCCCACGACGATGCCCACGGCCCAGAGCGTGGAGAGCGGCCACTGGGCCATGATGATGGCGCCCAGCGCGATGCTGATGATGCCGTCAGCGCAGTCCCAGCCCCACCGGGGGTAGCGGTCCATGACCGAGGTGATGGTGCGGAACAGGCCGGTGGCCAGGAAGTAGCCAGCCAGAAGGAGCGTCAGCGCCGCCAGCCCCGCGCCGGGCCAGGCCAGCACCAGCAGGCCCACGACCATGGACAGCACGCCCCCCAGCAGGAAGAGGAGGAAGGGCCCGGTCTTCCGGATGCGGAAGGCATGGACGATCTCCGCGATGCCCATCACCGCCAGCAGCGCTCCATAGAAAAAGACCGAGATCAGGCTGGTGATTCCGACCGAGGCCAGCGCCAGGCAGCCGAGCAGGGTGATCAGCAACCCCACGACGAGGGGGGCTCCCCAGACATTCGCGCCGATTCGCGTACTGGAGGGGGAGCCGGTGCCGAAGCGCGTTGGGTCCATGGCCATGACAATCCTCCCTGCGAGTGTCTACTCGGAAGCTTGGGATCGTCCTGGAGGAAGCCAATGAGACCTTGCACCGCATGCCGCCTCAGCGGAGGGGCAGGGTGACGGTCCCCTCGTAGAGCGGCGGATCCGCCACGCGCGCCCCGGACGGGGATCAGGGTCGATCGAGGCGGCGCCACCTCCCAGCGCGCGCCGTCTCGCGGAAGCCGGAGAGGGCCGCGGGCAGGGGCCCCTCGCCGTAGACGAGCAGGGCGCTGAAGGGGGCGAAGTCCTCCGGGGGCGCTGTGGCGTCCAGTCGTGCGGGCAGCTCCTGGCCCTCGCGGAAGCGCACCGGCTGGTGGTCCGCGTCGGCGAAGAAGTGGTGGCCCACGCCGCCTTGCCGCCCCGTCCACCACTGGCCCAGGTGCTCGAGGTAGGTGAGCCGGCCCTTCTCCCCCAGCCGCAGCCCCGGGAGGGACAGGTAGCCGTGCGCACCCGCGGGCGGCGGCGCGGCAGTGAGGGCCTCCAGCCCCTCCACCTCGCGCGCGAAGCGCACGTGGAAGCGCGCCGTCTCCACCAAGGACAGGAGCACGATCCCGACGAGGAGCACCCGCAAGGGCCGCGCGAGCCGGGCTGGGTCCACCAGCAGCAGCGCGGCCGCCCCAGCCAGGACCGCTACTCGCACGTGGATGAGCCACGCGCCCGAGAGCGCCTTGGGGGTCGCCACGTAGAGCGCCGTCAGCGCGAGGAAGAGCGCCCATGGCCGCCGGGGCTCCTGCCGCCGGTGCACCCAACCCGCGACGACGAACACCGCCGTCACGAGCAGCGGGCCCGCCACCGCGAGCAGCCCCTCGGGCCGGTAGGCCCGGAAGAGGAAGTTGACGTGCGAGGCAGCATCGTAGCTCGAGGGCAGGTGCGAGCCCGGCGCGGCGGCACGTCCCACGAGGGCGAGGACACGCGTTGCGCACAGCAGCGTCGCGGGGGCGAGCCCCAGCGCCGCGCGTCGCAGGGCCTCGCCTCGGAGCGGGGAGGCCAGCGCGAGCGCCACGACGCCTACGCCCAGCATGCCGAAGGCCACCAGGTGCGAGAGCATCGCCCCCAGCGCGAGCAGCGCCAGCGCCGCGAGCGCCCGCCCCCGTCCTGCGCGAGTGGGCGCGTCCAGGGCGCGCACGTACGCCGCGAACCCCAGCAATACGAAAGGCACGGCGAAGAAGCTGGGCAAGAAGCCGTACCAGTACGAGAGATGGAAGGCGAGCGGCAGCGCCAGCACCACCGTCCAGCCCGTCCGGCCCAGCGCGCGAGCGAGCGCGAGGTGGCCCAGCGGGAAGAGCACCAGCGCCGTCCACACGGCCGCGCGGGCCGCCACCGCGCCGTTGGTCAGCAGCGTGAGTGGCAGGAAGAGCCATACCGGCAGGCCGTAGCCCACGGGGAAGCCCGCTTCATAGACGCGCGAGACGTCCGGCGCCCCGCGCACCAGCTCCGCGAGCGTCTGCATCTGCGCGGCGTGCGCGGGCAGGTCCACCGCCGGGGGGATCCCGCTCACGCACCACGCGGCGAAAGCTGCCCACGCAGGCAGCCACGCGCGGCGCAACCAGGAAGCGAGGGGGGCGGGTGGCATCGGGCGTGACGCCATAACACACGCCAAGGTGAGGTGGGCGCCTGCGCCGCCTCGCGGGTGGGCTTGAGGCTGCCCATCAGCGCCTCGATGAGCGTGGGCAGCTGCTCGTCGGGGACGTCCTCGAGGCTGATGAGCGCTCCCCCTCCTGACAGGGAAAGCCCACTGTGCCTGCTGGCATCCAAAGGAGTCGGGGCCTCTTCACTGGCAGGAGGCGCGGTCGTTCAGCGCCTTGAGGTGGCCCTCGGCGGTGCCCGTCAGCGAGAGGGCGTAGATGCCGCCATCCCAGGCCCCGTTGTTGAAGGTGACGTTGGCGTAGGGGGCCAGCACCGTGCCCTGGAGGCCGATGCTGCCGGCATTGAGGGTCGTGGCCTCCATGAAGTTGTAGAGGATGCCACTCGCGGTGATGCCGCCGCTCAGCGCGAACCCGAAGTTCTGAACGGTGGCCGAGGTGCCGCGGACGTTGATCACGACCAGGGCGCCGGCCGGCGCGCTGATGGCCATCTGATTGATCCCGTTGATGGCGCTGGCGGTCACCTCGAAGACGTTCACCTTCGGATTGGTGCCGGTCATCGCGAGCACGATGTAGCCCTCCGTCCCACGCGTCGTCGTGCCGGTGGGCGTCAGGGACGCGAGCTTCGAAGAGAGGCTGCGCAGCTCGGTGAACCGGGAGGCGAAGTTGATGGGCGTGCCGCGCGCCACGGTGCCCCGGTGGTAGGTCACCGTCGCGCCGCCGCTGTAGCTGCTTCCGTAGAAGGCTGGGCCCCAGACACTGCCACGGGCGAGGGTCAGCTTGCTGCCCGCCACCAGGGTCCGGGCGACGTTGTTGCTCGGCACATCCTGGCCCACCGAGAAGTCCGTCAGGGTGATGTTGCCGCCTGCCGCCACCTTGCCTCTCACGTCGCGGCCCCCGCTGTAGTTCTGGAGCACGAAGACGGTGTAGTCACTCAGGCGGATCTCGACGCCTGTCACTGTCACCTGGCGGGTGGCGGTGCGCGTGCGGCCAGCGCGGTCCTTCACGGTGTAGGAGGTCGTGTACTGCCCCGCGAGGGACGTGTTGACGTTGCTGGAGACGGTGATGCTCGGGGTCAGGTTGCCGTCGCAGAGGTCCAAGGCCGTGGCGCCCGGGTCCGTGTACTGCGTTCCGCACGCCAGCTGCTGGGGGAGGGGCCCATTGACGGTGAGGGTGGGGGGCTGCGTGTCGGTGATGTTGACCGTGCGGTAGACGGGTGGCGCGCTCTGGCCCGCCGGGTCCGTCACGCTGTAGGTGAGCAGGTAGCTGCCCGAGGCGTTCTGGTTCAACGCACCCGTCCGGGTGACACGCTGGGTGATGTTGCCGAAGCACTGGTCAGTGGCCGTGGCGCCCGGGTCGGTGTACTGGGTGCCGCACTCCAGGCCCTGGGTGGCCGGGCCGTTGAGCACCAGCACCGGCGCCAGCGTGTCGACCATCGTCACCAGGCGGGTGACGGAAGAGGTGCCCGTGTTGCCCGACGGATCCTTCACGCTGTAGCTGATGGTGAACGCGCTGACCGCGTTCGGGTTCGCCGCGGCGCTGGGCGCTGCAGGTAGCGCACGGGTGTCAGCCCCGGTCTCTGTGCTGGGGAGGCTCCTGAGCTCCTGAGGCGCCGTGGCCACAGTCGCCGGAGCCGGCTCTGGCGAGGCTTCGCCAGACTCCTCACGGCAGGCACTGGCAAGCAGCGCACCGATCCACAGCAAGGCTCTCCCAACGGATCTCCGTGTCATGCGGCATGCCCCCGAGCAGCTGGAAACCGGCAGCACTTCGAGATCCCTCTGCGCTGGATTTTTCCTGGTAACCCGACATCAACCAGAATCCATCTTCCAGCGAGAGTTCTGGGAGATCATTGATCCCACGATCGAAAAGCGCAAGCAGGAGGGCGGGGCTGTCCCTGTAGGCGGATGGCCTCCTCTCTCGGACTTCAGCGCTCGACGGAATCCACAAGGATTGTGCACGCATCCTCATTGGAATCATCCACCGAGAGCGAGTGGGAGGCGCGCTGCCTGGAGGGACTCGGGTACGAGGTGGTGGCAATCGACTCCAACTTCGTCCCATGTATGCCACACCAGAGGGCTACCAACGCCATCCATCCGAGAAGTTGCTGCATGTCTCTCTTTGGATTCAGCAGTTTGAAATCAATTGTTGATGACTCACATCCAGGTCTCCTCTCCGCTCCTCCCGAGGAGCGAGAGCGCATCTTGGGAGACGGTCCTCTCGCTCTGTAATAGCTGCCGAGCCTGAGTGGCGGACGTTGATCCTGTTGGCGCTCGAGACAGGTTGGGGCTTGGAAAACTGTTCAGGCTCCAGTGCGCGGTGCGATATGTGCTACTGTCCGCCGAGTAACCAGCATGGAGAGGAACACTCATGAGAGTCGCAGTCTTCGTTGCGGTAGTCGTCATGGCGCTTCCGGCGTTCGCCAAGGAGCACAAGCTCAAGGCCACCAAGAAGGACGGCACGGTCATCACCGAGGTCACCTACGCGACTGGCAAGTACGGCGAGGCGCTGGAGCAGGTGAAGGCCGAGGCAGCCAAGAACTGCGCTCCCGGCGACAAGAGGTACGAGTACATCCTGCAGAAGGATGACGAGAAGGCGCGGTCGAGCTTCGCGGCCTGCAGCAAGGCGGCGGCTGGCGGTGAGACGAGGGCCGAGGCCCCGAAGGCCGAAGAGCAGCCCGTCGAGCCGTCCCAGGAGGCCCCCGCCGCCGCGAGCGGGGCGACAGGAGGAGCCCCGGCAGACTCGGCCAGCTGCGGCGACAAGCAGGCCTTCATCGTCGCCAACGCGAAGTGGTGCGACGCGAGCGGCCTGATGAAGAAGCAGGACTGCGGCAACAAGAATGGGGCGCTGATGATCGAGAAGATGTTCCCCAGGTGCCGCCAGCAGGTGGAGAAGCACGAGGGCGACCCGGGCGAGGCGGCGTGCAAGAGCGCCAAGGAGGCGATGGAGAAGAAGGATTGCGCCACCGGGACGATCGTGCTCAAGGCGAACGACTGCTCGACGGCCAAGGGCCGGCGGGCCATCGTCAACACGGCGCCCTCCTGTAAGTAGAGCGCGTCGGCTCGCGCGTGAACCCAGCAACCCTTCAAGATTGCTGGGCTTCTCGGGACGGAGGCGGCGGGAATCGAACCCACAACAAGGCGAGAGCAAAGCCCCAGGCAGGTCGCGCTGTTACCGGCTAGCGCCTTGATCTCACATCGGATCGTTCCCCCGCTCCGTCCCTTCTCGTCCCCTTCAATTCCCCGCTGGAGGGGCACACTGGGGGCACATGTGAGGGCACATGAAGTCGCCCGTACTGGTTAGGGATAGGGGTCGCGCCGGTCACCGTCGACGAAGTATTCGAACTCCATGGAAGGGTCCAAGAACCCACCGAAGCCGACCCGCCACTCGATCATGGCATAATCCAAGCGGTAGACGCTGAACGCAGTCCAGTAGTGCTCCTGACCGTCTGGGTTGAGCGAGTAGGCGACAGGAATAGTGAAGTACTCGCTGGTCCCGTCGGTCAGATTCTCCCAGTACACCTCCACGCTCGTCGGGGGCAGCGCACCGGGCGAGGCATCAAAGCGGATCTTGAGCTCAATGCGACGGGCGCTCCAGTCCGCACTCTCAAACCCATTCTGAGCCTCCCCAAATCCGTACTGCAGTCGATCCCAGCCCGGGTACAGAGCGTCACTATAATAGCCCCAGTTGACGTAGAGTCCTCCCGGGCCCTGCTGCTGGGGCGTCTCAACAATAACAGACGGATCCGCGAGAGCAGGTGCACTAAACACAAGCGCGACAACAGCAGCCATTGCCTGAATCAATGAGTTCTTCAAGTCGTCTCCGTGATGGATTTGGGCGATTGGCCCAGGTTTCCATGAATGCAGGATAAACCGCGTATTGCGCTTCAAGGCCGATACGTCAAGGCAATTCAACATGCCGGCTCGACGACGCGGCGTAAGTCTTCGGGGCACCCCTTGTCCGAGGGTGCCTCGGTCTCCTTCGGCTCCGTTGCGGCGGACGAGGTGTTTGCCCAGTGCGCTGAGAGGGTGTTGAGGCGAGGCGAGCAGCCGAAGCACGCCGTGCTCGCTCGGTCTCGGGACGCGAATGAGGACCTCCGAAGCCTCGTCG
>JAFGNZ010000090.1 GCA_016926755.1 Myxococcaceae bacterium | reverse complement strand
GTCCACGAGGCCAGGCGCGTCCAGCCCCGGAAAAGGCGGCAGGTGGAGGCTCGCGATGATGGGCGCCAGCACCGGGAGGAGGCCCTGCTTGTTCGTCAGGAGGATCACCGTCAGCTTCTTCTCCGGGATGCGCAGCACATCTCCGAGCGAGCCACCCCCACTGTGCCCGAAGGCCGGCAGCCCGCGCAGCTTGCTCACGGCAAACGCCACGCCGAAGCCCCCCGCACGCCCGTCATTCAGGTTGAAAGCGGTGGCGCCGGCCTGCTGCAGCTCGGGGGTGAGCAAGGTGCCCTGGTCCATGGCCACGGCCCACCGGGCGAGGTCCTTCACGCAGGAGAAGATGCCGCCCGCGGCGTAGGTGTGGACGGGATAGAGGAACCAGGCGCGCTGTGGCACGCCGTCCACGAAACGATAGAGGCTGGCGCGGCGCGGGATGACATCGGCGAGGCGCACCGGTCCCTCCTGCGTCGCGTGCTCGTAGCGCGTGCACGAGAACCCGAGTGGCTGGAAGATGCGGCTGCGCAGCAGTTGCTCGAAGCGCTCGCCGGTGACCTTCTCCAGGAGGTGGGTGAGCACGACGAAATCCGTGAGGGCGTATTCGCTGCGCTCGCCGGGGGCGTAGGCCAGGGAGGTCTTCCTGGCGGCCTCGTACCGCTCGGCGACGGTGGCGGCGCTGCGGTCTTCATCGGGGAGATCCTTCAACCCCGACGCGTGCGCGGTGAGGTGCCGGACGGTCATCCCCTTCCAGCTCTCGGGTGCGTCAGGCAGGTATTCCGAGAGGGGCTTGTCGAGGTCGAGCTTGCCCTCCTGCACGAGGAGCATCACCAGCGTGCCGGTGAAGATCTTGGTGGCAGAGGCAAGCTGGAACGAGGTCTCCAGCCCTACCTTCGCCTCGGACTCCAGGTCCGCGAGACCGTACGCGGAGAGCCGCTCGACCTTGCCATCCCGAACGATGGCCAGGGCCATGCCGGGGACCTGGTTCTTCTCCATGACGGTATGGAGGTAGTCGTCCACGGCATCGGCGGTCGCGCCGCCGCGCGTCTCCGAGGAGGACGGCGGGCGGTGCGTCGCACAGCTCACCACGAGGAAGAGAGCCGCCAGGGGCAGCAGGCCACGAGCAAGGGAGCGCATGTGATTCGACGCTAGCGTTCCCACGTGAAGGTGTCGATGTTCCCAGCCTGGAGCGCCGCGGCCCGGAGCGCCGGTGCTGCCGCTGGCCACGGCGCGAGCGCTGCTGTTGGCGGATGGACGGCTCCCTTCTCGCGCTGCCCTGTTCTGTCGCGGTTTCTCCACTCGAGGGGGTTGCCGCCAGCCCAGGCGCTTGCATCAAGAGGGGAGAAGGCCCACCTCGCCAGTTCGAGCGGAGGGGGCGGTGGTTGTCTTCTTCATTGATGAGCAGCCAGCACCAGCGCGCGTGGTCCGCCACTCGGTCGCCGCGCGCCGGCTCCGGCTGGAGGTGCCCGCGCTGCGTGCGGATCGCTTCCTGGCTCGGCGGCTGGAGCGCACGGCGCGGACATGGCCTGGGGTGCTCGAGACGCACGCGGAGCCGCGGAGCGGACGGATGCTGGTGTGCTACGCGGAGCGAGCGCCGCTGCTGGCGCGGCTCTCCGAGCAGCCGGACGAGGCTCCCGCACCACCTGCCGCGAGCGCCGCTGTCCCCCGCGCAGGCCCCCAGGCGCCCTGGCATGCGCTGGCCGTGGAGGAGGTGCTCGAGCGGCTCGACAGCGCTCCCCACGGCCTGTCGCGCGCGGAGGCGGCGCGGCGGCTGAGGCGCTACGGCCCCAACGCGCTCATGCTGGAGGGGCAGCGCTCGCGCCTGGCCATCCTGGGCGAGCAGCTCGTCACCCTCCCCATGGGGATGCTCATGGGCTCGGCGGCGGCCTCGGCGCTGGCCGGGGACAGGCTGGAGGCAGCGGCCATCCTCGCGGTCGTGGGCCTCAACGCGGGCCTCGGCTACCACATCGAGCGGCGCAACCAGAAGCTGCTGGCCTCCTGGCAGCGGCTGGAGGCGGGGATGGCGCAGGTGCTCCGGGACGGAGTCCTCCAGCGCGTTCCGGCCGCCGAGCTCGTCCCTGGAGACGTCCTGCTCGTGCGCGCGGGCGACGTGATGCCTGCCGACGCGCGCGTGCTGGAGTCCCACCGCCTCACCGCGGACGAAGCCGCGCTCACGGGCGAGAGCGAGCCGCAGCACAAGGAGCCCGCTGCGGTGAAGGAGGGCACGGCGCTGGCCGAGCGCGGCTCCCTGCTCCACTCCGGCACCGTCATCGCCTCCGGGCATGGCCGCGCCCTCGTCGTGGCCACCGGCGCCGGGACGGAGCTGGCCCGCGTCCGGAGGTTGGTGGAGGCCTCTGCTCCTCCGCCCACGCCGCTGGCGCGCCGGCTGGATCAGCTCAACCGCCGCGTGGCGGTGCTCTCCGCGGGCGCGGCGGTGCTGGCGGGGGCCGCTGGACTGGCGCATGGGCGGCCTGTGGCGCGGGTGCTGCGCAGCGCCGTGGCCCTGGGCGTGGCGGCGCTGCCGGAGGGCCTGCCGCTGGTGGCCACCGCGGCCCTGGTGCGCTCCATGCAGCGGCTCCACGCGCGCGGCCTGGTGGTCCGGCGCGTCTCCTCCGCGGAGACGCTGGGCGGCGTCACCGTCATCTGCGCGGACAAGACGGGGACGCTGACGCGCAATGAGATGCGGCTGGAGGTGCTGGACACAGGCGAGGGGCCCCTGGAGCTGGCGGGGCTGAAGGCCCGTCCGGAGCATGTCCTGGAGCACCCCCCCACGCTGGCGCTCGCCGCGGCGCTCCTCAACAGCGACGTGGATGTCCACCGCAACGGCCAGGAGCTGACCATCTCGGGCAGCTCCACGGAGCGGGCGCTGGTGAAGGCCGCTCACGCCGCGGGCCTGGATGGGGCCGCGCTGCGCCATGACTTCCCGCGCCTGAAGCTGCAGGAGCGCTCCGAGGGCATCCACTACGTGGTGAGCAGCCACCAGGCGCCCGGCGGAGGCGAGGTGGCCTTCATCAAGGGAGCGCCGGAGCAGGTCATCCCCCTGTGCGAGAGGGGGCTGCGCGGGCCGCTGGGGGCGCGCGGGCGCGAGCGGCTGCTGCGCCGCAACGAGGAGCTGGCGGCGCAGGGCCTGCGCGTGCTGGGGCTGGCCTGGCGTCGGTTGCCAGCGCGGGGCGCTGCCCTGCCCGCGGGCGGCTACACCTTCATCGGGCTCATGGGGCTGAGGGATCCGCTGCGGCCAGGGGCGGCGAACTCCGTCCGGCTCGCGCGCAGCGCCGGCATCCGCACCATCCTCGTCACGGGGGACCAGCAGCACACGGCCGAGGCCATTGCCCGAGAGGTGGGGCTGCGCGGGGAGATGCTGGGGGCGGGCGAGCTGGCGCCGCTGCTGACCCTGCCGCGCGAGGTGCTGCGAGAGCGCCTGGATCGCCTCGCCGTGCTGGCGCGGGTGACGCCCGAGGACAAGATGCGACTGGTCCACGCCCTGCGCGAGCTCGGGGAGATCGTCGCCATGGCCGGGGACGGCATCAACGACGCGCCGGCACTCAAGGCCGCGGACGTGGGCGTGGCGGTGGGGGCGCGCTCCAGCGACATGGCACGGCAGGTGGCGGACGTCGTCATGGCCGGCGAGGATCTGCGCGACATCATCCACGCGGTGGGGGAGGGGCGCATCGTCCAGGACAACCTCCGCCGAGCGCTGCGCTTTCTGTTCGCCACCAACCTCTCGGAGCTGGCGCTGGTGGTGAGCTCATCGCTGCTGGGGCTGCCGGATCCCCTCTCTCCCATGCAGCTGTTGTGGCTCAACCTCCTCACGGACACCCTGCCCGGGGTGGCGCTCTCCCTGGAGCCGGGCAACCCGGATGTCCTCGACCGCCCTCCCGCTCCGCCGGATGCGCCGTTGCTGCCGCCGCCGGTCCTCCGCCTGGTCGTCCGAGATGGCTTGCTGATGGCGGGCCTGGGCGCCGCGGGCATGGCCCTGGGAGGCCCGCCGCTGGCCTTCGGCGTGCTCACCGCGACGCAGATCGGCTACGCGTCCGCGTGCCGGGCGGCTCATGCGACCTGGAGGCCGGCCCGGGGCGGCTCTCCGCGCTTCATGATGCTGATAGGCGGGGCGGTGGCCTTGCAGGTGGTCGCGCTCACCTTCCCCCCGCTGCGCTCCATCCTCGGGCTGCCAGCGCTCTCCGTGTGGTCCGTGGGAGGACTGGCCACGGGCCTGGTGTTGCCGAGGCTCGTGTCAGGGCAGCCCGGGTGGAGCCACCGGGTGCGCCGCGGGCGGCTCTGCGCGAATCGTCTCCCTCTTCGTCCCTCGGAGGTGTCCCCGTGAAGTTCGATCTGCCTTCCTTCCTCCTCGGCTACGGCGCGGGCGCCAGCAGCGTGCTGATCGGCAAGCACCTGCGCCCGCTGCTGCTGGAGATCGCCACCGCGGCCTATCGCTTCGGGGACGCGCTCATCGCCAGGGTCGCCATGAAGCAGGAGGATCTGGAGGATCTGCTGGCGGAGGCCCAGGCCCGCGCGCGCGGCCGCTCACGCGCTCCCTCTCCCGAGGCGCAGGCGTAGGAGGGCGCGATGCCACAGCTCATCTACCTGATCCACTCCTCGCCGGGGCGCACCCGCCTGCGCCTGCCCTGGCTGCGAAGGGACGCGACGCAGGCCACGCCGCTGGCCGAGGGGCTGCAGCAGGTGCGAGGCATGGAGGAGGTGGAGCTCCGCCCCTACACCGGCAGCGTCCTGTGCATGCACGATCCGCACGTGCTGGGCGTCGAGGCGTTGCTCGAGGAGGTGAAGCGGCTGACGCGGGTGGCGCGGGTGGTGCGCCCGGGTGAGGAGCCGCCCGAGGAGGAGGAGGAGCTGCTGCGGGCGCTCTCCGGGGGCAGCGGCGTGGCCCGTGCCGCCAGCCGCTTCTTCAAGGGGCTCAACGTGGACGTGCTCCGCGCCACCGAGGGCCACGTCGATCTGGGGACGCTGGCGACGCTCGGCTTCATGACCGCCGGCGCCGTAGAGGTGGTGATCACGGGCAAGCTGCCCTTCCCGCAGTGGTTCAACCTGGGGTGGTGGGCCTTCCGCACCTTCACCAGCACGGAGAAGGCGGCCATTGACAGCACGCGCAGCCCGCTGCGCCAGCCGGATGGGGAGCGCTCCGGGCCGACACCCGTGCCCCCGGCGGACGAAGTGTCGCCGGGCTAGACGCGTGGATCGGCGAAGGCCGCCGCGGCCGAGCCGGAGGCGTGGACGGGCCGCCCACAGAGGCTCGCGCCGTGGATTGGGAGTGCTTGGCGCCGCTGCCGTGCCTCGCGGTAGCCTGCGGCCATGCGCAGCGGGGTGTCGGCGGATAGGGCCGGTGCAGCACCAGCGGAACTGGAGGTACCCGCCGCCGAGCTCGAGGCGCCCCCCCGCGCGCTCACCCCGCGCGCCCTGGTGCTGGGCAGCCTCATCGGCGCGGTGATGTGCCTGTCCAACCTCTATGTGGGCCTGAAGATCGGGATCGCCTTCCCGGTGGCCCTCATCGCCTGTGTGGCCGGGCTCGGCACCTGGCGCGCGGTGGCGAGGCTGCGCCCCTCACGCTCCGGCGCCGGCCTCACCCTGCCGGAGACGAGCGCCATGCAGTCCACGGCCTCCTCCGCGGGCTACTCCACGGGAGGCACCATCGTCTCCGCCAGCGTCGCCTGGCTGATGCTCGCCGGCCACCACCCGCCCGGCTGGGCCCTCTTCTCGTGGACGCTCGTCATCTCCGCGCTCGGCGTCCTGTTCGCCGTGCCGCTCCAGCGCGCCTTCCTCCGGCGTGAGCCGCTCACCTTTCCCACAGGGCTCGCCGCGGCCTCGGCGGCGCGGGCCCTCCACTCGGGAGATGAGGCGGGGCGGCAGGGGAGCCGGGCCCTGGGGCTGGCGGCGCTCGGGGCCGCGCTGTTGGCGCTGGCCAGGGATGGGCTGAAGCTCCTGCCCGCCTCGCTCGCGTTGCCCGGCGCGGTGCGCGGCGTGCCGCTGGCCTCGCTCTCCTTCACCCTGGAGACGGGGCTGCTCTCCCTGGGGGCCGGGGCGCTGGTGGGGCTGCGCGTGGGGGCCTCGCTGCTGCTGGGCTCGGTGGTGTGCTTCGGCCTCTTCGTGCCCTGGCTCCATGTCCGTGGCGACATCACCGAGCCCGGCTTCATGGGCGCGCTCGGCTGGAGCATGTGGCCTGGCACGGCGCTCGTGACGAGCGCCTCCTTCACCCACCTGTTGCTCCAACGCGGAGGGCTGCGCCGCTCGCTCTCCGCGCTCCTGGAGAAGGAGCAGCCCGCGGACGCGGAGCTGCCCGGCAGGGAGGTGCCGCGCCGGTGGCTCCTCGTCGGTATCGCCACGCTCTCGCTGGCCACGGTGGCCCTGGGCGCCTACGCGTTCGGGGTTCCACCCCACCTGGGGCTGCTCGGGGTGGTGCTCTCCTTCGGGCTCGCCGTGGTGGCGTGCCGGGTGACGGGCGAGACGGACGTCACCCCCTCCGGGCCGCTCGGGCAGGTGGCCCAGCTGGTCTTCGGCGCGCTCATGCCGGGCAACACCCTGGCCAACACCGCCGCCGCCGGCCTCTCCGGCTCCACCGCCGCC
>JAFGNZ010000089.1 GCA_016926755.1 Myxococcaceae bacterium | reverse complement strand
TCGCTCCGCTTGTCCACCTGACAGGCCACCTTCAGCGCGAAGCGCTTCCCGTCCTTCTCCACCTCGTAGACAACGGCATAGCTGCCGGTGCCGAGCTTCTGGACGATGCGCCAGCCGTCCACCATTTGGCCGGGCTTGAGGTTCTTTGGATCCAATCGCCAGAACATGCCGGGCTCCTCTCGCCTGTTGCTACAGCGTCACTCGGGGAACGGACAGACAACGGCTCGCGGTTGCGTCGCACATCCGCAGCGTGTGCGGCTCTTGCAGCCATGCTTTCGGCTTCCGCTCGGGCATCTCCACCTCAACGGCCACGCTCCCCGTTCCGCCTGGAGGGATGGTTGCTTGCCCAGAGAGCACCGCGCGCGCGCGGCGCGGCTCCCCTCCCGCTACGGGCGTAACCTCGGCCCACGCGGGTGCCCATGGCTCCTCCCCACCGTTGCTCACGTCGAGGACAACCACCGTCCACGTTGACGCCGCGAGCCCCCTGCACTGGGCGGCGCGAAACTCGCCCTCCCCCCAGCGGCACGCTTCCCGGAAGTGTCCACTCCTCATTCCCTTCAAGTCCACGAGTCCTGCGAGCGCCACGGCTGCCGGGCTTACCGCTTGGGGCCTCGCCTTCAACTCCTCCAGTTCCTTGCTCTGCGCCGCGCACCGCTCGCGCACGGCGGACAGTTCCACGCGGCACGCCTCCATTGTCTGCTGCGGGCGGCTCACGTTGACCACGGTGTCCACCGTGCCGGGCTGGCTGGTGAGCAGGAACACGACGCTTTCAGGGGAGCCCTCGCGATAGGTGAACCGGAGCGCCAGCCGTTCCGTAGGCGCGAGCGGCGCTGCGAGGACAAGCGTGATGCCCAGATCGCTCGGGTCGACTCTGGCAAAGCGGGCGCGGCCCTCCACCTGGACAGATTCACGCACGATCGGCGCATCCAGGACGATGAACGTGAAGGAGCCAGGCGCCAGGTAGATCAACGGCGACTCGCCTGCTTTGCCCGTGAGAACGATGGAGCGGGAACCCGAGCGCTCTGCGGGCACAGCCTGTGCCGTTGCGGCAAGGCTCCCCAGCAGGGAGGCGAGGGCGACGGCATGCACGGGGCTGGGTAGGAACAAGGCGAGCAGACCTCCTGGGTTGCCCGCCAGCGTAGCAGACAGGGGACGCCTTCAGCGTTGGAGCTGACCTCAACTTCCTGGGTGCCGGTATGCGCCGCGCGGCACCGTCCTGACGTGCTCGCCAGTCCCGATCGGGCTGTTGTCCAAATCGAGCGCGAACCGAGGCCCGACGCATCGCAGAAGAGCTGGAGCGGAAGGCCGAGCGTCAACGTCTGGGGCTGGAGAAGCGAATACCCGAAGACGGCGGCGGGACGCTCGCGGAGTTGCTGCGGTGGTGGCTCGACAACTCCTCGGTCAATTCTCCCGCCCACCCAAGCAACGTCAGCCAGATCACGCGCCACCTGCTGACCGTCAGCCGCTCCTGGCAGCGCGATACCACGAAGGGCGGGCATACCGACGTGATCCCCATCGCCGCCTCCGGCAAGAGGTGGACAGCCTCAACCTGGGGCTGCGCGCCCAGTTCGGCGGCCCGCGAGGCGCCCAAGAGGGCGGAGCCATTCGAGACGGCTGCGGTGGGTCAGCCTCCTCTCCCCAGGCCGGCCCAGATCGCGCTTGCTGCATCCTTGCTGCAAGCCCCGAGCGGGAAAAACGAAGGGCCCGGAACCAGTGGGGAGTTCCCCCATCGATTCCGGGCCCTTGCTCTGCGCGCGATACAGGATTCGAACCTGTGGCCTTTGGCTCCGGAGGCCAACGCTCTATCCAGCTGAGCTAATCGCGCAGGAGGCCTACAGCGGAGGGGACAAGTAACCGACTTCCCCCCCTGACGCAAGCACGCAATCCCACAACGGTTGACAGGCAACGCTCCTTCCCCGAGCCCCTACGCTCCGGGCCCTCCCCCGACGGCTGGACCCCCTGCCTCCAGAGGGAGCGAGCCCTTCGCCATTGTGCCGGAGTGGACGGGGGCGGAAGTTGCGTTCCACGTTCGTGATGGCTCGTGAACATCCCTGTCTGAAATTAGTTGCTACTCAAATTAAAAGGGATAATAGGTCTCCACGTGACTGACGCCGCTCTTCCACAGCGGGTCCAGCGCTTCCTCATGACGCACATCGACTCCATCGAGAAGCTGGAGGTCCTCCTCCTGCTTTGGAGCCAAGCGGAGCGGGAATGGACGCCCTCATCGGTAGCGCTGGAGCTCCGCATCACAGAAGCCTCCGCAGCCGCTCGGCTGGCGGACCTCACCTCCGCTGCGCTGCTCGTCAGCGACAACGGGACACCCGAGGCGTACCGCTACAGCCCAGCCCACTCCGATGACGTGCGAGCCGTCTCGGAGCTGGCGGCGACGTACGCGGAGCGGCGCGTCAGTGTCATCACGTTCATCTTCTCGAAGCCCCAGGAGCGGGTGCGCGGCTTCGCGGATGCCTTCCTCTTCAAGCGGAGACCGGACGACGACCCTGCCTGAGGCGCTCGACCTCCCGCCGTGTCTCGGCCCCACCCCAGGGAGGGCTCACTCCTGGGGCCTGACCACCAGCGTGTTCCCCCCCGGCCGACCGCTCACGGCCGCGGGCACCCCGAGCAACAGCGCGGGCTCTCCAGGCAGGGAGTGGCTCGCCTCGGCCCGCACCAGCGGCAGCCCGTGGGGCTGGCGCTGCAACCAGCCGATGAGCTTCTCACGCACCAGGCAGCGCAGATCCCACGACTTGCCCGCATCCACGGAGCTCACCAGCGCCCGCAGCAGCATGGTGCGCTCGGTACAGCCCGTCACCTGGAGCCCCTGCACCTTGCCGTCCCAGAGCCCCTCGGACTCCTGCGCCAGGATGCGCTGGAGCTCGGCGCGCACCGCGGCCACATCCGTCCGGAAGTCCGCATACACCTCCACCGTGCCCAGGATCTCCGGCGACACCTTGCTCCAGTTCTGGAAGGGCTTGTCCAGGAAGTGGCTCATCGGCACCACCAGCCGGCGCAGATCCCACACCTTCACCACCACATAGGTCAGGGTGATCTCCTCGATCCACCCCCACTCGTTCTCGACGATCACGGTGTCCCCGATGCGCACCGGCTGGGTGATGGAGAGCTGGATGCCCGCCAGCAGCGTGGAGATGGACTTCTGCGCCGCCAGGCCGATGACCAGGCCCGCGATCCCCGCCGACGCCAGCAGCGACACGCCGACGTTGCGCACCACCTCGAACTGGAGCAGCACCAGGGACGCGGCCACCAGCACCACCGCGACGTCCGCCACGCGCCGGAGCACCGCCAGCTGCGTGCGAATCCCCCGGACCCGCCCGGCGTCCTCCCCGCTCTCCTCGTGGGCCACCTTCTGCTCCACGAAGCGCGCGGCCAGCCTCACGAAGCGCAGGAGAAACCACGCCACCGTCGTGATCGCCACCGAGCGGGCCCCCACGTCCACGGCGTGCTGGGCCGGAGGCGGCAGCAGCAGCAGCCGTCCGCCCGCGGCCATCAGCAGCACGAACATCAGGTAGCGCAGCGGGCCGCGCCCCGCCGCCACGAACTGGTCATCCCACCCCAGCTTCGTCAGCCCCGTGGCGCGGGCTCCCATCCGCAGCGCGAGGCCCTCCAGGGCGCGCCCGATCAGCGCGCTGCCCACCACGAGCAGCGCCAGCCCCAGCCACTGCCACAGCTCCAGCACCCACCAGGGGCGAACGAAGAGGAACGGCGGCAGCGTCTCGAACAGGGGCGAGCCGTGCTCGGCGAAGAGCAGATCGATGGCGCGCACCGTGTCCTCGCTGAAGACCCACGCGGCCCCCTGGGGCCCCTCCACGCGCTGGAGCCGGATGGAGCGGCTGCCCTGCTTGAGCGTCACCTGCCCCAGCGTGACGAAGCTCGGGTCCGCCGAGGCGCCCTCCTCGGGCTGGCCGATGCGCGAGAAGTCCAGCCACAGCGCCCGATCCAGCACGAACATCAGCCTCCGGGCCAGCCGCGCGCCCTCGAAGGGCTGCTGCTCGGCAGGCAGGTGCGAGAGGAAGAGGTAGTGGGGTGCACGTGCGTCATCACGCGCGTGCGCGGCCGCGAGGAAGCCCTCGACCGTGGAGATGGGAGTCCGGCGATCCACCTCCGGAGGCACGGCTCCCAACCCCCCATTGAGCGCGAGGGCAGGCAGGGACGACAGCAACAGCGCGAGCGTGATGGATCGGTGCATTCTCGGTTCCCACAATGGCCGCGCGGCGACCCGGTGATGCCCTGGGGCCATCCTCCGACTCCCCGCGCTGGGAAGCTCACCGCACAAGCCATTTAGTTTGAGTTCAAACAATATCGAATCAGGGGCTCGGGGTCCAGCCCCCTGCGGCTGGGCACGCCGCGGGGCCGAGCGGGCTCCGCTCATCCTGGATACGAGGGGTGCTCCTCGGCTTGCGCCACGAGGGGGAGCGTGAAGAAGAAGGTGCTCCCCACTCCTGGCGTGCTCTCGACCCAGATATGTCCGTCGTGGGCCTCGACCAGCCCTTTCACGATGGCCAGCCCCAGCCCTGCCCCCTCCTTCCCGCCCACCTGGGCCTGCCAGAAAGGATCGAAGACGCGAGGCAGGCTCTCCGCGGGAATCCCAGGCCCGGTATCGCTGACCGAGAAGCGCACCCTGTCCCCGGCGCGCTCGACTCTGAGAGCGATCTGCCCTCTCTCGGGCGTGAACTTGATCGCATTGCCGATCAGGTTCGAGAAGATCTGGAGCAGGCGATCCCGATCGGCGAGGACGAAGGGGCAGGGCTCCGGGACGGAGAGCGTGAGCTGAACGGACTTCGCCTCCGCGAGCGCGCGATGCAGCTCGAGCGCCTCCTTGAGGAGCGGGGCGAGCTCCTCGGGACGGCGCTCCACGGGGATGCGTCCGGCCTCCATGCGGGCAACGTCCAGCAGATCCTCGATGAGGCGGGTGGCCCGTGCGACCGCCCGTTCAATGGTCTCGAGCGGCTTCCTGTCGGCGCGGCGCTCCTCCGGCAGGCGCTTCGAGAGCGACCGGGCGCTCAGGGAGATGACCTGGAGGGGTGTCCGGAGATCATGGGCGACGACCCGGAGCACCTCGTCACGAGTCCGTGTGGCCTGCTCGGACGTCCTGTAGAGACGGGCGTTGTCGATAGCCAGCGCGGCGCGGAGGGCCAGCTCTTCGGCCAGCATGAGGCTGCGTTCATCGTAGCGTCGCCCTGACTCGGAGGTCGCGAGGATGATGGCTCCCCGGATGTGCCCACGCGCCATGAGCGGCACGACCATGCCGGAGAGTGGCTCGAGCTGACGGAGCAACATCATGTGCCGTTCATCCTCGGCCTCTTCCCCGAGCACCTCCCGCGGCACCTCCGGGAAGAGCGCCGGCTCACCTGTGCGGAGCACCCTCGCGATGATGCGTCCGCGCCGGGCCGGATCAGGCGGGTAGGTGCTGAGCATCGCCTTCAGGGTGGCTTCCTTCTCGGCCCTGGCGGCGGCCCACTCCACCGCCATGACCCGCCCCTCGTCATCCAGGAGCTCGATCACGCACCAGTCCGCCAGGGCCGGCACGACCAGCCGCGCGACGATGGCGAACGTGGCCTGCGGATCGAGAGAGCCCGCGAGCTGGGGCCCCGTCTCGGCCAGGAAGCGCCAGTCCTGCTCGAGCCGCTTGCGCTCGGTGATGTCCTGGATCTGCGCGATGAAGTAGAGCGGCTCGCCTCGGGAGTCGCGGACCAGAGAGCCCGCCAGCAGGATCGAGACGAGCCTTCCCTCTTTGTGAATGTAGCGCTTCTCGAGCTGATAGGAGTTGATCTCTCCCAGGAGGAGCCGGCGCGCGTACGCGAGGTCCGGCGCCAGGTCCTCGGGGTACGTGATGTCCTGGAACGTCTTGAGGAGGAGCTCCTGCTCCGAGTAGCCGACGATCTCGCACAGGGAGCGGTTCACGTTCAGGAAGCGGCCGTCCAGGCCCACCAGGGCCATCCCGATGGGGGCATTCTCATACGCGGTACGGAAGCGCTCCTCGCTGTTCCGGAGCGCCTCCTCCGCGCGCCTGCGCTGGGTGATGTCCCGCAGGATGACGGTCAGGATCCGGGTCCCTCCCACCTCGACCTTCGAGATGCTGGCCTCCGCTGGAAACTCCTCTCCGTTCTTCCGCACGGCGAAGATGGACTGCCGCTCGCCCATCTGCCGAGAGCTCCGAGGACCCACCTCGAAGTCCTGGAGGTGCTGCCTGTGAATGTCTCCCAGCCCCGCAGGGAGGAGGGCGTCTAGCGGCTTGCCGAGGATCTCGCCAGCGGCGTAGCCGAAGATGCGCTCCGCGCCCGCATTGAAGAGGGTGATCCGCTGGTGCTCGTCGATCGAGATGATTGCGTCGGCCGCGCTGGAGACGATGCCTGAGAGGCGAGCCTCCGAGAGGCGGTACACCTGCTCCGCCGCGCGCCTCATCACGTCCAGGCGCTGCAGGGCCGCCGCATTCCACGCGATCACGATCAGCAAGCTCAGCGTGGTGATGACCACGAAGATCGCGGTCCCCCCCGTGGTCCCGTACAGCCCCTGCCATTCCCCCAGGAGCCGCAGCCATCCGATCGTTGCGGGGAGGAGGATGGCCGCGGGGAGCAGCCGCCGAGCCATGAAGCTGCCCGCGTCATCCCCCGTGATCAGCACCATCACCCCGCGGTCGGGTCGGGCGCAGAGCACGCCCAGCGACAGCATCAGGATGGTGAGCGCTGTATGCACCGCCATGGGAGTAAAGAGCGGGAAGGAGGCGATCACCCTCTCCGAGGTGAACAGGCTCTCTTCCTGGTACACGTATCCGAGGAGGGCCAGCGAGGCGAAGCCCCCGGCGGCGAGCGCGAGGAGCTGGGCGGGACGACGTCCCCGAGCCGTCTCAGCGTCCAGGAGCCGGAGGGCGAGTCCGGTCAGGCAGAAGCAGAGCGCGGTCATCGGCGATGGCCGTCCCGGAAGCTCGCGGGCCACGTGCAGGACCTCCTCACGAAAGAGGAGGAGATCGATTCCGAGGTCCACTCCGAAGATGTACTGGGAGAGGGTCAGCCCCCCCAACAGCGCGACCGCGGCCCCCAGCCCGTGGCCGAGCCCGCGGCGCAGCGAGCTCACGTCCTGCTTGCGAAGCAGCCCAAGCGAGGCGCCGCTCAAGAGGAGGCCCACGGCCGTGTTCGGCATCATGATGCCGGAGTTCGGCATGGGGACGATGCGGACGAGGCGCTCCAGCTCCAACCACCAGCCGATCAGGTCGAGACAGGCCACCAGGATGGCGAGCAGGCTCGCGACCGGCACCAGCCTTCCGAGCACTTGCTGGATCCGCATGGTGCTCCCCTCTTTCGAAGGGACGTTCTGACCCCTCGGCGAGCGCCTGCGCCAGGGCCGCCATCCATCCAGGGCTTCCAGGTGCTCCCCTTCCCCTCGTCCCATACCGCGCCCGCCGCCGGAGCCCGGAGGCTCCCGTGGCACGGCAATCTTGTGCCTCGCCGTCCGCTCGCGACGCTGGCCGGAGGGGCGAGGACACGTCCGGTAGAGGTCATCCCCTTCGCCCTAGGGTCTGGTGGAACGTCGCCTTGACCATAGGAGCCACAGCAGCAGGCCAGCCGCCGCCAGCGCGGAGCCTGGCGCCGCGGCGCACCCCCCGTTGTCGCTCTCGGTGGCGTCCTCGGGAGTCGAGGCTGGCTCCTCCAGCGCTCCAGGTGGCGGCGGCTCTTCCTGCGTCGGGGGGATGGGCTCGCTCGGGTTCGGAGTGGCAGGAGCGCCCTCGCGCCTCACCGTGTGGCCGCTCACCCGGATCTCGTTGTCGAAGTGGCCGCTCTTGAGCGACACCTTGCCGAGCTCGGAGCTGGGCGGTGCATCGGAGCGGAAGGCGAAGCCGTCGGCCAGGAGCACCTCGCCTCCACCGGGGGGCCTCACCCAGACGCTGTACCGCCTCGCTCCCAGATCCGCGCGCAGGCGGACGTGGTAGGTGGCGTGGGCCTCGTAGGGCAGGCTGACGAGGGCGGCGCAACCAGCGCCCCGGCGCACGTCGAAGAAGCCGTTCGGGTTCAAGCGGACGAGCATGGCCAGGCTGGAGTAGGCCGTCACGTTGGTGGCGCGACCCGCGTAGCCGATGACCGCGTCCACGGGCTTGCTGAGCGGCGTCACGTCGAACTCGACCACCTGCACCCCGGTGTTGTCGGGGCCCAGGTCATGCAGGCTCCCGGGGAAGACGAGCGACGAGTACCAACCGCCCGCGCTCGCCCGCTTGAAGCGCAGCAGCGCCTCGACGAAGAGCAACCATGTGCCCCCCTCCCGTGTGGCCTTGAAGATGGGATGGAGGTGGCCCGTGGCCAGTGGCGCGCTGGCGGGTGGAAGCGTCCGCGCAATGACGCCTCGCGCGGGCCGGGCACCTCCCGTGGCGGGCGTGGCCCTCTGGCGAGAGGGACCGCCGGGCGAAGCCGGAGCCTGGCTGCCCTGCATGCGTGCGCTCGCGACGGCCGGCCCCGCCCTGCCCGGACTTCTGGATGCACGGAGCGGACGATGCAGGCCCACGCCAGGGTGCCCAGGTTATGGCCGAACTGCGCGGAGGCAGAGATGGAGACGACGGTGCCTCAGGAGCCGCTGGCCGCCAGGCCGACCTGGCTCGTGCTGGGACGCGGGGGCGGCAGGAAGCGGGGAAGGACGTGGCCCGCGGTGGGCGTCACGCTCGGCGTGAGCCTGGCGGCCTTCGCGCTGAGGCAGCTTGCGCGCACGAGCAAGAAGCCCATGGCCCGGCTCATCCGGGTGGGCGCCCCTGCCCTGGCAGTGGGGTCCTGGGTCTACCTGCTGTACCTCCGGCGCTGGCACCTGCGGTGGGGCGCGACCGGCGCGGAGCTCCGGCGAGCCATGCCTGGCGATGAGCTGGTGCCCGATCCGGACCTGGACACGACCCGCGCCATCACCGTCGAGGCTCCCCCCGAGGCCCTCTGGCCATGGCTGGCGCAGATGGGCCACCGGCGGGGCGGCTGGTACTCCTACGACTGGATCGACAACCTGGGGGTCCCCAGCGCGCGGCGCATCATCCCGGAGCTGCAGAACCTCAAGGTGGGGGACCTGCTCACGCCCGTCAAGGAGTGGTTCAGCGTGGCCTCGCTGGACCCGCAGCGCTCACTGGTGCTGGTGTCACACGACAAGAAGGGCCGCATCACGACGAGCTGGACCTTCCTGCTCGAGCCCCTGGAAGGCGGACGCACCCGCTTCATCGAGCGCCTGCGGCTCTCCTTCGGCCGCGATCTGGCGGGGCTGTTCTGGTACTTCATCACGGAGACCGCTGACTTCGTGATGATGCGCAAGCAGATGCTGAACCTGAAGCGCAGGGCCGAGCAGGCCTCCGAAGCGGCGGTGTCGGTTGCTCGCGCCTAGGTGCCATGCGACTCCCCGTCCCTCGATCCCGGCTCCCAGCGCCCGCCGACAGCACCGACGGCCTGCGTGAGGCGGAGGTGGCCGAGCGCCGGCAGCGCTATGGCCTCAATGACATCCTCGAAGCGCCCAAGCACACCTGGGCCGAGCTGGCCCGGGACACCGCGCGCGATCCGATGATCTGGTTCCTGGTGGGCACCAGCCTGCTCTACCTCCTCCTGGGCCAGCCGGTGGAGGGGTGGACGCTGCTGGCCGCCATCGTGCCGCTGGTCGGGATGGATGCCTGGCTCCACCGGCGGACACGCGCCTCCATGGAGGGCTTGAGCCGACAGCTCGCCGCTCATGCCATCGTCGTGCGCGCAGGGCAACCGCGGCGCGTGGATGTCACGGAGGTCGTCGTGGGCGACGTGGTGGAGGTGGCCGCGGGAGAGCCCTTCCCCGCCGACGGGCTCGTGGTGGCGGGCGAGGGGCTCCAGGCGGAGGAGTCCTCGTTGACCGGCGAGTCCCAGCCCGTGCGCAAGCGGCCGCTGCGGGGCGAGCTTCCGCCGGGTGATGCGCCCTTGGTGGACTGGGAGCACTGGGGCCTGGCGGGGACACGGCTGCTCACCGGGCGCGCGACGCTCCGGGTCGTCTTCACGGGCGCGGAGACGCTCTACGGGCGGATCGTCCGCATGGCCGCGCGCCACAGGAGGACTCGTACGCCCCTGCAGTCCGCCATCCAGGGGCTGGTGGCCGTCCTCGTGGCCGCCGCGGCGGCCTTCTGCTTCATCCTCGCCTTCGTGCGCTGGCGCCAGGGCTACGGGTGGCTGGACGCGCTGGTGAGCGCGGCCACGCTGGGGGTGGCGGCGCTCCCGGAGGAGTTCCCTGTGGCCCTCACCTTCTTCCTCGGGGCGGGGGTCTACCGGCTCGCGCGCCGTCGAGCGCTCGTGCGGCGCGCCGTGTCGGTGGAGAACATCGGCCGCGTCACCTGCATCTGCGTGGACAAGACTGGGACCCTCACCGAGGGACAGCTCCGCGTCACCCGCTGCCTGCCAGCAAGCCAGGTGGCGCCAGCGCGGCTGCTGCACGCCGCGGTCCGGGCCTCACGCCCCGAGAGCGGTGATCCGCTGGACGGGGCGCTCGCCGCCGCCGCCAGCGCCCATGGGGGCGGTGCTCCTCCCGCCGAGGTGCTGGCCCTCTTCCCCTTCACCGAGGAGCGGCGCCGGGAGACGGCGGTGGTGCGCGAGGAGGACGGTGCCTGGGCCTTCACCAAGGGCTCCCCGGAGGTGGTGCTGGAGGCGTGTGAGCTCTCGCCCGAGGAGCGCGCGGCCTGGAGGCGCGAGGTGGAGTCGCAGGCCGCGGAGGGACGGAAGGTGATCGCCTGCGCGGAGCAGCGGATCGACGTGCACACCTGGCACGGCGGTGAGTCTTCGCGCAGGCTGCGCTTCCTGGGGCTGGTGGCCTGCGCGGATCCGGTCCGCCCGGGGGTGGCCGAGTCCATCGCCGCCTGCTACCGGGCGGGGATCCATCCGCTGATGGTGACGGGGGACCACCCGGAGACGGCTCGCGCGGTGGCGCGGGAGATCGGCCTGGGCGGTGATGCGCCAGTCCTCCTGCTCGGCGAGGAGCTGGAGGCACGACTGGACCGCGGTGAAGGCGCCTCCCTTCGGCAGGTGGACGTCATCGCGCGGACGCTCCCGGCGCAGAAGCTGGCGCTGGTGAGCGCGCTGCAGGCCGCCGGAGAGGTGGTGGCGGTGACCGGTGATGGGGTGAATGACGTGCCCGCGCTCCAGGCCGCGGACGTGGGCATCGCCATGGGCGAGCGTGGCACGCGCAGCGCGCGCGAGGTGGCCTCCATCGTCCTGCTGGACGACAACATCCGCAGCATCGTCGGCGCCATCGCGGAGGGCCGCCAGCTCTTCCACAACCTGCGCGCGAGCTTCCGGTACCTGCTGCTCGTCCACATCCCCCTGGTGGTGACGGCGGCCCTGATCCCGCTGGCGGGCTATCCGCTGCTGTACCTGCCCATCCACATCATCTGGCTGGAGCTCATCATCCATCCCACGGCCCTGCTGGCATTCCAGGCCGCCGCGAGCCCCGAAGCGCTGCGCCCCTCCCAGCGCCGATGGCGGGCGCGCTTCTTCTCCCGCGGCGATTGGGCCGCCATCGGCCTGTCCGGCGTCGTGCTGGTGGGCGTGATGGTGCTGGGCTACGCGTGGAGCCTGGGCGCCCACCGCGACGTGGAGCACGCCCGAGCCATGGCGCTGGTGTCTCTCACCGTGGCGAGCGCTGCCTTCTCAGCGATCCTCAGCGGCCTGCGTACCCGCCTGGCCGGGCTCATCTGCGCGGGCACGCTGGCCAGCGCCCTCCTGCTCGTCCAGGTGCCAGCCATGGCTCGCCTGCTGCACCTCTCCCCCCTTCACATCGTGGACTGGGGCTGGGCCGTCGCGGGGGGAGTCGCGGCGTGTCTGCCGCTCCTGCCCGGCCTCTTCTTCCAGCGGCGGCCCCCCGCCCCGAGCCCTGGGCTCACTGACAGGTGGCCGTCTCCAGCTTCACCCGTACCGTCTCCGTCTGCCACGGAGAGAGCAGGCCCGACCGACACTTCCAATAAGGGCCATTCTCCACGCACGACAAGTCGCACGGTCCGAGCACCATGAGGCCGCACAGCGGCGCATCGTCGCAGATGCGCTCTTCGAGGAGCAGGGGCAGCCCTAGCAGGCCGCACGACTGGGGCAGCAGGCTCTCCCAGCAGACGTACACGTTGAACGCGGGCAGCAGCCCGAGCAGTGGCGTGGTGGACGAGAACAGGTCGCCGAAGACGGTCGACTCGGAGATGGGGTACTGCGGGCCAAAGGTCGCGCTCTGCGCGATCCCCGGATGGGGGCCCTCGAGGAGGATGGGGACGGAGGCGCCGTAGTAGTTCAGCCGCTGGACCATGCACGCCGTCACATAGCGGCGGCCCTCGACGCTCAGGACTTCACCCAGCCAAGACGGGGCGAGCCCCCACCAGCCCGTGTAGAGCTCACCCGTCACCGGATCGCTCACGGACTGATCCGGGGTGAGGGCGCACTCGACAGCGGAGCGAAGGACCTCCCGGCAGTCACTGGAGACCTGGCTCAGGGGAATGTTCGAGAGGCTCCCACCGCCCTGGTCGAGGGCGGCGCCGCCCAGGGTCCTGAGCGCCTGCTGCGTGCCGGGGGCCCAGAAGCAGGAGGGGCTCGTGCCGTTCAAGCCGTTGGGCGGGGGGCGATCATATTCGTCCAACGCCGCCTGCTCGGCGGTCGCGAGCCGTTGGCCCTGCTCGAGCCCCTCCTCGGTATTCCCGCATCCGGCGAGCCCGGACATCATGATGAAAGTGGTGAACAGAAGGTGTGTGCGCCACATCTGCATGAGAACCTCCAGGAGCGATTCAGGCACGGGGGACCGCGCCCTCATGTGTGTTCATGGGTTGGATGTCTGGACTCTTGCGGGTGGGGCCCCTGGCCTGGCTCCCGAGAGGCGCTGGCACTCCCTGGCCAGGAGCGGACTCATCTGAATCGCCGCCTTGCAGGTCCCCTTGGCGCGCCCCTTGTCCATCTCGCTCAGCTTGCGTATCGCGGCTCGCGCCTCCTCCAGGGCCGACGACGGGTCCCGCCCCTGGCGCTGCTCGTTCTCGGCTTCGAGGAGGTGGGCCAGGACCCACTCCTTGAGCAACCAGGAGTCCTTCGGCGGGGCTCCGGCGACGGCGCGGCTCTCCTCGAATACCGTCGCCAGCGCTGGACGGGGATCCCGGCCGCGCACGAAGTCGTGATGAGCGCGGAGCCGATGAGCGCGTGCCTTCCACAACGCGACGTCCCGAGGGCTGGAGCCTACCTGCTCGAGCTGGGCCAGCGCGTGGGAGAGCGCCTGGAGCGCCGCTGGCGCCTCGCGCCTCCGGGCGATCTCCGCTTCGAGCCGAACCGTCGCCGCCTCCAGCAAGCCACCCACGGGCAGCGCGAATCTGGAGTCGAGCGCCAGGGCCTGCTCGTACTGGCGAGCCGCCTTCTCCAACAGCGGTGTGGCCTCCTGTCCCAGCGCGATGGCGCTCCTTGCCTCCTGGAGGTATGCCTCCCCCAGCTCGTTGTGAGCCCAGGTGAAGCCTGGCTCCAGCGAGAGGACTCGTTGGTACGCAGCGATGGCCGGCTCCATGGATGCCTCGCGGCCCAGCGCATTCATGAACCGGGCCCGAAGGTAGAGGGCCTGGGCCACCGCGTAGTGGGCCATGACATCCCGAGGGCGCGCGCTCATCCCCTCCTCCGCGGCCTCGAGCGCCTCCTCCGCCACGGGGAGCGCGTCCTTCGAGGAGGTGCCGCCCAGCACGAACGCCCGTGCGAGGATCACGAGGGCCCGCTGTACTCGGGCACTGCCCTCCTTCGAGCTCGCATGCACCGCGCGGTTGCACGCCGCCTCGGCGGCCTTGAAGGATGGGCCATGCGACAGGTTCCGCGAGAAGTCCGCCCACCCCTGCTTCTCCCAGAGCTCGCACTCCGCCCGGTGGATGGAGGGATCGCTCCGGCCCATCTCCGCCGCCACCCGGTAGGCCTGCGCGGCCCGCTCGAAGTAGCCCTTCATCTTCTCGTAGTCGAACGCCGCGTCATGCCTGTACTTGCTGCCCTCGGCGTACAGCGCATCCCCCTCGAGCTTCTTCGGCTCGTACATCCAGGGGGCCTTGTCGAAGGCCGCCTTCGCCTTCGCGATCGCCTCCTCATGGTTGCCCTCGTACAGCGCGACCAGCCCCTCCACGTACTCGGGCACCTCGAGCCTTGCCCCCATCGCCGCCCGCAGGTGGAGCAGCGCTGGCTCGCGCAGCTCCTTGTCCAGGAGCGCCACCTTCTTCTGTCGCTCCCGCGGGTTGGTGATGCGCCGGGTATCCTCCAAGGCGCGTCGGAAGAGCTCCCCGAGCGCCCGCCCCAGCGCATACTCGAGGTTCGCCGACGAGTATCCAGCCGCGAGCGCCTTCTCCAGGTGTTCCCGAGCGCGCGCGGGCTCACCGAGCGCGAGTTGTCCCAGCCCGAGCGCGTAGTGTCCAGGCCCCCTTCCGGCCTCGCCTGACGCGCGCATCTGCTGCTCGATCTCCTCGAGCCGGGCGCGCACCACCTCCCGCTCCCGCTCCACGTCATGGAGGGGCAGCCCGTACGCCGTGCGCAGGAACAGCTCCATCTCCTTCACGTTCTCCCCCAGCTCCCGGGCGAGCCGCGCCTGCTCCGCCGCGTGCCGCCGAGCCCCCACCCAGAAGACGCCCAGCACGAGCGCTCCCAGCACGAGCGCCCCCAGGCTCACCGTGAGCAGCTTGTGCCTGAGCGCCTTCTTCCAGAGGCGGTACCCCCAGGAGGCCCGCTGCGCCTGGATCGGCTCGCTGTCCAGGACGCGCCGCAGCTCCTCCGCGAGCGCTCGCGCGGAGTCGTAGCGGCGCGCCGGGTCCCGCTCGAGGCACTTCATCACGACGGTCTCGAGGTCCTTCGGTACTCCCGGCTTCACCTGCCCCAGCGGCGGTGGGTCCTCCAGCGCCGACATCAAGAGCAGCTTCCACGGGTGCTCCGAGACGAAGGGGGGCCGCCCGGCGATCACGTCGTACAGCGTCGCCCCCAGCGAGTACACGTCCGTGCGGCGGTCCAGCTGGCGCACGTCCCCATTGGCCTGCTCTGGCGACATATAGGCGGGCGTCCCGAGGACTTCACCCGTCTGGGTCTGCCCCTGCTCGGCGACCTCGCGCGCCAGGCCGAAGTCCACGACGTACGGCTTCCACGTCCCGTCCTCGCGCTGCTCGACGAGGATGTTCCCCGGCTTGAGATCCCGATGGATCATCCCCTGCCGGTGCGCCTCGTGCACCGCCGTGGCGACCTCCTCAAGCAGCTTCACCTGCTGCTCGAGCGTCATGCGATCGCGCACGCACGACAGCGGCTCGCCGTCGATGTACTGCATCACGATGTACGGCTCGTCATCCGCCAGCCCGGCCTCGTACACGCAGCACACGTGCTCGTGCTGGATGCGCGCCTGGGCCCGCGCCTCGGCGATGAACCGCCTCAAGAGCGCCGAGTCCCCACTCTTGAGGAGCTTCAGCGCGATGGTGCGGCCCAGCCGCGGATCCACTGCCCGGTAGACCACCCCTATCGCGCCCTCGCCGGCCAGCTGGATGTCCTCGTACCGCGAGGCGAGAGACGAAGGGATCCTCCTGCGCGCGGGAGGTGGCTCGTCCCCCCCCTTCAGGAGTGTGGAGGCGAGCTCAGGAGCGCTCTGGCTGTCCTTCGTCGGCATGGGCTCTTGAGTTGGATAGCCGACCTCGCAGGGGCGACACCACTCTGAGACGGGGGGAGAAGCAGCCTCAAGGTAAAGAATTACCCTGAGACTGTCTTGAGGGTATTTGTTGAATTGGCCGTAATTGGTGCTTTTTCCACATAACGAGCTGAGCCGTGGGAGCGGGCAGCCCTGGGCCTGAAGGGTGTTGTCATGAAGATTCACCACCTCACGGCGGCCGAGAGCCTGCGCAGCCTGGGCGGCCGGCGCCGGTGGAGTGCCGGAGTGGGACTGCTGCTGGGGTTGGTGCTCGTGGCTTCAGCGAGTGCGCAGATGCCCTCTCCGGTCGAGCTCGAGGTGTTCACCCGGGAGGGCTGTCCCCGGTGCGAGGAGGCCAAGGCCTTCCTGGCGGAGCTGCGGCTCACGCGGCCGTGGCTCCAGGTCCGCTACCACGACGTGGGACGGGATGCCGCGGCGAGGGAGCGGCTGGCGGCGCTGGCGGCGGAGCACTCCATGGGCGCGCTGGGGGTTCCGGCCTTCCAGGTGCGTGGGCAGCTCCTCGTCGGCTTCAGCGGGCGGGAGACCTCCGGGCGCCAGCTCCTGGCGCTCATCGAGGGGGAGAACGGCTCCGGCGGAGGTGGAGAGGTGTGCCCCGCGGACGAGACCGGCCCCGCCTGCCCCCCGCCCGCGCCTGCCCCTGCGCAGGACACCATCAACGCGCCCTGGGTGGGGCGCGTGAGCGTGCGGGAGCTCGGGCTGCCCGCCTTCACGGTGCTCATCGGCCTGATCGATGGCTTCAACCCGTGCGCGATGTGGGTGCTGCTGTTCCTGCTGTCACTGCTCGTCAACCTGCGTGATCGCCGGAAGATGTTCGTGGTGGGCGGCACCTTCGTACTCACCAGCGGCATCGTCTACTTCCTCTTCATGGCGGCCTGGCTCAACGTCTTCCTGGTCGTGGGCCTCTCGCGCGTCACCCAAGTGATCCTGGGGCTCGTCGCGCTCGGCATCGGCCTGCTCAACGTGAAGGACTTCGTCTCCTTCCATCGCGGCCCGACGCTGTCCATCCCCGAGCGGGCCAAACCGGGGCTGTATGCCAGGACTCGGCGGCTGCTCGAGGAGAAGCCGCTGTTGTCGGCGATGGGTGGGGTGGTGGTGCTTGCCCTGCTCGTCAACCTCGTCGAGCTGGCCTGCACGGCGGGGCTGCCGGCCGTCTACACGCAGATCCTCACCTTGAGGCAGCTGCCGACCTGGCAGTACTACGCGTACCTCGCGCTCTACAACGTGGCCTACATCACCGATGACTCGGCCATGCTGGTGATCGCCGTGGTGACGCTCAGCCGGCGCAAGCTGCAGGAACGGGCGGGGCGGTGGCTCAAGCTGCTGAGCGGCGCGGTGATGCTCGCGCTCGGGCTCCTGCTGGTCTTCTGGCCCCGCGCGCTCCTCCTCTTCTGAGGCAGAGGCGCGGGCGACAACCCGCCGAGCCTCAGGCGGGCTGTGGGCGGGCGGCGGCTCCCGGCGGCCGCCGACCACTTGCCGCCGTGAGGACGAGCGCGCCAAGCCCGAAGAGCAGCGTGGCCAGCACGATCAAGGCGCCGAGCACCGGCACCCGGCCCACCAGCGTCAGGAGCGCCAGCCCCAGCAACAGCGCCAGGAGGAGGGGGGTCCCCGCCTTTCCGAAGCGATCCAGCAGCCACCGACCGATGAACATCCCCACCACGGGGAAGCACAGCGCCAGCGCCAGCGCGTAAAGCCCCAGGGCGAGCAGGCCGATCCACCAGCCCCCGAGCAGCATTCCCAGGGCGAAGATGAGCGCCGCGACGATGGGGGTGCCCACGAGGACGACGGCACCCCAGCCCAGGCTCCGCCAGGGGCTCTGGCGCAGCGTGGCCGGCACCCGGCGCGCGAAGTCCGGCGTGAGGAGGACGAGCAGCAGCCCCAGCGCGAAGAGGCCCACCAGCCAGCGGACCCAGCCGATGAAGTACCAGACGGGCCCCGCTCTCCCGCGCTCCCGAGGGCTCAGCCGCTCCACCGGGCCCGCCACCGAGGCGCCGCTGGCGATCTCCACCTCCCGCTCGCTGCGGTAGCGCAGGCTCCCGCCAATGCTCGCCGTGTCGGTGAGCTGAAGGGTTCCAACCTCGGCGCGGAGGCTGCCGCTCACGGGCGCCCCCACCGTGAGCGCCGCCGCCGCCGCCTGCACCTCGCCGCCCACCGGGGCCTGGAGCTCGGCCTCATTGGCCGCCAGGAAGACGTCACGCCCCACCCGCGCGCCAGGGTCGATGCGCACGAGCCTGCCGGCGAGCACTCCGTCCTCCCGCACCTGGCCCGCCACCACGACCGTCTCCGCGGCGGACCGGACGCTCCCCTGCACCTGCCCGGAGACCCGGAAGTCCGCGGCCATGGACATCACGTCCCCCTGCACGGTGCCGGAGATGTCCACCTTGTTCGCGATGGCGAGCACGTCTCCGCGCACGGTCCCCTGGATCAGGACCGTGTCGCCGAACGCATAGAGATCCTCTTCGACGGTCTCGCCTGGGCCTACCGTCACGACATCCCCCTGCCGCACCTCGGCGGCCAGGGCCTCGGCGGACATCAGGACGGAGAGCAGCGCCACGGCCAGGAGCCCGCCTGACAGGCCCCCGCGGTGGATCGAGCGATTCGTGAGCCTGGACATGGCGCGCACCTCCTTGCCTTCCTCACCGTGCGGTCAGCACAAGGTGGGGAGGGCCGGGGCGCTGCGCCAACTGCTGCCATGCGATCGAGCCTCCCTCCGCCCCCGTCATCGTCCGGTGACGGGGGGGAGGAGGCTGGCACCCTGGGCGAGCGGCTAGGCCTTCACCTTGCCGCCGGTCGCCGTGCCGCGGACCGAGATGCGCTTCGGCTGCGCCTCCGCGGTCTTGGGCACGCTGACCGTGAGGACGCCATCCTTGAGCTCCGCGCGGATCTGGTCGGCGTTGATGCCCTCCGGCAGCGTGAAGGTCCGGGTGAACGTGCCGTACGAGCGCTCGGAGCAGTAGTACGTCTCCGACTCGTCGACCTGCTCGGCCTCGCGCTTGCCCGAGAGGGACAGACGATTGCCGGTGACGCTGATGTCGATGTCCTCCTCACGGAACCCGGGCACGTCCGCCTTGAAGAGGAAGGCGTCCTGGGTCTCCCTGACGTCGAAGGCCGGGACAAAGGCACCCAGCCGCTCCTGGCCCCGCCAGAGCTCCGGGACGACCTGCTGGAACGGATCCCAGCCCAGCAGCTCGCGCATGGTCCGGAACGGATCCAGCTGAAGCGAGCGGCCAACGGCTGGAACAGTCTCTCCCCTTCTGATGATGGCCATGAGGCCCTCCTGTATTGGAATTACTCCCACGCCTGCCACGCCTCGCGCCCGAGGAACTCCAAGCCGTGAGCGGCGGGACCGGAACATGGGCACAGCGCCCCCCATGGGCAACCGGCCTTCTCGGGCATGCCTGATGTCATGCCCAGCGCAAGGTGAGCGCCCCGTCCGGCTCCAGCTGCGCCCGGGTCCCCAGCGCATGCCCTTCCCGATCCAACATCTGGCAGAGCCACTGTGCGTCGCGGCTCGAGGCCGGATTCAGCCGGAGACGGTGGAGCTGCATGGGGAGCATGCGCAGGCTGACGAGCCTGCCGCTCGCTGGCTCCACGGATGCGAAGTACATCAAGGTCAGGTCACCCCGGAAGGCCTCGTAGCCGTGAATGCCCTCGTAGTCGTTCAGGAAGTCCCCGCAGCCGTAGAGGATGAGCCTGCCCCGGTGGACCTCGATGCCTCGGGGGTGGTGGGAGGAGTGGCCGTGGATGACGTCCACCTGGGCCTCATCGATGAGCGCATGGGCGAAGGCCCGCTGCACCGGCGAGATCGGGTAGCCCCAGTTGCCTCCCCAGTGGATGGAGGCGACGACGATGTCTCCCACGCGCTTGACGGATCGGACCCGCTCGCCGATCTCCCGCGCCGTGGAGCGGGAGAGGTCCGGGAGGAAGTCCACCCCCGGCCTGTCCACGCCTGCCGCCCACTCTGGTGGAACCCCGCTGCCCTCCTCTCCGAACGAGAACACGACGACCCGGCCCTTGGCCCCCACCCCCAACACGGCCGGTGCCCTCGCCAGCTCCAGCCTCTCGCCCAGGCCCGCGGTGGCGATCCCCACGCTCTGGAGGGTCGCCAGCGTCTCCCTCAGCCCCGGGTACCCCCAGTCCAACACATGGTTGTTCGCCAGCGCGCAGCAGTCGATGCGCGCGGAGGTGAGGCACGCGATGTTCGCCGGGTGCATGCGGTAGTGGATGCCCTTGTCCGGCCACCATTCCTCGCTCGTGGTGATGCTGGTCTCCAGGTTGATCAGCCGCACATCCGGCGCGGCCTGCTCCAGCGCCGCGAGCGCGTCCCCCCAGATGTAAGCGAAGCTGACGGGCTTGCGGATCGGGCCATTCCGCTCCTCCGCCAGCGCGACATAGTCCCGGGCGTCCCTCACGTATGACTCGTAGAGGTGAGGCACGGACGGGTGGGGCATCACCTGGTCGATGCCTCTCCCGGTCATCACGTCACCGCACAGGAAGAGGGAGATCGCTCCCGAGGCAGTGCCACCAGCCGTACGCTCCTCCTCCTGGATGGTCGGAGTCATCTCCCAAGGCCTCATGTGAAGGGCAGCTCTGGAGGAATAACGTGAGGCCTCTTCGCGAGATCTTCCACCGCCTCATGGCTCCCAGGCCTCCATCCGCGGCGGTGACCCCACTCTCCCCCCAGTGCCTGCCCTTGCTCCTGAACTCCGCGGCCGAACAGCGAGGTGCCTCGCCGGGCGAGTGCGCCCGCCCCGCTCGCTCCACAGGTTCATCCCCTCGCGCCTGACACGAGGAGGAAATGGATGTTCTCCAGGAGAAATCTGACGGGACTGCTGTGGGCGCTGGCCCTGCTCCTGGCCCGAGAAGCCGTGGCCCAGGAGGAAGCCCCGGTACGCGAGCCCTCCCGCCCCGCGATGGGAGCAGGCTATTTCATGATCGGGCTGAGATGGCTGGACATGGGCCCCCTCTCGGACAGGTTGGAGGCGGCGGGCTACTCGGCGGCGGGCCGGCGCTTCCTCTCCCTCGGTGGAGGTGGCCATAGCATGGCGGGCCGGTGGCTCCTGGGAGGAGAAGGGCACGGCCTGAGCGAGCGGGGGGGCGAGAGCCGGCGGGGGGATCTTCGCGCGCGGATCTCCGCGGGCTACGGCCTGTTCCGCGTGGGCTATCTCCTCCTCGAGCGCCAGAACCTGAGCGTGTACCCGCTGGCGGGGATTGGGGGCGCAGGCATGAGCCTCTCCATTTCCCGCGAGCAGGACGTGACCTTCGATGACGTGCTGACCGATCCCCTTTGCGAGGTCACCCTCTCCAGGGGCGGGCTGATCCTCGACGCCGGTGTGGGAGCCGAGTTCCGGATCCCCGTCAGCGGAGACGAACGCGAGGGGGGCTTCCTGCTCCTGGGAGTGCGCGGCGGCTACCTGTTCTTCATTCCCCTGATGGGTGACTGGCAGATGGCCGGGGGCAAGGTGACCGGGGCCCCGGATCTCGGGCTCTCGGGGCCGGGGCTCCAGCTGCTGGTGGGCTTCGGTGGCTGGGAGGCGAAGCCCTGAGGCAGACGTCCCGACGGGCGCGGGCAACGACTTCTCCTTCATGTGCCGCCGTGCCTCACCACGCGGCGGACTTCCGCGAGGTCACCGTGTAGACGTGGGCGATGCGCTTCTCCACCTCCTTCGACTGATGGCAGACCGGGCACTCCGCCATCCGCTCGTCGTGCTGCTTCACGCTCATCGCGCTGGTGAAGGGCAGCTGGCAGTGGCGGCAGAAGTACTCGTATTCGGGCATGGTATCGCTCCCTCGTGACGTGAGGCCTGGGCTCCACTCACCCTGAACGATGCTTCGCGTGGATGCGCCGCGCCATGGGCGAGGCAGCCTGGCGCCCCTCGGGCCGGCTGGAGCTCCAGGCGCGCGGTCGTGCCTGGCGCGACGCAAGGGCCCTCCCCATCGTTGGGACAGGCTTTCTACCCACCCGAAGGAGGAGCGAAATGGCCGTCCCCCAACACCTGGATGAAGCCGCTGCCCGGTTGAATGCTGCCTCGCTTCGTATCGAGGCGGCACGTGGCCTGCCGACCAGTACCGAGAGCCTGCGCGACTGGCTGGAGGCGCTGACCGACTACGCCCGCGCCCTCGCTGAGCTGCACGAGTACACCAACGAGTCCGTCCACGAGAAGCTCCACGAGCTGGCCGGCCACCTCGGCCTGAAGGACATCCCCCGGATCTCCGCCTTCACTCCGCACTGAGCAACCGAGGAGCGCTGAGGATCCCTCCATGGAAGAGGTCCCGAGTTGAGCTGGGCATGGCCGGTGCTGGCGGGCTTCATCGTCAGCACGGCGGCGCTCGTAGGGAGCGGCGCCATCCTGCTGCTGGGACAGAAGGCGGAGCAGGCCTCGACCTGGCTCCTCTCCTTCGCGATCGGGACGCTGCTCGGGGCGGCGACGCTCGGGCTGCTGCCAGAGGCCCTGGAACATGCGCCGGCCGAGCGGGTGATGCCCCTGCTCCTCATGGGGATGCTGGGCTTCATCCTCCTGGAGCGCGTGCTGCGGTGGCGGCACCCGCATGAGCATCACCCGGGAAGGCACCACCCCGAGATCGAGCAGGCAACCGCCGCGATGCTCTTGTGGGGCGATGCGATCCACAACTTCATCGACGGCCTCGTCCTCGGAGCCTCCTTCGGTGTCAGCGCCGAGGCCGGCCTCACCGCCTCGCTGGCGGTCTTCGCCCACGAGGTGCCCCAGGAGCTCAGCGACTTCGCCATCCTCCTGCGGACAGGCATGCCCAGGCGCCGCGCCCTCCTGCTCAACTACCTCTCCGCGCTCACCCCCATCCCGGGGGCGCTCCTGGCCTTCACGGGCGCCTCCTTCTGGAGAGAGAGCATCGGCTGGCTCCTCCCGCTCGTCGCGGGGGGCTTCATCTACATCGCCCTCGCGGATCTCGTCCCGGCGCTCCATCACCGGCGCGGGGCTCGGGTCGGCTTCTTCCAGATGCTCCTGCTCCTGGCAGGCATCCTGGTGCTGTGGTGGCTCGGCCGGCTGCACCACGGCTCATGAGCCCGCCGCCAGTGACGGCTGGAGGACAGTGGCCTCGGCTCCACATCCAGGGTGCGGTGCCAGCGCACGATGGCTACCTCTCGGCCACCCGTGGTCCGGGACATTTCCGGGGCCGGGAGGGCAAGGACGCGGTGACCACCGATGGACGTACGTATGATCGAGAAGCCGCGCTCGGGCTGGCGCGTAGCGCCGAACATGCCTGCCTACGAGGAGGCCCGCGCCTCCTTCTCCTGGGCGGCCGCCGAGCACGAGCTGGCCGGACTCCCCGGAGACAAGGGCCTGAACATCGCCCATGAGGCCGTGGATCGGCACTGCCTGGAAGGGCGAGGCGGACGCCAGGCGCTGCGCTGGCTGGGCCGGCATGGCGAGCGGAAGGTCATCACCTACGCGGAGCTCTCCGCTCGGACGAATCGCTTTGCCCAGCTGCTCGCCGGGCTGGGCATCCGGCCGGGGGAGCGCGTCTTCTCGCTGCTGGGGCGCATCCCCGAGCTCTACATCGCCGCGCTCGGCACGCTCAAGCACCGGGCCGTCTTCTGCCCCCTCTTCTCCGCCTTTGGCCCCGAGCCCATCCGCGCCCGCATGAAGATCGGCGACGCCCGCGTGCTGGTGACGACCTCCGCCCTCTACCGCAAGAAGGTGGCCGCCCTGCGCGACGCTCTCCCGGACCTGAAGCATGTGCTCCTCGTGGAGGGCGGCGGCGAGCCGGGCACCGAGGACCTCCAGGCCCTCCTGGCGCGGGCGAGCGACGCCTACGAGATCGGCGCCACCTCTCCGGAGGACATGGCCCTGCTGCACTTCACCAGCGGCACCACCGGCACCCCCAAGGGGGCCATCCACGTCCACCAGGCGGTGCTCTCCCACCACGTCACGGGCGCGCTCGCGCTGGACTTCCACCCGGGGGACATCTTCTGGTGCACCGCGGATCCCGGCTGGGTGACGGGGACCTCGTACGGCATCATCTCCCCGCTGACCCACGGCCTCACCTGCGTGGTGGACGAGGCCGACTTCGACGCCGAGCGCTGGTACCGCATCCTCCAGGATGAGCGCGTCACCGTCTGGTACACGGCGCCCACGGCGGTGCGCATGCTGATGAAGGCCGGCGATGAGCTGCCTCGGCGCTTCGATCTGGGTGCCCTGCGCTTGATCGCCAGCGTGGGTGAGCCGCTCAACCCGGAGGCCGTCCTCTGGGGCCAGCGCGCGCTCGGCCTGCCCATCCACGACAACTGGTGGCAGACGGAGACCGGCGGGATCATGGTGGCCAACTACGCCTCCATGGACATCAAGCCGGGCTCCATGGGCCGGCCGCTGCCCGGGGTGGTGGCGGCCATCGTCCGGCGCCTGGAGGACGGGAGCGTGGAGCAGGTGGACGAGCCCGATCGAGAGGGGGAGCTCGCGCTGCGCCCCGGCTGGCCATCCATGTTCCGCGGCTACCTCCACGAGGAGGAGCGCTACCGCAAGTGCTTCGCCAAGGGCTGGTACCTCACCGGGGATCTCGCTCGGAGAGACAAGGACGGCTACTTCTGGTTCGTGGGGCGCGCCGACGACGTCATCAAGTCCATGGGCCACCTCATCGGTCCGTTCGAGGTGGAGAGCGCGCTGCTGGAGCACCCCGCGGTCGCCGAGGCAGGCGTCATCGGCCGGCCCGAGCCCGTCATCGGCGAGCTCGTCAAGGCCTTCGTCTCTCTCAAGGAGGGCTTCACTCCCGGAGAGGCGCTGCGCCGGGAGCTGCTCGCCCACGCGCGCACGCGGCTGGGCGCCGTCGTGGCCCCCAAGGAGCTGGAGTTCGTGCCCACGCTGCCCCGCACACGCTCGGGGAAGATCATGCGCCGGCTGCTCAAGGCCCGCGAGCTGGGCCTGCCCGAGGGAGACACCTCCACCCTGGAGGCCCCGGCATGAGCGAGGCGCAGGCCCCAGGGCTCCCGCTGAACCGGGACGAGGCGCTCGCCTGGCTGCGGCAGATGCAGCTCATCCGCCGCTTCGAGGAGGCGAGCGCCCAGGCCTACAGCGCGGGGAAGATCCGCGGCTTCCTCCACCTCTATATCGGCGAGGAGGCCTGCGCGGTGGGGACGCTGCGCGCGCTCCAGCCGGACGACGCCATCGTCTCGCACTACCGCGAGCACGGGCACGCCCTGGCGCGCGGCGTGCCCGCCCGGGCCATCATGGCGGAGATGTTCGCGAAGGCGGAGGGGTGCAGCCGGGGGCGTGGGGGCTCCATGCACCTCTTCGATGCGTCCCGGCGCTTCTACGGCGGCAACGCGATCGTGGCCGGAGGGCTGCCGCTCGCCCTCGGCCTGGCGCTCGCGGATCAGATGATGCGGCGGCCCCGGGTGACCACCGCCATCTTCGGAGATGGCGCCGTGGCCGAGGGGGAGTTCCACGAGTCGCTCAACCTCGCCACGCTCTGGAAGCTGCCGGTCCTCTTCGTCTGTGAGAACAACCTCTACGCCATGGGCACCGCGCTCCAGCGGCACGAGGCGCAGGTGAACCTGGCGGCGCGGGCCTCCAGCTATGGGCTCCCGGCCGAGTCGGTGGACGGCATGGATGTGCTGGCGGTGGCGGGCGCGGTCCGGCGCGCGGCGGCGGCGATCCGGTCCGGCGGGGGCCCCGCGTTCCTCGAGCTGCGCACCTACCGCTTCCGGGCCCACTCCATGTACGACCCGGAGCTCTACCGCGACAAGCGCGAGGTGGAGCAGTGGAAGCTGCGCGACCCCATCATCCTCTTCATCCAGTGGATGCGTGAGGCGGGGCTGCTCTCCACGGGAGACCTGGAGCGCCTGGAGCGGGAGGTGGAGGCCGAGGTCTCCGATGCCCTGGACTTCGCCGAGGCAGGCACGCTCGAGCCGGTGGAGGATCTGACACGCGACGTCTACACGCCTCGGGAGGCACGTGATGCCCCCCGGTGAGCGCAAGGCCATGGTGCGGATGACGTACCGCGAGGCGGTCCGGGCCGCCGTGCGTGAGGCGCTCCACCGCGATCCGCGCGTGTTCCTCATGGGCGAGGACGTGGGCGCCTACGGCGGGTGCTACGCCGTGAGCAAGGGCTGCCTGGCCGAGTTCGGCGCCGAGCGCGTCCGGGACACGCCCTTGTGCGAGTCCGCCTTCGTGGGGGCGGGGATCGGCGCGGCCATGGGGGGCATGAGGCCCATCGTGGAGATCATGACCGTGAACTTCGGGCTGCTCGCGCTGGATCAGATCGTCAACAACGCCGCCACGCTGCGGCACATGTCGGGTGGGCAGCTCAGCGTCCCCGTGGTCATCCGGCTGGCCACGGGCGCGGGGCGGCAGGTGGCCGCACAGCACTCGCACAGCTTCGAGGGCTGGTTCGCCCACATCCCCGGCATCAAGATCCTGGCCCCGGCCACCGTGGAGGACGCGCGCGGCATGCTGTGGAGCGCGCTCCAGGAGCCGGACCCCGTGCTCATCTTCGAGCACGCCATGCTCTACGCCATGGAGGGCGAGCTGCCCGAGGATGCGGGCGCGGTGGAGATCTCCCACGCGGCCATCCGCCGGCCAGGGCGAGACGTGTCCCTCATCACCTACGGTGGCAGCCTGCACAAGACGCTGGCGGCGGCGGAGCTGCTGGCGCGCGAGGGCATTGAAGCGGAGGTGGTGGACCTGCGCACGCTGCGGCCGCTCGATGACGAGACGATCCTGGGCTCGGTGACGCGCACGCGGCGCGCGGTCCTCGTGGACGAGGGCTGGCGCAGCGGGAGCCTGTCCGCCGAGCTCAGCGCCCGCATCATGGAGAGCGCCTTCTACGAGCTGGATGCGCCGGTCCAGCGCGTGTGCACGGCGGAGGTCCCCATCCCCTACCCCAAGCACCTGGAGGACGCGGCGCTGCCGCAGCCGGAGTCCATCGCCGCCGCGGCCAGGCGCACGCTGGGGGAGCGCCATGGCTGAGTTCCGGATGCCCTCGCTGGGCGCGGACATGGAGGCCGGGACGCTGGTGGAGTGGCGGGTGCGGCCCGGAGACACGGTGAAGCGCGGGGACATCGTCGCGCTGGTCGAGACGCAAAAGGGAATCATCGAAGTGGAGCTCTTCGAGAGCGGCACGCTCCAGGAGCTGCTCGTGAAGCCCGGGGAGAAGGTGCCGGTGGGAGCGGTGCTGGCGCTCGTGCGCGCCGAGGGAGAGGCCGTGGCCCCCAGCGTGGCCGCCCCCGCGCAGCCCCCCGCGCCCCCGAGCGCCACTCCCCCCACGCCCGCCCCATCCGTCGGAGCCCCCCCCAGCGCGCGACCCGAGACGGGAGTGGCGCCCCCAGCTCCGAGCGCGCACCGCCCTCGTGCCTCCCCCGCCGCACGGTCCGCGGCGGCGCGGCTCGGCGTGGACCTGGCGCGCGTGTCCGGGACAGGGCCCGGTGGCGCCATCAGCCTCGAGGACGTGGAGCGCGCGGCCCGTGCCGAGGCGCCCCCAGCTCCGCCGTCCGCCCCGCCCCTCCCCTCCCCCGAGGCGCGTCGCGCGGGGATGCGCCAGGCCATCGCCGCGGCGATGGCCCGCTCGAAGCGAGAGATCCCGCACTACTACCTTGATACGCGCATCGACCTGGAGCGGGCGCGGGCCTGGCTGCGTGAACAGAACGAGCGGCTGCCAGTGGCCGAGCGGATGCTCCCGCTCGTGCTCTTCCTGAAGGCGGTGGCGCTCGCCACCCGGCAGTTCCCCGAGCTGAACGGCCTCTGGGAGGGCGGGGCCTTCCGGCCGTCGCGGGCAGTGCACCTGGGAGTCGTGATCTCGCTGCGCCAGGGAGGGCTGATGGTGCCGGCGCTGCACGACGTGACGGAGAAGCCGCTCGGCACGCTCATGCGCGAGCTGAGCGATCTCATCCAGCGCGCACGCCGGGGGGCGCTCCGCAGCTCGGAGCTGGCGGACTCGACCCTCACCGTCACCAGCCTGGGAGAGCCGGGGGCCGACCGCGTGCTCGGCGTCATCTTCCCCCCCCAGGTGGCCATCGTCGGCTTCGGCTCCGTGCGGGAGCTGCCCTGGGTGGTGGAGGGCCGCTGCGTCCCCCGTCCTCTCGTCACCGCGAGCCTCTCGGCGGATCACCGCGTGAGTGACGGCCACCGGGGCGCCGCCTTCCTGGCGCGCGTGGAGCGCCTGCTGCAGGAGCCGGAGAAGCTATGAACCGCGAAGCACTCAAGAAAGCGGTGCTCGAGGCCCTCGCCGCGGTGGCCCCCGAGCTGGACCCCGACACCCTGCGCCCCAACGAGCCCCTGCGGGAGCAACTCGATATCGACTCGTTCGACTTCCTCCAGTTCATCATCGGGCTCGACCAGAACCTCTCCCTCTCGATCCCGGAGACGGACTACGGGCGGCTCACCACGCTCGATGCCCTGGTCGACTATCTCGGTGAGAAGCTCGGCGGTCGGCCCGGCGGGAAGTGACGGCGCCGGAGCGTCAGCGGGGAGCCGGAGTCACGGGGAGATCCCCTCGTGCTCATACGTGCTGGCGGCCCGCCGCCCCCGCTGCAGGTAGCGCCGAAGCTCGGAGAGGGCGAGGGTGTTGAGGACGTCCCCGGGTTCGATCCAGCCGCGCCGGGCCATCCAGACTCCATACCGGAGGTTTCCGAGGTGGCTGGCATGGTGCGCGTCGGAGGAGATGACGAGGCGCACCCCGGCCTCTTTCGCCAGCCGGCAGCTCTTGTCGGGCAGATCCATCCGGTCTGGCATGGCATTGACCTCCAGCGCCACGCCCTCCTCGCGAGCGACCTCCAGCACCGCCTCGAGATCGAACGCGTAGGCGTCACGCACGCCGAGTTGCCTCCCAGTGGGGTGCCCGAGGACGTCGACAACGCCCGAGCGCAGGGCGCGGATGATCCGCCGGGTCATCTTCTCCGGAGGATCGGAGAAGTGGGCGTGCACGCTGGCCACGACCCAGTCGAGCT
This sequence comes from Myxococcaceae bacterium, assembly GCA_016926755.1. Lineage (GTDB taxonomy): Bacteria > Myxococcota > Myxococcia > Myxococcales > Myxococcaceae > Hyalangium. Next base: position 14,997 of record JAFGNZ010000089.1, on the reverse strand, counting down.
CACGCAGTGTCTCCAGAGACAGGTCGAGCGTTCCATCGGGCAGGATGTCCACCTCCACTCCCGCGAGGAGATGAGGCCGGGTCCGCCGCCGGGAGTCCAGCAGGCGGATGTGAGCGGCGTGCTTGTGGAGCGCCGCGTCGCCCAGGCCCAGAGGGCGGGACTGGGAGTGGTCGGTAATGGCCAGGTACTCCCGCCCCAGCCTCGCGGCCTCCGCGCACAGCTCCTCGAAATCGGAGTGAGCATCCGAGGAGGCGTCGGAGTGGACGTGGAGATCGCCTTTCAGATCCCCCTCCTCCACCAGGTGGGGCAGGCGGCCCTTCTCCGCGGCCTCGACTTCGCCGGTGCCCTCGCGCAGCTCGGGAGGAATCCACGGGAGCGCGACCGCCTTGAAGATCTCCTCCTCCGTGGCGCCACCGAGCCGCTTGCCCTTCCGATCGAAGATGCCGTACTCGCTCAGCTTGAAGCCTCGGTGCACGGCCCGAGTGCGCACCTCGATGTTGTGGGCCTTGCTCCCGGTGAAGTAGTGCATGGCCGCCCCGAAGGACTCGGGCGGGACGACCCGAAGGTCCGTCTGCAGGCCCATCCGCAGCCGCGCGGTGCACTTCGTCGGGCCAGAGGCCGTCACCTCCAGCACCTCCGACACCCGGCGGAAGGCGCGGACGACGGGCTCCGCGTGGGTGGCGGAGACCAGCAGATCGATGTCTCCCACCGTCTCTCTTCGTCGCCGGATGCTGCCAGCAACCTCCGCCGCTCGGACTCCCTGCACCCGGCGAAGCTGCTTGATGATGGACTCCGCCGTCCTCAGCGCCCGGAAGAGCGGAACCCTCCCCTTGCGCGCCCGATGGCGCTCGATGGCCTCCAGGATGGCGACCACCCGCTTGGGCCCCAAGCGCGGAAGTCCCTCCAGCGCTCCGTCACGGCAGACGCGCTCGAAGCCGTCCAGATCCTTCACCCCCAGCTGCTTCCAGGCCGTGGCCACCGTCCTGGGGCCGACCCCCTCCACCATCAGGACCTCCAGCAGCCCGGGCGGGACCTTGCCCATGAGCTTGTCATGCTCTCGGAAGTGCCCCGTGCTCAGGATCTCTTCGATGTGGCCGGCGATGTGCTCGCCAATGGAAGGCAGCTCCGTCAGCTTCCCCTTCCGCCAGGCCTCCGAGACGGGGCCCGGGAGAAGTTCCACCATCTGCGCGGCCTGGCGGTAGGCCCTCACCTTGAAGGGATTCCCACCGGTGAGCTCGAGCAGATCGGCGACCTCTGCGAGGATCTGGGCGACGTCGGTGTTCTCCAAGCCAGATCAGCTCCTCTCGTGCCCCTGGCCTCAAGGCGCATGCGGCCGAGGTGGCTGCGAGCCCCACCTCGAGCGATCCTTCTCCATGAGCTGGTGGATCTTGCGATCCTCCCACTTCTTGCTCCATTGCGCGCTGAAGATGACGGAGAGCCCGTGGATCAGGATGCCAATCCCCCAGCCGATGAGGGGCCAGAGGAACCAGCGCGTCTCGGGGCTCGTCATCATGTTGAGGATGAACAGGCAGAGGTTCACCACGAGGTACACCGCGAGGTGACTGTAGAAGTCACGCAGATCCGCAACGCGCTTGCGAGCGCGGTCGTATGACTGGTCGTTGCTCCTGTCCTCGGGCATGGGGCTCTCCTCTCACAGGAAGCTGGGAAGGAGGCCCAGGGCATGTCCAGTAGCACACGGGGGCGGGCCTGCCCGGTCCCCTGCTCTATTCAACGAGCCCGCCCGCGCGGGGGGCCAAGGGGGGCAGTACATACCTTTTCCGCGAACCCAACGACGAGGAGCTGGGCATGCGGATCCCGATCACGTACGGCTTGAAGCGAGGGGGCGCCGAAGGGCTCGCCCACGCGGTGGGAAAGGCGTTGGCCGAATCAGGCCCCGAGGCCGATGTCCGGCGCGCCAGGGAGCGTAGCCCCACCCGCAGAGCGCTTCCCCGTCTCCTCAGAGCGCTTTGTCTTTTCACTGGCGTAACCGCCACCTGGGGTGGCATCGAGCTGGCAGGGTGGCCCGCCGGGGGCGCGCCTGGGTTTCAGGTTCCTCTCTCCGTGCTCGAGCACACTCCGTTCCGCGACTTCTTCGTGCCGGGGCTGTTGTTGCTCTTGTTCGTGGGCCTCAGCAACCTGGTCTCGTGGTGGCTGCTGCGGCGGCGCCACAGGTGGGGCGCGCTCATGGCGTTTGGCGCGGGAGGCGCGCTGACGGTGTGGATCGTGACGGAGATGGTGATGCTGCGCTCCGTTCACTGGCTGGAATGGCTCTACCTGGCGATAGGCCTTGGTACCATGGCGGCGGCCCTGCGGAGTGCGAACATGAGTGAGGCGCGCCGGGAGCGCTAGGCTCCCCCGTACCGCTTCCAGGCCCTACCCGATCATCACCCAGGTGGCCCCTGCACTGGCGCCTCCGGGGAGGTGCCACCTCGCGCCAGCTCCAGCAGGCGCACGACCTCTTCGTCCGGAACCTGCTGGAAGTCCTCGTACCAGGCCCCAATGGCGTACAGCGCGGGCGTGTCGAACAAGCAGACGACGTCATCCGCGAGCCGCTGGAGCTCCTCGAGGGTTTGAGAGGCGGCCACGGGGACGGCGAGCACGAGCTTGCCCGGCCGGCCCATCCGCAGCGACTGGAGGGCCGCCCGGACGGTGCCCCCCGTGGCAATCCCATCATCCACGATGATGACCGTCCGCCCTTCTATCGGAGGCGACGGCCGGCCACCGCGGAACCGCTGCACGCGCTCGGCCACCTCCGCGGACTTCTTCAGGACGATCTCCCGAACCTCCCCAGAAGAGGCGCCCACCTCCTCCAGGGACTCTGGGTTGAGGTAGACGATGCCCCCCTCCGCGACCGCGCCGAGCCCGAACTCCTGGAAGCCCGGGGCCCCCACCTTGCGAACCACCCAGACGTCCAGGGGAGCCTCGAGGGCCTGGGCTACCTCGTAGGCGACGGGCACTCCCCCTCTTGGAAGCCCGAGGACGATAGGCGCCTCGGCCTTGTACTTGAGCAGCCGTGAGGCGAGCTGCCGCCCTGCCTCCTCTCGATTCAAGAAGCGCATGGCCCCTCCCTGCATGAGGATGAAACCGCACGATGACAAGAGAAGCACTTCGCGCGTCCGCGGCCACTGGCGCGCCCCCGCGGGGGCCTGCCCCGTGTACGGCAGGAGCGCGGGCGGAGTTACAGGGGAGGGGCCGGTGGATCCGCCCGCCTGGAGTTGGCGTCTCCACGCTGGCCATCCAGCTTGCAGGTAGAGGAGGCCAGAGCCATGACTGATCGAAACTGGGGCCACTGCCAGCACTGCAGATACTTCGCGAGTCCCGCTCGCATCCCCGTGGGGAGCGAAGAGGCGAGGTGCCTCCAGCCCGAGCTCTCTCGCTTCGAGCTGAAGGTCTTCGGATCCTGTGGCTGCCGGGCGTTCGAGCTGCGCGCCGGGTTGGCGAAGGAGCTCGAGGAGCCCATCTCGCACATCACCGCATGAACCAGCTCCCGAGCGGGCGCTCGCCCCTACGGGCCGCGGTTCTCCCGCACCGCGGCCGCGGTCTGCCCCAGCTCGGCGGTGAACAGCACGATGAGGTCATCGAGCGACACCATGCCAATGGCCTTCCCGCTCGCATTGACGATGGGGAGCCTGCGCACGCCCTGCTGCCGCATGGAGATGGCCGCCTCCTCGATCATGTCGCCCACGCGAGCCACCACGGGCTTGGCGCTCATCACGGCCTGAATGGGCGTGGCGGCAGGCTCGCGTCGCTCGGACAGGACGCGGCAGACGATGTCCCGATCCGTCAGGATGCCGACCGGTCGCCCTGACTCGTCCACGATGATGAGGGCCCCCACGTGCTGCTGGGTCATCTTCTCCGCCGCCGCCTGAACCGTTTCGGAGGCCAGGGCGGTGGACACGGTCTTCCGACAGAAGCGTTCGAGTGACATGCGCCACGGTGAGGCAAGGGCGATGCCAGCGCTGGAGCATCTTCCCATGGACGGAGCCCTCCGTCCCCGGTGCATCGAAAGGGTACGGCGGCGGCGGTCGGCTCGCCCCGCGGGTAGAGCCGCGAGAAGCCCCATGCCCTGGCAGGGAAGAATCCTTCCCTGAAGAGGACGTGCGTCGCCGCGCTCATGACGAGCCCCGGAGGCAGAGGCCGAGCACGCGCCACGCACGCCCGCGCGCTGGCCCCTGGCACGCAACATGAACACCGTAGGAGGGCCAGCGGGCGTCCCCATCGAGAGGGACATCCCAGCGCTCCATCCCGGCCCATCTTCCCCTTCCTCGAAGGAGGCACCATGCCCATCGTCTGCGCCACCAACTTCTCCGACGCCGCCCGGCGCGCTTGCGAGGCGGCCGCCCTGCTCGCCCGGAAGGCAGGCGAGCCGCTGTGGGTCGTCCACGTCCTGGCGACGGACTCGGTGAGGGCTTTCGGCAAGCCGCTGCTGGAGGCGGCAGAGGCGGCGCTCGGAGACGAGGCGAGGAGACTGGAGAAGCTGGGCGCCAGGGTCCAGCGCACGCTGCTGACGGGAAAGCCGGACACGGCGATACAGGACTTCGCGATGAAGCAGGGAGCCACCCTGGTGGTCACCTCGGCCCCGAGCCAGGAGACGCCTTTCCTGGGCCTGGGCGGCACGGTGGATCGGCTGGCACAGTCGCTCGAGGTGCCGCTGTTCGTCGTCCGGGAGGTAGCGGCGCTGGAGGCGTGGGCGCGCGGGGCGCGGCCGCTCAAGGTGATGCTGGGCGTGGATCGCTCGCTGCCCTTCGAGGCGGCGCGGGACTGGGTGAAGGAGCTGTGCAAGCTGGGGCCGGTGGAGCTGGTGGGAGGCCGCGTCTTCTGGGCACACGAGGAGGCGCAGCGGCTGGGGCTGGAGCACCCCGCGGGCTTCGGGGAAGTGACGCCGGAGCTGCGTCAGGCGCTGGAGCAGGAGGCAGCGGCGCTGGTGGAGCCGCTGGCCAGGGACTGCAAGCCCGCGCGCGTGCGGCTGGAGGTGGGCATGGGCCGCATCGCGGATCACCTGGTCTCGCTGGCGGAGAAGGAGAAGGTGGACCTGCTCGTGGTGGGGACGCACCACCGGCGAGCGCTCTCCAAGCTCTGGAGCGTGTCTCACCACGCGCGGCGGCTGGCGACGATGTCGGTGGTATGCGTGCCGGCGCATGCGGCGACGCGCGGGCCGGAGGCGGCGCCGCCGCAGGTACGCACCGTGCTGGCGACGACGGACTTCTCCGAACTGGGCGATCGCGCCATCGGCTACGCGTGCGCGCTGACGCCCCCGGGCGGCACGGTGCACCTGCTGCACGTTGCCCCCCCGCAAAGGACGCAGGAGCAGCTGAGCGCGTTGAGACAGCAGCTCGAGCAGAAGCTCCCCCGCGCGGCGGTGGAGGGCGGACGCAAGGTGGAGCTGAGCGTAGCGTCCGGGAGTGAGGTGCCGGACATCATCACGCAGGCCGCCGAGCGCCACTCGGTGGACATCATCTGCATGGGGACCCATGGCCGGACAGGAGTGAGGCGCGCGGTCCTGGGCTCGGTGGCGCAGGCGGTGATGGCTCGCAGCGATCGTCCGGTGCTGCTGGTGCGCACCCCCACGGCCTGAGCAGAGCCACGGCGGAGGTTGGCCTCGCCGCCGTTCCATGGAGGTGCGCCGGATGGAGCCGACACAAGAGATCCCCTGGCATGTCCGCTCCGCCCAGGAGGTGGGCGAGGTGCTGGGGACGGACGCCCACGGGCTGACGCAGGCCACGGCCGCGGCGCGGCTCGAGCGGTACGGCCCCAACCAGCTGGAGGAGGCCCCCCCCCCCAGCGCGCTGGTGGTGCTGCTCCACCAGTTCCGGAGCCCGCTCATCTACATCCTGCTCGCCGCGTGCGTGGTGACGGTGGTGCTGGGCGACTTCGTGGACTCCGGCGTGATCGCCTTCACGCTGGCGCTCAACGCCCTCATCGGCTTCACCCAGGAGCGCAAGGCGGCGGTCTCGGTGCGCGCGCTGATGGGGCTGGTGGCGCCACGCGCCCGCGTCATCCGGGATGGGCGTGAGCTGGAGTTGGAGAGCGCCTGGCTCGTCCCGGGGGACCTGGTGATGCTGGAGTCGGGCACCCGCGTGCCGGCGGACATGCGCCTGGTCTCCGCCACCGCGCTCACGGTGGACGAGTCGCTGCTGACCGGCGAGTCCATCTCAACGCACAAGCAAACGGAGCAGGTGGCCGCCACCACGCCGCTCGCCGAGCGCGAGTGCATGGCCTACACCGGCAGCGTGGTCTCCTCCGGCCGCGGCCGCGGGTATGTGGTAGCCACCGGTGGCACCACGGAGCTGGGCAAGATCGCCGGGAGCATCCGCCTCGAGGGCGAGCAGAGCACCCCGCTCGAGGAGCGGATGCAGCGCTTCGCGAGGCTGATCGGCATCACCGTGGGGGTGGCCTCGCTGGCGGGCATCGTGCTCGGGCTGCTGCGGGGAGAGTCCATCGCGGACATGTTCATGATGGCGGTGGCGCTCGCGGTGGCGGCCATCCCCGAGGGGCTCCCGGTGGTGCTCACCATCACCCTGGCGGTGGGCGTGAGCCGGATGGCGCGGCGCCGGGCCATCATCCGCAAGCTGCCGGCCATCGAGACGCTGGGGAGCACCACCGTCATCGGCTCGGACAAGACGGGCACGCTCACCGAGAACCGGATGACGGTGCAGGAGCTGTGGGCGGGCGGGCGCTTCTTCCACCTCGGTGGGGACGGGCACCTGGAGGGGCTGGCCGAGCTGGAGGTCGAGGCCGGCATGAGCCTCGCCGAGCACCCGCCGCTCTACCTCACGCTGCTGGCGGGCATCCTCACCAACGAGGCCGAGGTCTACCGGGACGAGAAGGGGCTGGAGATCCGGGGCGATCCCACCGAGGCGGCGCTGCTCATCGCCGGCGATCGGCTGGGCGTGGAACACGAGGCGGTGCGAGGCCGCTACACGACCTTCGCGGAGATCCCCTTCGAGCCGGAGCGGCAGTACTCGGCCAGCATCCGCGCGCGCGAGGGGCGGCGCTTCGTCTTCGTGAAGGGGGCGCCGGAGCGCGTGCTGCGCATGTGCCGCGAGCTGCAGGGGGAAGCAGGGCCAGTCAGCCTGGAGGCGCAGGCCATCCACCAGGCCGCGGACGAGCTGGCCTCTCGGGGCCTGCGGGTGCTGGCCATGGCCTGGCGGGAGCTGCCCGCCGAGGAGCCGCCGCCGCAGGAGGTCCGTGAGCCCGAGGGGCTGGTCTTCCTCGGGCTGGCGGGGATGATGGATCCGCCGCGTGCCGGCGTGCGCGAGGCCATCGCGAGCTGCCGGGAGGCGGGGATCCGGGTGGTGATGATCACCGGCGATCACGCGACCACGGCGAGCGCCATCAGCCACGAGCTGGGCCTGGCGGCGCAAGGCGCGGAGGTGCTCACCGGCGCCGAGATGTCGGAGATGGACGAGCAGGCGCTGCGGCAGCGCGTGGGCACCGTGTCCGTCTATGCGCGGGTGGCGCCCGAGCAGAAGCTCCGGGTGGTGCGCGCGCTCCAGCAGGCCGGTGAGGTGGTGGCGGTGACCGGTGATGGCGTCAACGACGCGCCCGCCCTCAAGGCCGCGGACATCGGCGTTGCCATGGGCCGTGCGGGCACGGACGTGGCGCGCGAGGCCTCCGACATGGTGCTGGCCGACGACAACTTCGTCAGCATCGCCGCCGCCGTGGAGGAGGGGCGCATCACCTTCGACAACCTGCGCAAGGCGACCTTCTTCCTCGTGTCCACCGGCGCGGCCACCATCCTGGTGCTGCTGGCGGCGCTGGCGCTCGGCTGGCCCTTGCCGCTGCTGCCCGCCCAGCTCCTGTGGCTCAACCTCGTCACCAACGGCCTGCAGGACGTGGCGCTGGCCTTCGAGCCTGGGGATCAGGGCGTGCTCCAGCGCCCGCCGCGCAGGCGCGGGGAGGGCTTCCTCTCGAAGCTGCTCTGGGAGCGGACGCTCATCGCCGGGCTGGTGATGGGGCTGGGGACGCTCGGGGTGTTCCATTGGGAGCTGATGGAGGGGGCCCCGCTGCCCGAGGCGCGGACCGCGGCACTCACCACGCTGGTGCTGTTCCAGATGTTCCAGGTGGGCAACGCTCGCTCGGAGACGCAGTCCGTCTTTCTGCGCAGCCCGCTCTCCAACCCCTTCCTGCTCATCGCCACCATCAGCACGCTGCTCATCCACCTGGGAGCGCTCTACTTTGGGCCCACGCAGTACGTGCTCCGGGTCGTCCCGCTCGAGGACTGGGGGATGCTGCTGCGGATCGTCGCCGTCGCCGCCACGATCATCGTTGCGATGGAGCTGCACAAGCTGATGCGTCGCCCGCGCGCCTAGACAATGGGTGTCTCGGGAGGCTGCTCCTCCGCGCGCGGCCTGGCCTCCCATGGGGCAGCCCCCGCGCGCAGCGCCTCACCTATCTCCGCGGCCCAGGCTCTGATGAGCCGCGGATCCCTCCAGTCCCCGGAGTGATCTCTCGCCATCTTGCTGGCGATGAAGCCCTTGGCATCTGGCAGCAATCGCCCGCCGAACGTCTTGTGCCCCCGTGCTCCAATCCAGTTCATCAGCCGCTCGACTTGAGCGATGGGCGGCAGTTCATGCTGGGCGGCCGAGTCGTCGAGCGGCCCGCTGCTGAAGAGCCACACGGGCAGGGACTGCAGCGCCTCGGCGTTGCGCTTGATGAAGCGACGCGCGTCCCGGTGCCATCGCTCCAGGTAGAGCGCGCCGCCGACGATGACCGCGTCGTAACCCTCTACCCCCTTTGTCTCCGCGGCGGGCCGCACGTCCACCTGCAGGCCTTGCGCGGCGAGCGCCTCTCCCAGCATCTCCGCGAGCCCCGCCGTACCTCCTCGCTTGGATCCATAGGTCACCAGGACTCGCATGGGGCCACCTCTCTGTTGGAGCCACCCTCGTCAAGTTAGGAGCGCCCAGGCGCCTCGACTAGGCATGTGCGTGGAGGCGGGCCCTCTCGCGACGAGGAGCCGAGGGAGTGCTGCTTCGCCCGCGTCCGGCCCCCACGTCGAGCATCAACGCGAACACCAGCCCCACGATCGGCCAGAGCGTCCACTGCCCGCCGAACCAGTGCTGCACGGCCGAGTACCAGAGCAGCGTCGTGGGCAGGAAGATGAAGCCGAGGATGGGCCAGAGCAGCGTGTCGAACATGCCCTTGAACCAGCCCGTGAAGAACCAGAGGATGGCCACCACCAGCCGCGGGACGAAGAGCGAGAAGATGCCGAGCAGGACGGGCATGGCCGCCTCCAGTCAGGGTGGGAGGAGTCTCCGGGGCGGGGACTCCCGAGCAGGGCCTGCGTGCAGGAAATCTGCCCCTTGAATCTGGGCAAGGCCCATGGCGCCCGCCAGAGGGAGCAGGCAGGCCACCCGACGAACTCCCGCCTCCGCTACTCCTGGGCGGGGTAGATCTGACCGCGCATCTCTCCGTAATAGGTGTGCGCCTTGGTGTGGAGATTGAAATAGAGCACCCCCTTCCTCGCCAGGTACTCGAGGCCGGCGATGGTCTTGCTCTGGCTCAGGAAGCCCTGATCTGCGGGGCAGCCCTCGGGCAGCCTGGGCTTCAGCCCCTTGGGCATGTCCTTGACGAAGACGACGTTCTTGTTGGTGAGTTCCACGGAGAACCGGCCTTCGGCGAGCTTCTTCGCCGGGTTCTCGGACTGGCCGAAATCCACGATGATGGGGCCGAGGACTCCCGGAGGGCCGCAGTGGATGTGGAACATGAGGATGTCTGCGGGGTTGACTCCCTGGATCTCGACATCGACATAGGCCTTGCTCAGATCCTTGGTGAACCGGATCTGCCCATAGCCCCTGGATTTTCGGCTCTCGCGCGGCACCGAGGGAGCCGTGGCCCCGAGGCTCTTCTCCAGCGCCTTCGGGGTCTCCGACTCCTCACCGGGCTCCTGGGCGGGGCTCAGGTAGGCCTCGAAGACCGTGAAGGTCTTCGTGCCGAGAGCAGGATCCTTGGCGTAGGCGGGCAGCGTTGACAGAGCGAGGATGAAGGCGAGGACGGTTGACGTGCGCATGGTGCATTCCACCTTGAGGTTGGAGACCTCCTTCGTAGCCCCTGCGGAGCGCGAACGATGGCCAAAGGTGGACATGCGGTGGCCAATCGCTGTGCAGTGAGGAGCGAGGCAAGAGCATGGATCTGGAAGAGCTGCGGGCCTTCCTCGACGTGGCGGAGACGGGCTCATTCCTGGCCACCGCGGAGTCCCTGGGCGTGTCGCGCACGACGTTGAGGCGCCGCGTCGAGGCGCTCGAGGCGCGCGCGGGGGTGCCGCTCCTCAAGAGCACGCGACAGGGCATCGTCTTGACCAAGGCGGGAGAGCTGCTCGCCCAGCGCGGACGGCTCATGATGCAGGAGACGAGCGCGCTGCTGGCGTCCATCCGCGAGGTGGGCCATGAGCCCTCGGGGGTGCTCCGGATGGTGATGCCCGTGGGGCTGCCGCCACACCTGCTCACTCCGCTCTTCGGGCTGTTGCGGACCTCCTATCCGCGGCTGAGCGTCCACGCCCGCTTCAGCGACGATCCCCTGGGCGAGCCGCTGCACGACGTGGACATGGCGATCCACTTCGGGGAGGACAGCCCCAGGGGGCCGTGGCTCTCATACGTGGTGCTGCGGGTGCGAGAGGGGCTGATCGCCAGCAAGGAGTACCTGCAGCGGCGTGGAGTCCCGCCTGCACTGCAAGAGCTGCAGGGCCACGAGCTCTTCTCCTGGGAGGCTCCAGGAGAGGATGCGCGCTCCTGGCCCACGCTCCGAGGCGCTGTCTTCACGGTCGAGCCGGCGCTCATCACGCCGGACATCCACTTCATCCGCTCCTGCTGTATCGCTGGGCTGGGCATCGGCCTGGTCCCCAGCATCGAGCTGGCCGATCCAGGCACGCCCGAGGATCTGCTGGTGCCCGTACTGCCGGACGTGGTGGGGCGTGAGCGCCCGGTTCGCATCAGCGTGCCCGAGGCGCTCGCCGAGATCCCCAAGATCAAGCTGGTGCTAACGCACATTCGCCGGTTCCTGGATCCGCTCTGAGCGGCGACCCGCGTCGCTGGCGCGCGGGGTGCGAAGCTCTTTCGCGGCCAGGGACTCGGCGCGCCACTTGATCCCCACCAGCATCTTCCGCTCCATCAGGAAGCTGACATTGGGAGGCGACCTGCCTTCCGGCCATGGTACGCGGGGGAGGGGAAGGCGAGCTGGCCTCTGGAGCGGCTCACGTCCAAGCAAGGCAGCGCGGCCCTGCTCCCGCCTACGGACCGAGGCGCTTGCGGAGGACATGGAGGGCCCAGGCGCTGAAGAAGATGGCGAGCGCGCCCAGGCCCAGGAGCAGGAAGGTGCGCTGCTCCAGCAGGCTCTCGCCGAGGTAGGCCGTGCCCACCGCATATGGGAGCTCCGCGAGCGCCAGGATCACCAGGTACTTGCGCAGCCCGTAGCGCGCCAGGCCGAGCACGTAGCCTGGAATCTCCGAGGGGACCGCCAGCTGGAAGAGGAGCACCAGGCCGAAGGGCGTGCGCCGGGAGATGCGCTCCTCGTAGCGGGCGAGTCCCTTGGAAGAGGTGAGCCGGCGGACCACCGGCCGGCCCCCGAACCGGGCGATGCCATAGGCGCAGGCCCCTCCCAGGATCCATCCGAGCCACAGCAGGAACACACAGCCGAGCTTTCCCCAGGCCTGGATGGCCACCGGCACGAGCACCGCGCTGGAGAAGAAGGCCAGCATGGCGGAGAGCGCGGAGATGACGAGGAAGAGCAGCGCGCCCCGGACGGGGTGCTTCACGATGACAGGCTCGGCCTTGGCGAGGCCCCAGGCCAGGGCGGCTTGGAACTCGTCGGAGGAGACGAGGAGGACCACCCCCCCGAGCAGCAGCAAGAGGACGAGCGCTCGCGTCCACCCAATGGGTAGCCGGGCTGGACGGGGGGACACCGTCGTCGCTCTTCGTCTCATCCAGCACACTTCCATCCACGCTCCCGCCCCGTCTAGTGCCGCAAAGTATGAGCCCGGTCTTGAAACCGAACGAGCCCACCCCCGACTCGTTGAGGCTCGTGACTTTCTTTGAAGACGCCTTGCTCGATTGCCGGCAGGATGCCGCTCGCGGCCCCGAGGCGCGGCTCCAGGATCTGGCGCCTGTCAGAGCCCGCTCTGGAGGCCACATGCCCGAGGTCACCTCGTCCGCCCCCGAGGAGGGGCGAGCCCAGCTCTCGCTCGAGCAGTTCGCGGCCCTGCTGGCGGCGCTGCGTGGCGAGGGCTGGCGGCTCGTCGGGCCCACCGTGAGGGATGGGGCCCTCGTCCACGAGGACATCTCCGGGGCGGAGGAGCTCCCCCGCGGCTGGACGGAGGTGCAGGAGGCTGGCACCTACAGGCTGGCGCGGCGCGAGGATGGAGCGCTCTTCGGCTACTCGGTGGGGCCCAAGTCCTGGAAGCACCTGCTGTTCGTCCCGAGGCTGCGCCTGATGAGCGCGCACCGTGAGGCGGAGGGCTTCCGCGTCGAGAGCGAGCCCACGGAGCCTCCCCGGCTGGCCCTCATTGGAGCCCGCTCGTGTGATCTGCACGCGATCGCCGTGCAGGACCGGACCTTCCTGGAGGGTCCCTACAAGGACCCCGACTACGCGGCCCGGCGCGAGCGGCTCTTCGTGGTGGCGGTGAACTGCGGGCAGGCGGGGGGCACCTGCTTCTGCGTGTCCATGCGGACCGGTCCCCGCGCCACCTTCGGGTTCGACATCGCCCTCACGGAGGTCCTCGAGGGCGGACACCGCTTCCTGGCGGAGGCTGGCAGCGAGCGGGGCGCGGCCCTGCTGTCACGCCTGGAGGCCCGTCCCGCCTCGGAGGAAGACATCCAGGCGGCGGACGCGGTGGTGGAGCGCACCGCCCAGAGCATGGGCCGCACGATGGACACCACGGACATCAAGGGGCTGCTCTACCGCAACCTGGAGCACCCGCGCTGGGACGACGTGGCCCAACGCTGCCTGGCCTGCACCAACTGCACGCTGGTCTGCCCCACCTGCTTCTGCTCCACGGTGGAGGACACCTCGGACCTGCGAGGCGACGTGGCCGAGCGGTGGCGCCGCTGGGACTCGTGCTTCACCCTGGACCACTCCTACCTGCACGGCGGCAACGTCCGCCACACCATCCGCGGTCGTTACCGGCAGTGGCTCACCCACAAGGTGGCGAGCTGGTGGGACCAGTTCGGCACCTCCGGCTGCATCGGCTGCGGGCGCTGCATCACCTGGTGTCCCGTGGGCATCGACATCACCGAAGAGGTGGCCGCCATCCGCGCCACCGATGGCGCCCGGAGCGGCGCCTGAGAGGAAGTCCATGCCGCCTCCCCTCCCCCCTCTCGAGCATCACCCCTTCCTGCGCGGGCTCTCCCCCGAACAGGTGAGCGCCATCGCCTGCGGCATCCGCGAGCTGTCCTTCCCGGCGGGGGCCCTGCTGCTCCGTGAGGGCGAACAGGCCGACACCCTCTACCTGCTGCGCAGCGGGCGGGTGGTGCTGGAGCTGAACGTGCCCGGCAGAGGCACCACGCAGCTCGAGACGCTGAAGGCGGGTGACATCCTCGGCCTCTCCTGGCTGTTCCCGCCCTACCGCTGGAGCCTGGATGCACGGGCCGTGGAGCCGGTGGATGCCTTCGCGCTCGATGCCTCCTGCATGCGCGGCCCCACGCCTGAGCACCCCGTGCTGGAGCCAGCGCTGGCCATGCGTCTGCTGCGCCACCTCTACGACCGGCTGGAGCGCGTCCGCCTGCAGCGGCTCGACGTCTACAAGGCGGGAGCATGAGCCCCGGTGCGCCCCTTGCCGCCGGCGCCGCGGGGCCGATGACGCCCGAGCCCCTCCGCGTGCGGAGCCTCCGCCGCGAGACGGCCGATACGTGGACGGTGTCTCTCGATGTCTCGCGGCGTCCCGGTGGCTTCCCGTTCCAGCCGGGCCAGTTCAACATGCTGTACGTCTTCGGCGTGGGCGAGGTGGCCATCTCCATCAGCGGAGATCCCGGCCGGCCGGCCGAGCTGCTCCACACCGTCCGCACCGTGGGAGCCGCCACGCACGCGCTGCGCGGCATAGGCCGAGGCGGCACACTCGGCGTCCGCGGCCCTTACGGCCGGCCCTGGCCGATGGAGGAGGCCCGAGGCCAGGACGTGGTGGTGGTGGCCGGAGGACTCGGCCTTGCCCCGCTCCGCCCCGCCATCCTCCATCTGCTGCGCCACCGCGCGGAGTACGGACGGGTCTCGGTGCTGGTGGGGGCACGCACGCCGGAGGATCTCCCCTTCCGCCGCGAGCTGGCGCGCTGGCAGGAGGACTCCCGCCTGCGGGTGCTCGTCACCGTGGACAAGGCGAGCCCCGGCTGGACGGAGCACGTGGGCGTGGTGCCGGCGCTGCTGAGCGATGTGGAGGTGGATCCGGCGCGCACCGTGGCGTTGATGTGCGGCCCCGAGGTGATGATGCGCTTCACCGTGCGCGAGCTGGAGCGGCGGGGGGTGCCGGACGCCCGCATCCACCTGTCCCTGGAGCGCAACATGAAGTGCGCGGTGGGCTTCTGCGGCCACTGCCAGCTCGTCCCGTACTTCGTGTGCAAGGACGGGCCGGTGTTCCCCTACGAGAAGCTCCGGCCCTTCATCAACCTCCGTGAGGTGTGAGATGGCGCGCAGACGGAAGAGACCTTCGCTCGCGGTATGGAAGTTCGCCTCGTGTGATGGGTGCCAGCTCACCGTGCTGAACCTCGAGGACGAGCTGCTCGCGCTGGCGGACGCCGTGCGCATCGCCCACTTCGCCGAGGCCACCAGCGTGTCGCTGAAGGGGCTGTACGACGTCTCGCTCGTGGACGGCTCCATCACCACGCCCCATGACGCCGAGCGCATCCGCGAGGTGCGGCGGCGGTCCCGCCGGCTGGTGAGCATCGGGGCGTGCGCCACCGCTGGCGGCATCCAGGCCCTGCGCAACTTCCGGGACGTCCAGGGCTTCCTCTCGAGCGTCTACGCGAAGCCCGAGTACATCGAGACGCTGGCCACCTCCACCGCCATCGCGGACCACGT
>JAFGNZ010000088.1 GCA_016926755.1 Myxococcaceae bacterium | reverse complement strand
CGGCTGCGTCACCGCCGTGATGGTGAGCGAATCGCCCGTGTCCGGCGCGGTGGTGTCGTTGGCCTGCACTTCCAGCGGCGTGGCCGCGCTGTCCTCCTCCATCGTGGAGCTGTCGTCGTTGGCCGTGGGCGGGTTATTCACCAGCGGCACCACGCCTTCACTCAGCGCGAGGGGGGCCACCACTCCCCCCTGCATTCCTGGCTCCAACGCTGGAGGTTGGCTGCAGCCCAACCCCACGCACACCAGCACCCGCAGCAGCAGTCGTGTCATCCTCGCGGCCCAGGCGGGGATGATCGTCAGCGGCACTCTCCTCATGTTCGAGCCTCCTCGTGACTCGTGTGGGACTCTGCGCACCGTCGGATTGCAAACCGGGAACCAGGGCGGATCCCCGGGTGGAGCGTCTGTCGCCCTCCAGGCGCGGCGCCATTTGCGCGTCAACGGACGTCAGTTGACGCGTCAGAGCCAGGCCGCGGGCAGCCCCGGGCCCGTGGCCCCGCTCAACGAGGGGTTGGCAGGGAATTGGCAAAGGCCTCCCCGCATGGACTTCGAGCTGCTGCTGACCCACGCCGACGATCGGCGGCCCGTGCTGGAGGAGGCCCTGCCCCTCGACGCGGCCTCCCACCTGCCCCGGCCCCAGGAGCGCCCCTCGGGCAAGGACCTGATCGATCCGGGCGTGGACCCCAACTCGCTGCCAGAGCAGCGCTGGGGGGTGGTGATCCCCGAGGGGCCCCTGGGCGACCGGCTGCTGGCCCTCATCGAGCCGCTGCGCAGGCTGCGTGAAGAGGAGCAGGGCGCCCCCGCACGCGTCTACCGCGTCCCGCCTGACATGGATGGGATGCAGGCCGCCCGGTGGAAGGACACCGTGCTGCGCAACGAGGCCGAGCTCGAGACGGAGCAGCCCGCCTACCTGCTGCTGCTGGGAGACTTCGAGCACGTGTCGCTCGAGCTGCAGCAGGTGCTCGGCAGCGACGGCTTCGCGGGCCGGCTCGCCTTCCCCTCGGAGGCCGGCTACGAGGCCTACGTGGACAAGGTGCTGCGCTGGAGCCGCTCGCCCTCGGCCGCGCAGCGGGCCCGCGCCCTGCTCTTCACCGCCCACGATGGGACGCCCGCCACCACCGTGGGCTACCGGGCGCTGATGGCCCCCAGCCTCGAGAGCCTGCGCAAGCTGCAGGAGCTGGGCAGCCTCTGCGCCGAGTCGCTCGCCGAGCTGGGCGAGCCCGCGGACTGGTCCATGCAGAAGCTGCTCTCCCAGGTGGCCTCGCCCCAGCCCTCCGTGCTCTTCACCATGAGCCACGGGCTGGGCGCCCCGCGGCGCGGCTGGAGCTCGGTGGACGAGCAGCGCGCGCGCCAGGGCGCCATGAGCCTGGGCGCGGAGGGCACGCTGGAGGCCTCGGCCCTGGCCTCTACCCCCTTCCTCCCCGGGGGCCTCTGGTTCTTCCTGGCCTGCTTCGGCGCCGGAACGCCCACCCGCAGCGCCTTCTACCCGTGGCTGGCTCGGCTGCGCGAAGCCGGCCAGTACCCCGGCCGGCTGGAGCGGCTGCTGGCCTCGCTCCCCCGCGAGGGCGAGCGCCCCTTCGTCGCCGCGCTGCCCCAGGCCGTGCTCGCCAACCCCCAGGGGCCCCTGGCGGTGGTGGGCCACGTGGACCTGGCGTGGACCTACTCCTTCCAGGATCTGGGCCGCGCCGCCCGCAACCGCCCCTCGCGCTTCCTGGGCCTGCTGCGCACCCTGGTGGAGGGCCGCCGCGCCGGCGTGGGCCTGAGCGCGCTCCTGCGCTTCTTCAACGAGGCCAACACGGAGCTCACCACCCTCTACGATCACGAGGAGTCGGCGCGCCTGGCCGGCCGAGACAACCCCGTGGACTCCACCGAGCGCGCCCACCTGTGGATGCTGCGACAGGATCTGGCCGGCTACATCCTCCTGGGAGATCCGGCGGTGCGCCTGCCGCTCGCCCAGGCCGAGGCCACTGCCTCCCTGGCACCGCGCGAGCTCCCGAGCCTCCGAGTGATGCCAGCGCTCCCCATGGCGCAGGCCCTGGCGCTCGGCGCCGGCGCGCTGCCCTCCACCGAGGACATGGCCGAGGCCGTGCTCCTCATGCTCAGCGGCGAGGAGAGCGAGCGGGCCATCGCCTCGAGCGTGGGCGTTCCCCTGGCGGAGCTGCGCCGCTGGAGGAGGATCTACACCGAGGCCGGCCTGAAGGCCCTGGCGGAGCTGCGCTCGCCGCGCTGAGGCCCGCCCCCCACGAGCACCCCACACTTCACCCAACGGGAGTCACCTGTATGCGCACGGTTGTGTTGAGCGATCTGCACCTGGGCAACGGCCAGGGCTATGACATCTTCGCGGGCGCCCAGGCGCTGCCCGCCTTCCTGGACACCCTCACCGGCGAGCCCACCCGGGTGGTGCTCAACGGGGACACGGTGGACTTCCTCATGAACGAGGATCCGCTGGAGCTGCGGGTGGAGCGGGCGGTGGAGCAGGCGCGGGCCCTGGTGGCCGCGGCGCCCACGGCGGCGGTGCTGGAGGCGCTCGGGCGGGTGCTGGCCGCGGGCGGCGAGGGGGTGCTGCGCCTGGGCAACCACGACGTGGAGCTGGCGCTCGCCGAGGTGCAGGCGGTGCTGCGCCAGGCGTTGGGGCAGCCACCCGAGGTGGCCCAGCGCCTGCGCTTCCAACGCGGCGATGCGCCGTGGGTGCTGGAGGTGGGCGGGGCGCGCGTGCTCCTGGCCCACGGCGAGCAGCACGACAACTGGAACAAGGTGGACTACGCCCACCTGCCGGGCCCGGGCGCCCCGGAGGGCGCGGACGCGGGCCAGTACCGGTACTCCGCCGGCTCGCTGCTGGTGAAGAGGCTGCTCAACCCGCTCAAGCGCCAGTACGGCATGCGCTTCGCGGATCTGCTCATGCCGGACTTCCAGGGCGCGCTGCTGGCGGCGCTCGCCGTCAACCCGGGCGCCGTCCGGCTCGCCTTCCAGGAGTGCTCGCTGCGCATTGGCTGGCAGCTGCTGCGCCGGGGCATGACGCCCATGACCTTCGAGGAGGATGTCGATCTGGAGCTGGGCCTGGCCGAGCGGGTGGACGCCGCCGGCCTCACCGAGCAGGAGCAGCAGGCGCTGGAGGAGGTGCTGGGGGCGGGCCCGGTCCCCTTTGGCGATGAGGATCCGGCGCTGCTGAGCGCCCGGCAGAAGCTGGGCCGCGGCGGGCTGGAGTCCTACGCGCGGCTGCACCGCCTGGTCGCGGGAGACTCGGGCGAGCGTTACTTCGATCTGGAGCCCCTGGAGGACGAGTGGGCGGAGGCGCGCCGGCTGGCGGAGAAGTTCCAGGCCGGCGCCGTGCTCCTCGGCCACACGCACGCGGCGCGGTGGAGGCAGGAGGAGGGCCTGCTGTATGTGAACTCCGGCACGTGGATCTGGCTCATGCGGCTGCCCTCGCCCGAGGCGCCCGACACGGTGTGGGCGGACTTCCTCCGGGAGCTGCAGCGCAACCCGCGGCTGGAGCCGGAGCAGCAGCAGCAGGCCCGGCTGGAGCCGCGCTTCACCGCGGTGGTGTGCAGCGCGCATGCGCAGGGGGGCGCGGAGGTGTCGCTGGTGGAGTGGCGGCCGCCCTCGGGGCTGCAGGTGCTCAACTCCACGCATGTGAAGGGGAGGGGCTCCGAGCTCACGGCAGAGGCGAGCAGGAGGCAGACAGCAGACCTGGGGTGAGGCGGCGGCTCATGTCCGGCAGCACCTCTTGAACTTCTTGCCGCTGCCGCACGGGCAGAGCGCGTTCGCGCCAACCTTCGGGCCTGCGCGGCGCAGGGGCTCCTGGCGAGGGAAGGCGGGATGGAACGAGGGATCGTCATGGGCCTCGGTCCTCACCTTGGCGTGGTCGGGATGGCTCGGGTCGTCGACGACGCGCTTCCACAGCGCGTAGTGGCGCACGAGCCGATCGTGGTAGTCACGATCGCTCGCGATCATCTCCTCGAAGAGCTCGAGCAGAGCGAAGGCCTCGTCGCCCTGGGGATTGAGCGGATCGAGCATGATCTGCGGCTCATCCTCAAAGGGTGGCTTCGCTGGCTCGAAGGCGTAGTTGATGGTCGCCACGAGCTGTCTGCTCTGGACGTGGTAGAGCTGGAGCAGCACGCGCCGACAGTCACAGCGGGGAGCGTCACAGTAGAGCTCGCGGAAGGCGTACGTCCCGCTCTGCACGCCCGCGTAGTTGAAGACATGAAGCGCGCGCGCTTCGCTCCTGGCGAGTTCAGGGTACAGCACGTCGAAGGGGCGCATGGCGGGGACAGCCGCACGCGGCACGAGAGGACTCATGGTGGGACTCATGATCTTCCTATAAGCAGGGCATGCGCCGGAGACAACCCATGAAGTGGTCAAGAAGGGCGCCCACCTGATAGGTCATCGTCGATTGGCAGCCCTTCGTCCAGGCCTGTGACTCCTTTGCCCCCTTGCTTGCCCACTCGGGCGTACTCAACTCCAGCGCTCCTCTGCCTCAGGCCCTGGAGGCCAGCCATCGTGAGCCTGCCGGTGGCGCATGGCGCAAACCGGTCCGACAGCCGGATGGCCTTGGGGCGGCCGCGCCCGGCAACGCCCTCTTGCTGACTCAGGCGCTGGCGCTCCGCCACGGTGCGATGCTGGATCGATCCGGCTGGTCAAGCCCGCGTTCGAGCGAGGTGAGCCGGGCAAGCGGGAGTCCGTACAGGGGGGACGCCGCTCGTGCTCCCGGACTCTGGTAGAACCTTCCCTCGTCCACGTAGATGGCCCCGGACGGCTTGGAACCATGACACGGGTGTCGCGGTTCACTCCAATCCATGGGGGCGCGCAGGGTAATCCATGGCTCTAGCAGAGCAGGTTGGCGCGATTGTTGCTCAGGGGCGCTGCGTGCCTCCTCGCGCGTTCAGCACACGCCGGCCTCCTGTTCGTGGGTGGTTCCGCGCCTGCGTGCCATGGCTCCTCGCCATGCTGTCTTCGGGGTGCGTGACGGTCTACCAGCCCCTCGTCTCGCTGCAGCGCCCGGTGGTGGTTGATCCCCGGATCGCCAACTTTGAAGGTCAACGCATGCTGGTGCGCTGCATCCCCGGTGACTACCTCCAGCCGGATGATGCCGAGCAGCTCTGCCGCAACGTCCGTGCGCTCTTCACGAATCAGGGTGCCCAGGTCGAGGTCGAGGTCCCGCGCGCGGGCACGTCAGCCCGTGATGAACAAGGGGGGGCGAAGGCCGATCTGATCATCGATCTGAAAGCGCGGCTGGTGCATGAGGAGAACAGCGCGCTCCTGTGGACCTTGTCGGGGCTGACCTTCACGCTCATCCCCGCCATCACCGAGTTCACGTTCGCTCAGGAGGTCACCATTCGGGACGCCAGCGGCTTTCAGCTCGCCTCGGATACCTTGCAAGGGCGCTTCGTGCGGTACTGCGGTGTCGGCCTCTGGGCGGTGAACAGCGCGCTGGATCTGCTCGTTCGCTCCGAGGCGGAGGAGCTCACGGGCGACGCGCCCAACAAGGACTTCTCGCGAGACTTCCACGGGCAGCTCAGTCAGCTCGCGTTCAATGCACGCATGCGCTCATGGGTGCTGCGTGGCTTCGAGGAGTCGCCCCGAGCTCAAGAGCGTCTACCTTCCAAGTAGAGAGACCGATGGAGACCCTGCTGATCATGCTCCTGATGCCGCTGCCGGTCTTCATGGGAAGGGCCTATGACCCATCCCCTGGGATCTTCCAGAGCAAGGAGGAAGCCCGGAACCTCGAGTGCACCCGCCTCAGCCAGGCCGAGGCTCACGAGCGCTTTCCGGGGCAGGTCCCTGAACCGCCAGCCCGAGGCACGTGGGCCGTCACCGATGCGCTCGCCTGTACCCGGCGCTTCATGCGCAGCGGCGAGCGGCCTGCCCGAGACGAGGTGATCCTGTCCTCGCTTCGCCAGACGGTGGGGGACATCACCCAGACCGCGAGCGCCCTCGAGGCGGGTGAGCTCACCTGGCACGTGGATGCCTTCTATCCGGAGCCGGCGGTGGCGGCGAAGATCTCCGTGGCCGCGAGGACGGAGCTCGTCGAGCGCGGCCGCAAGGTCTCGGACCGGGTGCCGGTGCTCGCTGCCGGTGACATCGCGGTCCTGTGGCAGCTGCCCCCGAAGCGGGCCTACCCGCTGGCCTGCGCGCGCTACTTCGCCCAGGGCGTGCTCACGGAGCGGGACGTCTTCTTGGGGGTGATGATCGTCGACGCACGAGAGACCCGGCTCCATGCCGGGCTGTGCGTGCGTGGGGAGTGGAAGTGGCTCCAGTGAGGCCTGCCTTCCTGAGCCTGCTCCTCGTCGTGCTGCCGACAGCCGTCGCGGCGGCGGATTCGACGCTCTCGGACGCCCAGCAAGCCCAGCTCGAGGCCCTGCGCGGGGAGATCGCGGCGCAGATCCAGCTCCAAGCCTACGATCTGCTCGACGAGCTCGTCTTCGGTTGGACCGAGCAACCCGTGTTCGCCCTCGAGACACCGCTGGTGCTCGCCGACGTCAGCGTGCCGGTCGGCTTCGGCAGCGGGATGCAGGCCCTCATCGAGAATCACTTCGCTGCCCTCATCGTGAAGAACCCTCGCACCCGGGTCGCGCTCACGCACTGCCCGCAGTGCACCGCCGTGGTGGTGCACTCCGGCGCGAGAGGCACCATCGTGTCGCGCGGGGTGGACGAGCCGGAGGCCCTCTCCACGGCAGGAACCCTCTCGGGCAGCCGTCATGCCCTCTTCCTCGACTTCGAGGTAGAGGGTTCCGCGTTGGTGCTGCGCGCGCGCATCACCCGCCTCGAGCCGACGTTGCCCATCCTCTATGCGAAGACGCTCTCCACCTCGACCTCCGCGCCGGCCCTGCTGCGCAGCGGAGACCGCCTGAAGAGCGCCGCGGAGGCGCATCAGGAGTATGTCGATGCGCTGCGGGGGCGAGGCCTGTACCTGGTGCCCATTCGGATCGGCGTGCGCACCTACGCCACGGGATCAGCTCAAGTGAAGGCGACGCCCTTTCCCTGGCTCCAGGTGGGCGTCGAGGGCTCGCTCAGCCAGGCGCGCTCGTGGATGGGGAGCTTCTCGGTGGGCTTCAGCTGGGCGCCGGAGCTCCATACCGGCTGGCTGGCTCAAGGCCGTGTCTCCCGCCTGATCTCGGGCTCGGCGAGCTCGCTGACGGGGCCTGATCTCTACGCGTTCGTCGGCGGTTCGGTGATCTCCATCCATGGACAGAGCGCGCTCGCCTTTCAAGACCAGATCCCGGATCTGGATGATCTCCTGGGGCTGCTCGCGGGCAGGGAGCCGGACGCGACGTTTGGCGCGTTCCAGCTGGGGCTCGAGCTCCGCATCAAGAACCGGATCGGCGCCGGAGTCTTCCTGGAGTCGCTGCCTGCGATGGGCGATGCCCCCGCCATCGGCGACTACCTGGATCTGGGCCTCATCCAGTTCCACTCCCTGGGCGTGGAGGTGTCGTTTTGCTTCTAGCGCGCCTCGCTCTCCTCTGCGCATTGCTCCCCATGGCGGCCCTCGCCCAGCGCGAGGCGAGCCGCGAGGCGTTCTCACGCCTCGATGAGACCCTCACCCTGCGGCTCGAGGACGGTGGCCTCGAGGTCAGGGAGCTCCTGCCGGCGATTGTCGTGAGCGTCAACCCCGCGTTCGAGGAGACGAGGAGCTGGTACCCGACCGAGGCGCTGGCGACGTTGGTGCGCGTCTTCGGCGCCGCGGGGCTCCGCTCCTGTGAAGCCTGCATGGCGCCTCGAACCTATGTCCAGGAAGGCCTGCTCGAGCAGGTCACGACGAACCTGGGGGCAGCCGAGATCACCCGCTTGGACGAAACGAGCCGAGGAACCTCAGCGCCCGCTCGGACGGCCATCTGGCTCGATGAGACGACCGAGGGCGTGTCGCTGCGAATCATCGATCTTCACAACAGCCGCATCCTGCTCGCGGAGAACTTCGACGCGGCGATGAGCGGCTCGGCGCGGACGCGTCGAAACCTCTCGCTCATGCGGGAGCTCGACCGCCGAGCCCGAGGCGAAAGCATCACGCACGCCTTCTTTGATGTGACGGTGTACCCCGGGCAGCACATCTCCCTCGATTGGGTGGAGCAGTGGGGGGATACCAACGCCAACCTCTCCGGGTTCTCGCTGTCTCTCTTCGATCCGGTGCTCGGCGTAGGGGGCGCCTACTACCGAGCCATCCCCAGCGCCTTGAACATCACGGTCGGCGCCAAGGTCCTGATGAGCCTGCCCACAGGCCTGGTGCGCGGCATCAGCGGCGAGAGCGTGGATGTCCTCGATCCGCTGCTGACCGGAGTCTTCATGGTCCGCGTGCCCATCGCCAGGTCCAACTACGGCATCACCTTCTCCGCCTCCACCAATGGCCGGTTGGGGGTCGGCTTCTCCCTCATGAACGTCTCGCTGCTGCCCTTTCTGCCATGAGCCGACTCTTCGTTCTCATCCTTCCGCTCCTCGTGTCCTGCGCGGCGCGCAACTACACCTACTACCTCATCGAGCCCGAGCCCCAGAAGCACCCGGCGCTCAAGGAGGAGGGGACGCTGACGCGGCCGCTCGGCTTCGGATCCACCACGGTGATGAAGGTCCGGTGGAACAACGGCAACCTCATCACCGAGGTCGATGTGCCGGTGCTGTCGACGGGACAGCGTATCGTCATCGAGCACGGTCCCGGGAGCCCCGAGGTGAAGACCATCCCGGCGACGCGGGTGGTTCCACCGCCTCCCACTCAGGCGGATACGGCGCTCATCGAGGCCTATCGCGCGCGGGGGCTGCGAGTCGATGAAGGCGCTCCAGAGGTGAGCATCACCCGCGCCCGCACCCTGATGCAGGAAGCGGTCAAGGGGGGGAACTACCACCTCGCGCTCGAGTGGTGCGAGGCGGTGCTGCAACGCTACAAGTCCCATCCGGAGTTCCTGCGCGCGAAGGCGTCGCTGCTCCTGATGATGGGGGAGCGCGACAAGGCCATCGAAATCTACGAGCAGGTCGAGGCGATCGAGAGCTCTCCAGACGTTCGCAAGAAGCTGGAAGAGCTCCAGCGCCAAGGAAATTAGGAGGTCCCGCGTGCAAATCATTGGCCTTGTTCTCCTGGGGTTCATCGTCTGGTTCGGGTTCAGGGACCGCGGAGATCAACAAGTCATCTCCGCGTTCGACGCCCATGCCCTGGTCATGGTGCTGGTGGGCTCCTGCGCGGCGGTGCTGGTCAGCTCCAGCCGCAAGACGGCGCTCCGCACTGTCCTCTGCTTGCGAGAGCTCATCCCTGGCCTGCAGGGCTTCGGGCAGCTGACGTCCGCGATGGAGCGGGAGCGGGAGCAGTTCTGTACGCTGTGGCGAGAGGGCAAGCGAGGCCAGGCGCTCGCGCTCGCCGAGAAGAGCCGCTTCGAGGCGATCAGGCAGCTGGTCGACCTCATCCTGAATCGCGCGCCCGAGGCCGCCAGCGCCAAGGAGTTCCTGGAGCTCCGGCACGAGGAGATCAGCCGCTGGCAGCCGGCGATCAGCAACTGGGAGATGCTCTCCAAGCTGGGGCCGGCGTTTGGGATGGTGGGCACCATCACGGGCATGATCCAGCTCTTTCGCAACATGAGCGCGGACAACCTCAACATCGGCGCCGCGATGTCCCTCGCCCTGCTCGCGACGCTCTACGGAGTCGCCTTCGGCGCTGGCGTCGCGGGGCCTGTCGGCCAGTTCCTCAATGGCCTGCTCGATGAGCGGCTGGGCTTCCTCGAGAGGTGCGAGAAGAGCGCGAACGAGCTCATCGCTCGCAGCGGAGGCTTGCCGCGAGCGGAGTCGAGGGCGGGGTAGAGCATGCTAAGGCGCCGGAGAGGACATGAGGAGAGCTGGCTGCTCAGCTACGCGGACTTGATCACCAACCTGTTGCTCTTCTTCGTGGTGCTGCTCACCGCGGCCAACCTCAGCAAGGGCCGGATGCAGCAGATCGTCAAGAGCCTCTCCGGGGCCGAGAGCCCCGCGAGCCTCGAGTCCATTCGAAGGGAGATCGACGCGCGGATCGCGCAGAAGCAGATGCAGGAGCTGGTGCGCACGAGCATCTCCGCCGAGGGGCTCGAGCTCTCGCTCAACTCGGGGCTGGTCTTCGACTCGGGCAAGGCCCAGATCCGTTCCGAGCTCGAGCAGACCGTCACCTCGATGCTGCAGGTGCTCGCGCCCTACTCGATGAAGTACTCCTTCGCGGTCGAGGGGCACACGGACTCGACCCCCATCGTGAGCGGCGGACCGTTCGCCACGAACTGGGAGCTCTCCAGCGCGCGCGCCATCGTGGTGAGGCAGCGGCTCGAGGACGCTGGGATCTCGCGCTCGCGCATTCGCGTCGAGGGCTACGCCGATACCAAGCCGCTGCCCGAGGAGCAGCTCACGGGGCTGAGCCCCCAGGAGCGCCTGGCCCGGCACCGCCGTGTGGTCGTGAGGATCTACTGATGAGAAGCCTCGTCCTCTCCCTGATGCTCGTGTTGCCGTCCAGCGCCCTGGCCCAGGAGAGCACCGCCCCGGTGCCCCAGAAGCACATCCCCTCCCCTGTGCTCCTGCAGCTGCGCGCCCTCGAGCATCAGTTCGACTCGGCGCTGGTGCGCGACTGCGCTCCCGAGCGCTGCGTCTCCAAGGGGTGCGTCTACCGAGACCATGTGGTGGTGGACATGCCGCGCGCGTCCTCGCTGCCGGGGATCGGTCAATCCGAAGGCCCCGGCAGCGTCCCGGCGCAGGAGTACCTCACGGAGGCGTCCTGTGACTTCGCTCACGAGAAGTCCGTCTCTAATCGGGATGTCCAGGCGCTGGTCCGGCGGCTCGAGCAGCGCCTGTCCAAGGGGTGGCTCAAGGTGACCGTCGGACATCAGGTCCTCGCGCCGATCTCTCCCACGCTGAGCGAACCCCCCCCACCCAAACCCGAGCCGATCCCCGAGCCTCGGGCCGAGCCTCCACCTCCACCCGCCCCCCCCGCCCCATGGGATTCGGACATCGCGCTGCGCGAGCTGTGGGTGAGCCTGTTGCCACACTTCGCGTGGATGATCGCCCTGCTCCTGGGGACTCTGGCCGCGTTGCTCATCATCTGGGCGCTTCGCCGTCTCGGGAAGGAGTCGCTCGAGGAGAAGGCGCTGCTGGCGCAGATGGCGGCCGGCACCCTCGACAAGCCAGCGGCACCGGAGGAGGCCGCGGCCTCGAGCGCCGCGAGTGGAGCCCCGGCGACGGACGGCCCGTCGGCGGGGGCGCACGAAGCGGCGGCGTTCGTCACCGAGCAGCGGCGGCTGTGGGCGGGCCGGATGACCGAGGAAGAGCTGACGAAAGAGAAGGGCGTCGTCGTGGAGCTCCTCCGCCAGTGGCTGAAGGCCGGAGAGTTCGAGCTGCTCGCGAAGGCGATCTTCCTCTTTGGCGACAGGCTGTCCTCGGCCTTCTCGTCGGAAGGTGAGCTCGCGGTGCGCAAGGTGGGGTTCGCGGAGTACCTGCGACACGTGGATGAGCAGCAACTCCCCGCTGACGCGGAGTTCTTTCGCAAGCTCAATCATCACGCGATCTCTGCTTCACTGCTCTCACAGGCGGATGCGGAGAGCTATCGGAGCATTCGCGAGGAGTTCGGAAGCAGCGGCATCGCGCACCTGATCGAGAGCCTGACGCCACGCCATGGGGCGCTCCTCTTTGCCCTGGTGCCGGCTGACTTCCAGCACGAGGTGGCGCGCACGCTCTCGCCTGAGCTCCAGATGAAGATCGCGAGCCAGCTGTTGTCGTCCAATCGCATGTCCAACGAGGAGCAGAGCTATCTGTTCGAGGCGCTGGACGCCGCGCGGGCCGGCCGCTCACTGCCGGCTCCTCCGAGGCCAGCGCCGGACGCCATCCGCGACAGGGGACACGCGTTCGACGCGGCCGGAGCGCTGTCCGTCCTCTTGACGTATATCGGCGCCGAGGATCGCCAGGCGCTCTTGACGAGCATGCTCAAGCGCTCGAGCGGCGCCTTCCCCTCCTGGTACCAGGACATCCTGTACCCGGACATGCTGCTGAAGCTGCCCCAGGACGTCCAGGCGGAC
The DNA here is from genome assembly GCA_016926755.1 of Myxococcaceae bacterium. GTDB lineage: Bacteria > Myxococcota > Myxococcia > Myxococcales > Myxococcaceae > Hyalangium. The sequence continues at coordinate 5,868 of JAFGNZ010000088.1, read as the reverse complement.
ATGCTGCTCGAGGTGGATGTCAAGGTGCTGGCGGGCTGGTCCTCGGTGCAGCACCCGGCCTGGCGAGAGAGCTTCATCAGCAGGCTCGCGCCGTCCATGCAGAACGCCGTGCGCGCCAACATGGCGTTCAGCTCCCCGGCGGATCAGTTCCGCATGGCGCGCCGTGGCCACGACGAGCTGGTGTCGGCGATGAAGAGGGTGGTGGCGGGGGGCAGGGTCTCGTTCACGGAGCTCGTCGCCTGAGGGGATGCCATGGTCCGCATCGGTGTGCTGTTCGCGCTCGTCTCGTGTGCGGCCTGCGAGAAGGTGCCGATCGTCGACATCAACGCCGGCTTCACGCTCGCCGATGCAGCGTGGTTCTCGGAGGAGGAGACGCTGTTCATCTTCTATCGCGTCGGGGCCGAGCAGGGCCTCGGGCCCGAGAGCCAGATCGAGATCTCCTATCGCACGGACGACGGTGAAGTCCCCTGGACGCCTGTCTCCGAGCTCCCCACGGTGCACACCCACGTGCCCGTGGATTGTGGGAGCAAAGCGCGATGTGGCAGCACCAGCCTCCAGGTCGCGCATGCACCCAGACAGGTCGGAGTGCGCCTGCGTTACCACCGCGATGGGGAGCTGACCCTCCCCGCCGCGGTGAAGCTCAATCTCATTGGCGCGGGTCCGGCCTATTCCCATCGCAGCCTGGTCGTCTACGGGGTCTTCGACGAAGCCAACACCCATGTGCAGTGGCGCGCCCGCCACCAGTTCCCGACCCTTCGCAATGAAGAGGCGCAGGAGCTGGGGTTGCGCCGCACCTTCCACATCAGCGAGCCGCGGTACGGCGATAGCGATGAGGCGTTCGATGTGAGTCCCTACGGCTACGCGTCCACCCCTGCGTGCCCTCAGGAGCTGACCCCGCTGGGATGGGCGCCGATCGAGACGTCGACGCGAGCAGTGTTCCATGAGGACGCGCTGCCGGATGCGGCTTCGACGGCGTCCATCGTCTGCGCCCGATCGACGGTGACAGACGCGAGAGGCACCTTCCCGGCGGTAGCGCTGGCGCGGAAGAACCCGGAGGTGGGCGCTGCCTTCCCTGCCTTGCGCAACCCCATTCGCACCAACACCGTCCTGGGCTTCCTGCTGCGGCCCTGTGCGCGGACGATCTCCGAGCCACATCGGGCGATGCAGCTCCAGCGGCTCCTGCTCGAGGGCTCCCCGGAGATCTGTATCGACAACTGGCGCGATCCGGGTTTCGCGGACCAGCTCGCCGCCCGCTTCCGCGCGCGGATCGACGAGGTGCGTGCCGAGGGAAGAGACATGGTCCTCTCCGTGGCCCTGCACCATGATGACGCGAGCGGGCAGCTCGCGGGCCTCATCGAGGGGGCGCTGGAGCAGCTCCTCCCCTTCGAGCGAGACAAGAGCTCACCCCGGGTCAGTGGCGCCTTCGTGTTCGACAGCTTCGGCCACACGGTCGTGCGCTCACCGCTCAAGCACCTCGTGCTCTGGTGCCCTGCGGCGCTAGGGGATGATCTCGATGAGCTCTCATCGGCCGCCCAGCGCTCCTGCCCCTTGTTGCCGGACGATCCCGACCTGAAGCTCGGGCCCTTTCGCTTCTCGAGCCTGCCCATTCTCCCCACCCGCGCACAGTATTTGACCTTCATCGGGAAGTACTCCGACGCTCAGGCGGGCCGTATGCGCGAGCTGCTCTTCCTGGCCCCCGAGCGGACACCGATCTCGCGGAACGTTCAGGTCGGGGATTTCGGTGTCGCCACTTTCTTCAACAATGAGCTCCTGACGGCTGCTCCGAGTGACGCGTTCTCCTATTGCCGATCCGAGGACCCGCGTGCGTCGGCGGTGGTCTTCCGCGGCGAGCCGAGCCCCGCTCCACTGCCACTGGAGCTCCTCCCGGAGGTTCACCAGGAGGTACCGCAGCCATCCTACGCGCTGGGGGTGCTCTGGGACTTCCCCTTTCTCCTGCGCCTCGAGTACGAGGTCTTCCTCGCCGGGGCTGCCAGCGCGTTCTCGCTCACGGTGCCGTTCGGGATCTCGAGTTCGGACCAGGCGTATTACGGCACCGAGCTGTGGCAAGGAGGGGAGTTCCCGCTCAGCAATACGCTCTTGCAGTGTACCCGCTTCTGCGATCACCCAACCTTCGATTCAGCGGGGGTCTACAATGTCGGCACGAGCTTTCGCGGGAGTTACGGGCAGCAATGCTATCGGCCGCGCTACCCGGTCCTCGGCGATGGAGGCTTTCCGCTTGATCCGTAGCGCGCTCCTGCTCATCGCCGTTCTCGGGCTGCCGTCGGCGACTCTGGCCGCCGAGGAGCCCCCCCCTGCCTCCGCGAAGGAAGAGCCTCCTCCAGAAGAAGCCCCGGAGGACCCAGCGCTCGATCGTTTTCGGACGCCCTTCGAGGTGCTGAATGAGCGGATGATTGGCGTTGCATCTCGGCCCGTGCGTTTTGACTGGCGCAAGAAGCGGCTGGGCATCGGGCTGATCGGCAGCCAGCTCCTAGAGCTCAACAACTTCAGCAGCGCGCGGTTCGGAGGGTTCGTCCGCAGGCCGCTGGGAGGCTTCATGGGGGAGCTCGCCATCACCCGGGTCTTGACCTGGGGGAGTGCGAGCACCGACAAGCTGGCGCTGACTCCGTATCGCCAGTCCGGACGGCCCAGTCGCATCGAGCTGGACCTCAACGTCGGCTATCCCCTGGCGGAGGGGGTGGCGACCGCGCGACCCGGATTCCTCCCCGCGACCGAGCTGGTGTTCTCCGCGAGCGCGGGACTTCGGTATGCATATTATCCGGGTGCGCTCTCGGGCGCGACCTTCGGCCAGGTCGCCAAGGCGCTCATTGCTCCCAGCTTGTCGGCGAAGGAGCTGGAGAACCTCGAGCGCAAGCTGCCACCCGGCATGCAGATCGATGAAGGGCGGTACAACCTGCTCACGGGCCTCGGCCTGGACGTCTACTTCCAGACCGGGGGCTTTCTTTCGCCACGCGCCATGATCGCGCTGCCCATCACGGGATCGGATCTGGGCTTGTGGTGGGAGCTGACGTTCAGTGCCGGGTGGATGTTCTGATGTCCTGGGCGAGCTCCCTCCTCACCCTCACCCTGGCGACAGCCGCCTTCGCGGGCGACGCGCCGCCGAAGCAGACCCTCGTCTTCTACAACGCCCGGCTGGCCCTTCGAGACGATCAGCCGACGGAGGTGCTCAGGCTGTGGTTGCTGCGAAACAGCCTGGTGGAGCAGGGCGAGCACGGCCGCGACGACGAGGACTTCCGCTCGGTCGTCTGGGCCGCTCTCGGTGACCTGGGCCTGTGTCAGGACGGCTTTCCCAAGGATGATCGCGGTGCGGGGCTGTGGCCGCTGGCGCTGCACAACCAGATCGTCCACGCGGCGGCGAAGGGGCCGCCCCCAGAGGTGGAGTCGCCGTTCGACGCTTTCGAGGTGGGGCGTCAGCAGAGATTCATCTCACTGAATGACGTCCTCTCGACGGCGGAGCTGCGCTCGGTGACGTTCTTTCGAACCAGCTGCCTCCTTCCGCGCGTCACGCTGATGGACATGGGGCAGTCACCCTTCCTGGATCTCAGCGATCGCCTCGCTGCCGGGCGGCTGATGCGGCGGCTCCTGGTGATGTCACTCACCACCCTGGTGCGCGAGAAGGTCCAGAACGTCGCCGCGGTGGAGGCGCGCATCTTCGATCTCGATCTCGCCCTCGCGCAGCTGCAAGCGCGCCGGGCGCGCCAGGAGGGCTTCGCGGCGAAGCAGCGTGCCAGGAGCCTCGGAGTCTCCGAGGCGGGAGCCCGGGAGGTGCGCGACGCAGCCGCGGCGTGGCCGGCGAGCTCGGAGCAGGCAGCCTTCTTGCGGAGGGCCCTGTCCTGGCGGGCGAGCGAATGGCTGACGTTGAGTCGAGCTCGGCGCCTCTCCCTGTTCGCGCAGGCGCGCCCCTATTCCGAGGATCCGGATGCCCTGGAGCGGCTGGTGCTGGCCGTCATCGACGCGCTCATCGAGCGAGGAGACGGGGATGAGCTGGAGGGGTGGATCGGCTTCCTGGACGCGAGTGACGCGCCAGGCCGGCGCGGCGCGCTCCTCGCGGGCGAGCGAGGCAAGCGGCTCCTGGAGCTTGATCCCAGTTCCGGCTTCCGGGAGCGCGCAGCCATCGCCCTGCACAGAGGAATCGCGTTCCTCGAGGCTGGGCAGCTCGAGGATGCGCTCCGCTCGTTTGCGTACACGATGGCGCACGCGGAGGTGTCCCGCGAGCCAGCCGCGACGCTGGCGCTCGCTCGGCGATGGTTGTCGTATGTGTTGTCGCGTTATCGGACCAGCGAGGAGATCCTCGCCATGCTGAAGGCGCTGGTTCCGCGGCAGGAATACAACCTGGTCGCGGAGGAGCTCCTCTGGAAGGCCGCGCTCCGCGCCGATACGCGATCGTTCGAGCTGGTGGTCGCGAGCCTCCGGCGCGGGAGCGCACTCGATGCGCGCGTGGAGAGGCTCCGGTCGCTGGCCCATGGAAGGGCAGGGGAGCTGGTCACGGGGCTGCGCGAGGCGGCCTCCGAGGAGCCCTACCTCACGTTGCGCTTCGTGCGACAGCTCCTCGAGAAGCTCGAGGCCGAGGAGGCGGACGTGCGCGCGGCACACATCCCCACGTTGAAGCTCCTGATCGGTGTTCTGGACGCGCTCGCCGAGAGAGGAGGCGAGCACAGCTCCCACGCGCGCACGGCGGGAGAGCTCATCCATCGCGCGCAGGCAATCCTCGAGGGGTTGGGCGCTCTCGAGCAGTCAGAGGCAACCCAGGCTCGAGCGCTCTCGCCGCGACATGAGGCCTTCGCGGGCGCCATTCGACTCGCTCCAGCGGATCCGTTGCCATGGCCTTTCCGGGCCCCGGAGCCCGAGGCCCCGTCGGCGTTCACCCCCCTCTTGCTCGAGCCCGTGGAGTGGCGGGACGCGAAAGGAGCGCTTGTCTTGGGATGGAGGCTCACCGAATGAATCCCCGTGAGCTGCGCCAGGCGATGCGCCAGCGCCGAAGCGAGCTGCGCAAGTGGCTGCGGCTCACGGGGAGACAGGCGCGCGAGCGGATTGAGCAGCTGCCGGCGATTCGCCGCGCGCGAGCCCGTCGGCGTCTGCGGCGCGCGTTGGGCGTCGCGCTTCTGGTGCTGCTTGCCTCCTGGATGCGTTGCGAGTGTGAGCGGCCGTATCCATCGGAGGTGCCGAAGGTTGAAGCGAAGGGGGCGGCGGAGATCAAGGCAGAGCGCCCTGTGCCGACGCCGCCCCGGCGGCAGCCGCTTCGTGCGCAGATCGAGCCTCAGGCTCGCGCCAGCTATCAAGGAGCTGCGCGGGCTTCACCGGCGTGGATTGACGAGTTTCGCCTTCAGGTGGCAGCGCGGAGTCCCAGGCTCGCGCAGTGCTTCACGGGCTCCGACAGACCCGGCACCCTGCGCTGGACAACGTCGGTGAATCCGCGGAGCGGCGCGGCTTCGGATCATGAGCTGGAGCCAGTAGGAGCCAGTGCGGAGCTGCGGCGCGAGCAGCACGAGTGCGTCGTCCGCGCCCTCTCGAGTCCTCCCTACAGGTTGAGCGCGCCACAAGGGGGGGCCCTGCCCGATCGCGTCAGCCTGATGATCGAGTTCTAACAAAGAACAAGGGCCTGCGCGAAAGCAGGTCCTTCGAATCGCAAGGTGGGTTCCCTCGGGCCGCGCGACCGAGCCGAACCGTGTCATAGTCTCGCGAACGCCAACATGGACATCTACCAGCTCAAGACGTTCGTCACCGTCGCTCGCGAGGGCAGCATCACCCGCGCATCGGGACTGCTGCACCTGAGCCAGCCAGCGGTGAGCGCGCACATCAAGGCGATGGAGGACACGCTCGGGTTGAGCCTCTTCGAGCGGACGCCTCGTG
>JAFGNZ010000009.1 GCA_016926755.1 Myxococcaceae bacterium | reverse complement strand
GGATCGATGTCCAGGACGACGGCCTCCACCTCCTGGCCGACCTCCAGGATCTTGGACGGGTGCTTGAGGCGCTTGGTCCAGGACATCTCGGACACGTGCACCAGGCCCTCCACGCCCTGCTCGATCTCGATGAAGGCGCCGTAGTCCGTGATGGAGACGACCTTGCCGCGCACGCGGGTGCCGACCGGGTACTTCTCGTCGGCGCGGTGCCACGGATCCTCCTGGATCTGCTTGAGGCCCAGGCTGACGCGCTCCTGCGTCGGGTCGAACTTGAGGACCACCACGCGGACCTCGTCGCCCACGTTGAACATCTCGCTCGGGTGGCCGATGCGGCCCCAGGACATGTCCGTGATGTGGAGCAGGCCGTCGATGCCGCCCAGGTCGATGAAGGCGCCGTAGTCGGTGAGGTTCTTCACCACGCCCTTGAGGACCGCACCCTCCTTGAGGTTCTTGAGGGTCTCCTTCTTCATCTCCTCGCGCTGCTTCTCCAGCAGCACGCGGCGGCTCAGCACGATGTTGCCGCGCTTCTTGTTGAACTTGATGACCTTGAACTCGAATTCCTTCGAGATGTACTGGTCCAGGTTCCGAACGGGCCGGATGTCCACCTGCGAGCCGGGCAGGAACGCCTTCACGCCGATGTCGACGGACAGGCCACCCTTCACGCGGCCAACGATGGTGCCCTTGACGATCTCGTCGCGCTCGCAGGCGGCGCTGATCTCGTCCCAGATGCGCATCTTGTCGGCCTTCTCCTTGGAGAGGACGACCATGCCGGTGTCGTTCTCGCGGCTCTCCAGGAGCACTTCCACGGCGTCACCGGCCTTGACGGTGATCTCGCCGCGCGGGCTGGTGAACTCGGAGATCGGAACCTGGCCCTCGGACTTGTAGCCGATGTCGACGATCGCGTAGTCCTTCGTCACCTGGACGACGGTGCCCTTGACGATCTCACCCTCCTTGAGGATGCCGTCACCACCGCGCTCCTTGAGCGACGCCTCGAACATCGCGGCAAAATCCTCGTCGCCTGCCTCCGGTCCGATCTGCTGGTTCACATTCTGCTGCATGAATTGAAAGTCCTTAGGAAACGGGTACAGCTGCCCCTGTTCATCACGAGAGCCCTCCGCGGGGCGCGACGGAAGCCTCGTGTGTCCCCACCTTGGGGACGTTGAAGCCGCGCACCCTAGACACCGGTCTTTCCGGCAGTCAAGCGAGCACACGGTTCAAGTGCTGAATGGCGGAAAGGGCACGCCCGGGGCCTTGCCGGCTCCCGAGGTGCCCTCTGGCCGCTCCCTGGCGGACCGGACGCGCTTCCCAGCCCGCGAAGGGGTCCTCTCCTCAATATGAACTCCCAGCCCCCGGTGCAACAGGTCCGGGGGGCGGAGCGGACGGTGTGGGATACAGGCCCGCCCGCCCCTCATGCCTGCGAGCGGCTAGAACCACCACTCGGCGCGCGCGCCCAGGTAGTGGCCGAACGTCCGAGCCCCAAAGTTCTTCATGTAGGGAGTGCTGAGCGCTCCGGCCAGATTCGCGCCGCGCGCGCCCTCGCTGTAATAAGCCAGCGTGTAGATGAGGCGCAGGTGCGGGCGCGCCCACGCCGAGCGCTCCCCCGAGGGGACGAGCGTCGGGACGACGGAGAACTTCACCGCATAGGGCAGGGGCGGCGTCGGCACACCCTCCGGCAGGCCGAAGGCGGCGCCCTGGTAGCTCAGCTCGTTGATCAGGTGGAACTGATCGTGCAGGTACAGGAAGCTGCGCGCGCCCAGGGCGAAGTTCATCGCGTTGTCCGTGGACAGCCCGCTGGCGCCCTGGCTCCGCTGGAAGAGGGCGTACGCGTTGACGGTGAACAGCGGGTTCACGTTGTAGAGGAAGTGGTCCACGAACTCGAGGCCCAGAGCGCCGCCGAACTTGCCATCCTCGTTCGGCGCACCGAAGGTGTTCCACGTCTCCGCTCCCTTGCCAGCAAAGGCCCCGTTGGCGATGCCGCCGCCGACGCGCACGGCCACCTCGTTGAAGCTGCCGTCGCCCAGATCCAGGCGGTGCTTGATGCCCGCCACGTAACCCACGTCAGCCGGGGCCAGCGGCTCGCCCCCGATTTGCGCGCGGTTGGCCGGCAGCAGGTGGAACTCGCCCAGGAAGTGCAACGAGTGCTTCTCCGCGATGGGCAGCACGTACTGGCCCACGAGCATGGTGCGCTGGCGCCGGAACGAAGGATCGTCGGTGGTGGGATTATCGTCGTCCACGGTGAAGGAGTACTGCCCGGGTTTGCTGTCCGTCCGCAGCAGCACGGCGACATCCAGGCCCTTGTACTTGGCACCAAAGCCCTGCGAGTTGAGGTTGTTGAAGAAGTAGTAGTCCGCGATGTGAACGTCGCTGCCGCGGTAGAAGCGCTGGCCGGCCCACAGAGTGAGATCCGGAACAAGCACGTTGCCAGCCTCCAGGTAGGCCTGGAACAGCTCGATCTGCAGCGGGTTGGAGAAGCTGTTGGCGAAGGCCCCGATGAAGGAGGCACCGTTCTGCGGGAACATCGAGGGGGTGAGCACCACCTGGAACCAGGGCTTGGTGTTGTCCTCGGCGGTGGGCTTCACGATGCGAAGCTTGATGGTCGGCTCGAGGTAGTCACCCTCCTCCAAGCGACCGCCGATGGAGCCGCCCAGCAGGTTCAGGGATGTGCCATGCACATAGCGGCCGTTCTGAGGATTCCAGGCCGCACCAACGCGGCCGTACATGCCGATCTCGATCGGGCCCGCTTCGAGCCCCGCTTGCGCGGTGGAGGGAACCGCCAGGAACGCCAACGTGGCAATCAGTGACGCCACGCAAGAACGCAGTCTGCGAGATGAATGCACGATTACAGCCCCTAGGTGATGTGAGGAGTGTGCCGAGGGAGAGGGATCCCCCTCGGTAGGCCGGACAAGCCGCTCACCTCTTAGAACCGGGCAGTTGCCACATTCAAGACTCTTCAACGTTGCTGAAACGTGATACGGGAGGCGCGGCCCAGGTGCTCGTGCCGCCACGTGGATTGTTTGACTGAGCGCGTCATCAGGCATGGCAGCACGGCTCGTGGGAACGCGCTCCACCGCCGGAGCGCCAGGGAGGGAGACACGAAATGAAGAAGGTACTGGCAGGGCTTGTCGCCGTGGCAGCGCTCAGCACCCCCAGCGTCGCGTTGGCGGAGAAGATCGTCATCGCCTGTGGCGCGTTGGGCCAGGAGGCGGACGTCTGCAAGCAGGGCGCGGAGGCCTGGGCGAAGAAGGCCGGGCACACCGTGGAGCTCATGAGCGTGCCCACGGACGCGGGGCAGCAGCTGGCGCAGTTCCAGCAGCTGCTGGCGGCGGGCTCCTCGGACATCGACGTGGTCCGCATTGACGTGGTGTGGCCGGGCATCGTGGCCAACCACTTCATCGACCTGAAGCCCTACTTCCCGGAGGACGTGCTCAAGCAGCACTTCCAGCCCATCGTGCAGAACAACACGGTGAACGGGAAGCTGATCGCCATCCCCTGGTTCACGGATGCGGGCCTGCTCTACTACCGCAAGGATCTGCTGGAGAAGCACGGGCAGAAGCCGCCCACCACCTGGCAGGAGATGGCGCAGGTGGCCCAGGCGGTCGTGGACGCGGAGAAGAAGGCGGGCAACACCCGGCTGGTGGGCTACGTCTTCCAGGGCAAGGCCTACGAGGGCCTGACGTGCAACGCGCTGGAGTGGGTGGACTCCTTCGGCGGCGGGACGATCGTGGACTCGAAGGGCCAGATCACCATCAACAACCCGAAGGCGGCGGAGGCGATTGACTTCTTCGCGGGGCTGATCGGCAACGTGGCCCCCAAGGGCGTGCTGAGCTACGAGGAGGAGGGGGCGCGCGGCGTCTTCCAGAAGGGTGACGCGGTGTTCATGCGCAACTGGCCCTACGCCTGGTCGCTGGCGAACGCGAAGGACAGCCCGATCGCGGGCAAGGTGGGTGTGATGGCGCTGCCCAAGGGCGGCCCGGACGGCAAGTCCACCGGTACGCTGGGCGGCTGGCAGCTGGGCGTGTCGAAGTACTCGAAGAACCCGGCGATCGCGGCGGAGCTGGTGAAGTACCTGACGAGCGCCGAGGAGCAGAAGCGCCGCGCGCTGGTGGCCTCGTTCAACCCGACGATCATGAGCCTCTACAAGGACGCGGAGCTGCTCAAGGCCAACCCCTTCTTGGGCGAGCTCTACGACACCTTCGTCAACGCGGTGCCGCGGCCGACGATCACGGGCGCCAAGTACAACCAGGTGAGCACCGAGTTCCGCAACGGCGTCCATGCCACGCTCTCCGGCAAGGGCAAGGCGGCCGACAACCTCAAGAAGGTCGAGGCGAAGCTCAAGAAGCTGGGCAAGAACGGAAAGTGGTGAGAACGCGCGGATGACCACCCCTACGACTCCGGTCGCCGCCAGCGCCGCGACAGGCGTTGGCACCCCGAAGGCCGGCGCCTCCACGCAGGCGCGCCAGCGCACCCGCGCGGCCTGGCTGTTCCTGGCGCCGACCCTGTTCGCCATGGCGTTGGTGGCGGGCTGGCCGCTGGCGCGGACCTTCTGGTTCTCGTTCACGGACGCGAACCTGACGGACATGGCGGCGTCCCAGTTCGTGGGGGTGGAGAGTCTGCGCGCCGTGCTGGAGGATCCGGACTGGTGGACCACGGTGTGGACCACCTTCCGGTTCGCCCTCGTCTCGGTGTTCCTGGAGACGGCGCTGGGGCTGATCATCGCCCTGGCGCTGAACGCGAAGTTCCCCGGCCGGGCCCTGCTGCGCGCCGCGGTGCTGGTGCCATGGGCCATCCCCACCGTCGTCTCCGCGAGGATGTGGGGGTGGATGTTCAATGATCTCTACGGCGTCATCAACGCGATCCTCCTGTACCTGGGGCTCATCTCCGAGCCGCTGGCGTGGACGGCGGAGCCGGGGCTGTCGTTCGCGGCGGTGGTCGCGGTGGACGTGTGGAAGACGACGCCCTTCATGGCGCTGCTGATCCTCGCCGCGCTCCAGATGCTGCCAGAGGACATCTACGAGGCGGCGCGCATCGACGGGGCGGGCCCGCTCCGCTCCTTCTTCCAGGTCACCCTGCCGCTGCTGAAGGGGCCGCTCATGGTGGCCATCATCTTCCGCATGCTGGACGCGCTGCGTGTGTTCGACGTCTTCTTCGTGCTCACGGGCGGGAGCACGGAGACCATGCCCATGGCGGGCTATGCGCGGCAGCAGATGTTCGAGTACCAGCTGATCGGGGTGGGCTCGGCGTCGGCGTCGTTGCTGTTCGCGCTCATCGCCGCGTTCACCGCCCTCTACATGGTGGTGGGCCGGGTGAAGCTGGACGAGGGGGCATAGCGCATGCGCTTCGTGAAGAAGGCGGCGTTCTGGCTGCTGCTGGCCGTCATCCTGCTCTACACGCTGTTCCCGTTCTACTGGGCGATCGTCTCGTCGCTGAAGACGGGCAGCGCGCTCTTCGAGGTGGATCCCTGGCCGCCGGTGCCCGCGTGGAGCAACTACTCCGCGGTCTTCACCGCGCAGCCCTTCGGGCAGAACATCCTCAACTCGGTCATCGTCGCCGCGTCGGTGGTGGTGCTGTCGCTGCTGCTGGGGCTGACGGCCTCGTACGCGCTGGCGCGCATCACCTTCCGGGGGCGGAAGGCCCTGCTGCTGTCCGTGCTCGGCGTGTCCATGTTCCCGCAGATCGCGGTGCTGTCAGGCATGTTCGAGCTGGTCCGCTGGCTGGGGCTCTACAACTCGCTGCCCGCGCTGATCGTGTCCAACCTGATCCTCACCCTGCCCTTCACGGTGTGGGTGCTGACCACGTTCATGCGGGAGCTGCCCAAGGAGCTGGAGGAGGCGGCGGTCATGGATGGGGCCACGCAGTGGACCATCCTCACCCGCGTGTTCCTGCCGCTGCTGGGGCCGGCCATGGCGACGACGGGGCTGCTGGCCTTCATCGCCGCGTGGAACGAGTTCCTCTTCGCGCTCACCTTCACCCAGTCCGACAGGGTGCGGACGGTGCCGGTGGCCATCGCCCTGTTCAGCGGCGGCAGCGCGTTCGAGACGCCCTGGGGCCTCATCATGGCCGCCTCGGTGATCGTCACGGTGCCGCTGATCGTCCTGGTGCTGATCTTCCAGCGGAAGATCATCTCCGGCCTCACCGCCGGCGCGGTGAAGGGGTAGGCCGCCAGGGCGGCGGCGCCGCTCAGGAGAACAGCTTGAAGATCTCCCGGGCGATCACCATCCGCTGCACCTCGCTGGTGCCCTCGTAGATGGTCTGCACGCGCGCGTCCCGGAAGTAGCGCTCCACCGGGAACTCGTCGATGTAGCCGTAGCCGCCGTGGAGCTGCACCGCCTTGTCGCACACGCGGTTGGCCATCTCGCTGGCGTACAGCTTCGCCATGGAGGCCTCGCGGGTGAACGGCCTGCCCTGCTCCTTCATGTGCGCCGCCCGCAACGTGAGCAGCTCCGCCGCGGAGAGCTGCACCTTCATGTCCGCCATCATGAAGCGCGGCGCCTGGAAGTCCGCCACCGGCTGGTTGAAGGCCTTGCGATCCTTGGTGTACCGCACCGAGGCCTCCAGCGCCGCACGCGCCACCCCGCACGCCTGCGAGGCGATGCCGATGCGCCCGCCGTCCAGCGCCACCATGGCCAGCTTGAACCCCTCGCCCTCCTTGCCCAGGAGCTGGTCCTCGGGGATCTCACAGTCCTCGAACGTCAGGCTCACCGTGTTCGAGGAGCGCAGGCCCATCTTGTCCTCGTGCCTGCCGATGATGAGGCCCTGGGTACCGCCCTCCACGATGAAGCAGGACAGCCCCTTGTTCCCCGCCGGCGAGGTGCGCGCCCACACCACCATCACCCCCGCATACGCGCCCGAGGTGATCCACTGCTTGCTGCCGTTGAGCACCCACTTGTCGCCCTTGCGCACCGCCGAGGTGCTCAGCGCGCCCGGATCCGAGCCCGCGTGCGGCTCCGACAGCGCGAACGAGCCCACCACCGCCTCGCCGGAGGTGAGCCTCGTGACGAACTTCTCCCGCTGCGCCTCCGTGCCGAAGGCGTGGATCAGCTCCGCGCACATGTTCGTCACGGACATGGCCACGGAGGTGGAGGCATCCGCCGCGGCGATCTCCATCATCGCCAGCGCGTACGCCACCACGCCGGCCTCCGCGCCCCCGTAGCGGGCGGGGATGTTCACCCCCAGCAGGCCCACCTCCGCCAGCTCCTTGAAGAGCTCCGTGGGGAAGCGCTCCTCTCGCTCGAGCGCGCGCGCCCGGGGGGCAATCTTCTCCCGGGCGAACTTGCGGGCGGTGTCGCGGATGAGCGTCTGGGTCTCTGACAGCTCGAGGTTCACGGCTACTCCTTCAGCACGTTGGCCGAGATGACGATGCGCTGGATCTCGCTCGTCCCCTCGTAGATCTCCGTGATGCGCGCGTCACGCACGTGGCGCTCGGCGTCCATCTCCTTGCTGTAGCCCATGCCGCCGTGCACCTGCAGCGCCTTGTTCGCCACGCGGCTGGCCATCTCGCTGGCGTACAGCTTCGCCATGGAGCTCTCCAGCGAGTGCCGCATGCCCTTGTCCTTCAGCACCGCCGCCTGCAGCACCAGCAGCCGCGCCGCGTCGATCTCCGTGGCCATGTCCGCCAGCATGAACTGGATGGCCTGGTGCTCCCGGATCGGCTTGCCGAACGTCTGGCGCTCGCCCGAGTAGCGCACCGCCTCCTCGAAGGCCGCCCGGGCGATGCCCAGCGCCTGCGCCGCGATGCCGATGCGCCCGCCGTCCAGCGTGCTCATGGCGACCTTGAAGCCCTCCCCCTCCTTGCCGAGGATGTTCCTGGCCGGCACGCGCATGTCCTCGAAGAACATGGAGCAGGAGTGCGCCGCGCTGATGCCCATCTTCTTGTCCGGCTCGGCCCGGATGAAGCCCGGCGTGTGGGTGGGCACCAGGAACGCGGTGATGCCCTTGTTGCCCGCCTCCTTGTTCGTCATCGTGAACAGGACGATGGCGTCCGCCTTGGGGCCCACGGTGATCCAGTTCTTCGAGCCGTTGATCACGAACTCGTCGCCCCGGCGGACGGCGATCGTCTTCTGCGCCGCCGCGTCGCTGCCCGCCTCCGGCTCCGTGAGGCCGAAGCAGCCCAGCTTCTCCCCTCGCGCGAACGGCACGAGGAACTCCTGCTTCTGCTCCTCGGTGCCGAACTTCATCACCGGATCGCAGTAGAGCGAGTTGTTCACGCTCATGATCACGCCCGTGGAGGCACAGCCGCGGCTGATCTCCTCCATGGCGATGGCGTAGCAGACGTTGTCCAGCCCGGCGCCGCCGTACTGCTCCGGCACCGCCACGCCCAGCAGCGAGAGCTCGGCGAGCTTCTTCACCGCCTCGGTGGGCCACGCGTGGGTCTCGTCCCACTTGCGGGCGTTGGGGATGAGCTCGCGCGCGGCGAACTCACGGCACAGGCGCTGGATGTCGCGCTGGACGTCGGTCAGCTCGAAGTTCATGGCACTCCTGGGGAATTCTGGCCGCGACTCCATAGTATGCGGCGCGGCCTGGGGAAATACCTCTCGTTGCCTGCTCACTTGCCCGTGAAGCCCGCGGGGCGCTTCTCGAGGAACGCCTTCATGCCCTCGCGCTGATCCTCCGAGCCGAAGAGGACCGCGAAGCCCTGGCGCTCCAGCTCGTTGGCCGCGCGCAGATCCTGATCCGCGCCGAACTCGATCACGCGCTTGGCCTGGGAGATGGCCAGCGGACCATTCTTGAGGAGCTTCTCGGCCACCGTCCGGCAGTGCTCCATCAGCTTCTCCGGGGGCAGCACCTCCAGCACCAGGCCGTACTCCTTCGCCTGCGCCGCGCTCACGTGGCCGCCCGTGAAGATGAGCTCCTTGGCCCTCATCTTCCCCACCAGGCGGGTGAGCCGCTGCGTCCCGCCGAAGCCTGGAATGACGCCGAGCGTCACCTCGGGCAGGCCCAGCTTCGCCTTCTCCGAGGCGTAGATGAGATCGCACGCCAGGGCCAGCTCGCAGCCGCCGCCCAGCGCGAAGCCGTTCACCGCCGCGATCGTCGGGCACGGCAGCGACTCCAGCATCATCAGCACCCGGTGCCCCTGCGCCGCGAACTCGCGCGCCTGCGCCGCGCTGATCGTGGACATCTCCGCGATGTCCGCGCCCGCCACGAAGGACTTCTCCCCTCCCCCCGTGACGATCAGCGCCCGCGTGTCCGGGCTCAGCGAGTGCAGCGCGGACTCGATCTCCTGGAGCGTCTTGCTGTTGAGGGCGTTGAGCGCCTTGGGCCGGTCGATCGTGAGCGTCGCGATGGCGCCCTGCGTCTCCAGCCGGATGTTCTCGTAGGCCATGGGGTTCCTCGTGGGGAGTTCGGTCCGGGCGGACGCTACCAGCCAGATTGGAACGCTCAACAAGCATCGACGCCCTTTCCAACCTCTGGATTTCACAAGGACTGCAATGTTCCCATATGAATGTCCAGGCGTGGAAATCTGCTGATCGCGAGGAAACTTCTCTTCACTCACCGCGAGAATGGGGAAGAGGCAGGAGTAGAAGTCAAAAAGCCTCGGGTAAACCGCTATGAGCATTCGACGCACGACGAGTGAGACGCCGATCCAGCCCCCCAAGCCAGAGCCGGCGACCAAGCTCGAGCCTGGGAAGGGGGAGAAGCCCCAGCAGCTGACGCCGCATGTCAACCAGCTGAAGCCTCGTGGCGCCGACGAGAATTACGTGAACGGTGCCTTCAACTGCGCCCCGGCGGTCGTGGCGATGCTGGCCCGCGCCAAGGGCGACAAGAGCAACATGACGGACGCCGAGCTGATCACCGATCTCGGCGCTGGCATCGTCACCAAGGATGGAACGACGCCCGAGGGCGTGGCGCGGATGCTCGGGCGCGCCGACGTCGACATCGTCGGGAACGCGCTCGCCGGCCAGTACGATGAGGCGGCGGTGAAGGAGCACCTGCAGGACGGCAACAAGCTCATCGCCCAGATCGGCCTGCCGGGCGAGAACGGCGCGCCGGACAGCTCGCACTACGTCCTCGTTCAGGGGATGAACCGCGACGGCAACTATGTGATCTCGGATCCCCTGGCCTCCGGCCCCCGCGTGGTGACTCCGGAGCAGCTCCGAGAGGCCGTCACCCGCGCGCCGCCAGACGGAGGCTTGCTGCTCCCCGTGGAGGGGAATGGGGGCTCCAAGGAGACCGCCGCGCCTGAAGAGGCGGTGACGCAGCCCTCGGGCGCGTCCACCTTCGAGCCTGCCCTGGCCCGCCGGGTGACCGATCCTTCGATGCCCGCGATCAGCCCGGCGGTCCTGGGGCCTGGCTTCGCTCGCGCGGTCACCGACCCCTCGCTGGGCGTGGTGGACTCCGCGAGCTTTGGCCCCGCCCTGAGCCGTGCGATGCCCGCGATCGACCCGGCCGCCCTCCTGCAGCAGCCTGCCATCTCCGGCGAGAACGTCGTTCAGCTCATGGAGTCCGTGCTGCCGGCGCTCAACCCGGCCACCCTCGCGGTGACGAACGGCTTCGCTGGCCCCATCCCGCCGGCGTTGGTCGCCCCCGAGCCCGCTGTCGCGACCGTTATCCCGGGCACCGTCGCCTCCGCGCAGCCCCCGGCCGGGGATCCCTTCGCCGTGCCGGACAAGGTGCTGGCCGGGATCGACACGACCTTCCAGGAGGTCCCCGTCGCGAAGGAAGACAAGACGCTGACGGCTGCCGAGAAGGCCGCCATCTCTGATCTGGACATCGACTACGGCAAGACGGACGCGCCGGCGACCGCCTCGCCGAGCAACCCGCTGGTCCCTGAGAACGTGGACCTCGTGGAGTACGGCAAGAATCTGCGGAACCGGAGGGGCCGGCATGATCCGTGGGCCAACAGGTTCCTGGAGCGCCTCGAGGGCAGCCACCACCACCGGGACATGTGGCTGCTGCACTGGATGAAGCGGCAGGATCTGCGCGATCCTGGCACCGGCAAGAAGACCTGGACCGACTCCTGGTGATCTCGCCCGGGTGCGGAGCCTGAGCGAGGGCTCCGCACCGCTGTAGCTGCCTCAGTACTTGTAGAAGCCGCGGCCGCTCTTCTTGCCGTACCAGCCGGCGTCCACGTACTGGCGCAGCAGCGGGCACGGGCGGTACTTGTCGTCGCCCAGGCCCTTGTGGAGCACCTCGGCGATGTAGAGGCACGTGTCCAGGCCGATGAAGTCCGCCAGCTGCAGCGGCCCCATGGGCTGGTTCGTCCCCAGCTTCATCGCCGTGTCGATGTCCTCCGCCGTCCCCAGCCCCTCCATCAGCGCGAAGCACGCCTCGTTCAGCATGGGGATGAGGATGCGGTTGACGATGAAGCCCGGCATGTCCTTGGACACCACCGTCGTCTTCCCCATCTTCTCCGCCAGCGCGCGCGTCTTCTGATACGTCTCGTCCGACGTGGCCGCGCCCCGGATCAGCTCCACCAGCTGCATCACCGGCACCGGGTTCATGAAGTGCATGCCGATCACCGCCTCGGGGCGCTTCGTCGACGCGGCGATGCGCGTGATGGGGATGGACGAGGTGTTCGTCGCCAGCACGCCCCCCGGCTTCACCACCCCGTCCAGCTCCTGGAAGATGCGCCGCTTGAGCTCCTCGTTCTCCGTCACCGCCTCGACGGCGAAGTCCACGTCCTTCACCTCGGCGGCGCTGGTGGCCGTGGCCAGGTTCGCCTCGGCGGCCTTGCGCCTGGCGTCATCCAGCTTGCCCTTCTCCACCAGCTTCGCCAGGCCGGCCCGGATGCGATCCGCGCCCTTGGCGAGCCCCTCCTTCGAGACATCCACGAGGGTGACGCGCAGGCCCGCCTGCAGCGATACCTGCGCGATGCCCGCGCCCATCTGCCCCGCCCCAACGACGATGATGTGCTCCGCCATGCTGTTCGTGACCTCGGCCTGAGAGTGAAGTGCGGGCGCTATAGCCCCCGCCTCCCGACCCGGTCAACGGCTCGCGGGCAGCCGCAGCGTGCGCAGGACGTACTTGTCCTGCCCGATCGTCAGCGACTCCACCCACGGCGGCCGCGTGGGGCGGCCCTCCTCCTTCACGAAGATGAGCACGCGGTAGGGGCCCTCGGGCAGCTCCACCTTCAGCGTCAGCTCCGCCGGGGGCGCCGCGGAGAAGAAGCGCTCCTCCCGCTTGAGGAGCTGGCCGTCCGCGCCCGTCACCTGGAACTCCAGGCCCCGCACGGCGCTCCAGCCGGCCCCGTCGAGCTGCCACACCAGCTCGCGCTCCGGCGTGCCCGTCACCTGCCACAGCCACAGGCCGAGCCCCGCCAGCACCAGCAGCGGGAGGCGCTTCATCAGCGGGCGGTCTCGCCACCCCGGCCGCACTCCGTCCTCCAACGTCACTCCTTCTTCGTCCGCTTGCCGCGGCGCGCGTTCAGCTCGGAGACGACCACCTTGGGGGTGGTGGCGGAGGCGCCCGTGCCGGCTTCGGACTGGCCCTCCTTCGTCTCCTCTTCAGCGGGGACCAGGCGGATCTGCGCCCTCACGTCCAGCGTCATCCCCGACATCAGCTTGACGAACTCCTCGCGCAGCTTCTCCGACTGCAGGAAGCGGCGCAGCTCCTCGGCCAGCACCCGGCCGACCTCGTCCTTCGTCTTCTCGGCCTGGGAGAGGATGAAGCCCAGCACCTCCTTGGGCAGCTTGAGCTGCCCGGCGAGGTTGCGGATGCCCTCCTCCGTCATGAAGATGGCGCCCAGCCCGGCCACGGCCACCTTGCGCATGAACTCCGGCACGAAGCTTGCGCGCCCCTCTCGCTCGGGCTGCTGCGGCCGCGCGTCATCGTCGAGCGGATCCGGCGGGTAGTCTTCGTTGTCGACAGCCATGCGAGACCTCGGGGACTTCGGGACTCAGCGAGCCTGCATCACCGGCAGCGGGACGGCCCGCGCGCTCTGCGTGGACACCCTGCCGGCCACGTTCCGGGCGATCTCCATGAAGGCCTGTGCCTCCGGGCTGTCCGGCGCCCCAGCGACGACCGGCACCCCCGAGTCTCCCGACTCGCGCACCTTGAGCTCCAGGGGCACCTCGCCCAGGAACGAGATATTGAACATCTCCGCCGCCTTCCTTCCGCCGCCGCGGTGGAAGATGTGGGTGGCCTGGGAGCAGTGCGGGCAGATGAACTGGCTCATGTTCTCGACGATCCCGAGCACCGGGATGTGGACCTTGTCGAACATCTGCTTGGCGCGCACCACGTCCGCCAGCGCCACGTCCTGCGGCGTGGTGACGAGCACCGCCCCGGCGGCCCGCACGGACTGCGAGAGCGACAGCGCCACGTCTCCAGTGCCCGGCGGCAGATCGAGGATCAGGTAGTCCAGCTCGCCCCAGTTCACGTCCCGCACCAGCTGCATGAGCGCGCCGTGCAGCATGGGCCCACGCCAGATGAGCGCCTGGTCCGCCTCCACCAGGAAGCCGATGGACATCACCTTGAGGCCGTACTTGCTCATGGGGGTGAGCGTCTTGCCGTCCGGGCTGACCGGGCGCTCGGTGATGCCCGTCATCAGCGGGATGGAGGGGCCGTAGAAGTCCGCGTCCAGCAGGCCCACCCTGGCGCCGTGCCGGGCCAGCGCCACGGCCAGGTTCACCGCCACGGTGCTCTTGCCCACGCCGCCCTTGCCCGCGCCCACCAGGATGATGTTCTTCACGCCCGGCAGCAGCGCCTGCCCCTGCCCCGGCGCCGCGCCGCCCGTGGCCCGGACCTGGGCGCCCCACTCGAGCTCGAAGGACTTCAGCCCGGGCACGGCCTTGAGCGCCGCCTCGGCGTCCGCCTGGATCTTCCCCTTGAGCGGGCAGGCGGGCGTGGTCAGTTCGATCTTCAGCTTCACCGCGTCGCCGCTCAGGCGGATGTCCTTCACCATGCCGGCCTTCACCAGATCCACGTGCAGCTCGGGATCCATCACCTTGGACATCGCCGCGAGGATGTCGCGCTCGGAAACGCTCATCGGGGTACCTGAAACCTTTTGGAAATCGGGCGCTTGCGAGCCCGGAAGGGCGCGGAGGATGGCCAGCCGCGCCAAGGACTGTCAACGACGTTTAACGGGCCGAGCCCCCCCACCGCACGCTCCGAGCCTCTGCCCGGCTGCATGGCCTCGGGCGGGCCGAGGCTCACTCGATGGCGGCGACGCGGTACTCGCCCTCCTCCAGGATCAGCCGCACCGCCCGGTCCGCTCCCAGGGCGAAGGTGGCGTCGGCGGTGGTCACCTTCACGTTGCCTCGGAGGGCCAGCCGGGCGCGGCGCAGGCGCTCCTTCGCCAGGGGCTCGCGTTGGAAGTCCTCCCGGAACCGGTCCGGCGTGTAGCGAGAGCGCAGCGGCGCGCTCAGCAGGCTCCAGGCCTTCTCCCAGTCCCGCGCCTCTACCGCGTTGAGGAAGCGCGTGAGGGCCGCCTTCGCCTCGTCCCCGGGCCGCGTCTCCACCACGCGCCAGGTGTCCTCCTGGCTCACGACGATCAGGGATGGGGCGCGGGCCTCCAGGCTGCCCAGCCCGGCGCGCACGACCGCGGCCCGCTCGCGCCGGGCCGTGCTGTCGGGGTAGCGCTCGCGGAAGCCAGGCTCCCCCTCGGGCAGCCCGGTGGTGAGGGCGTAGGCGTCCGAGAGCCGGTCCTCCTCCAGTGCTTTCGCGTAGGCCTCCGCGACGGCCGCGGGCCCCTGGGCCGTGGCGCAGCTCGTGGTCAGGACGAAGAGCAGAGACAGGCGGGGTGCGAGCTTCATGATGCGCGACAGGGTAGCACCCAACCCGGCTTCAAGAGCATCTGCGCCGACGGGTTCGCATCCCGTCGGGGACACTTGCCTCTCTCCCGTAAGGGCGCGGCAGGGGGGCTGAGTTGGGCTTGTGGGCAACTGCTGCTTGAGGCTCCGCACTACCGCCCTCCACCCCAGCGGGTTGCGCCCTCCTCTGGGTCACCTTCCGAGGGGCCAGTTGACTTCGTCGTACTTGAGACGGCCCGACACCCGGAGCTTCTAGCTGACGAGGTCTCTACCGAGCGTTCACTCTTCGTT
Source organism: Myxococcaceae bacterium (assembly GCA_016926755.1). GTDB lineage: Bacteria > Myxococcota > Myxococcia > Myxococcales > Myxococcaceae > Hyalangium. Next base: position 35,388 of record JAFGNZ010000009.1, on the reverse strand, counting down.
GCGGCCCGCACACTCGCTCACCCACTCACACGGGGCTTTGTTGGTGGGCTTCACCGCGGGGGGCTCCCCCATCGGTGCCACCCAAGCTTTGCGGCTCGACTTTCTACCGCTTCAGGACTTTCACCCTATGGGCCCATGGATGGCCTCCAGGCATCCAGGTACGCCAGCACCTTTCGCCTGCCTCCACACCGGGCGCAGGCGAACACGTCCAACACAGAAGTCGGCGCAGCAGCCCCGCCCAGTCTACTGGCGGCCTCCTCACCTTCTTCGGCTCCTCCACCATCGCTGCCAGCGACAGGCTCTCCTCCTCTGGCCCCGTCTCCGCCCCGCTTGAGGAGCAGCAAGCAAAAGGCCGCAGGCTCGCCTCTTGCGGCCTCGTCTCTACCCCCACTTGTGCTTGAGGAAACTCGGAGCCGTGCCGGAGGAGACGACTCTGTGGGTCAAAACTTTTGGACGCACCAAGGAAGTCCGGGTGGTGAAAGTGCCTCTGGGGGGCCGTGCGTCGAAGTTGCAGCAGGTGCTGGAGTCCGCCGTGCAGCGGCTCGCCTGCTGGATGCCAGGGGAGGCTTCAGAGGGAACCATGCGCCAGCACGTGGGTGCATCCTACCCGTAGGGTCGGGTGCTTGCCTCAACTACCCGGTGGGTGGCAACCTGTCGCCCCCGAGGTATGACTTCCCTGCCCTACGCGAAGACTTCGCAGCTCTATTTGCCCGTCAAGGGCCAACCTCTTGCGTGCCTTGTCGTTCTCGCCTCACCCGAGGCAGATGAGCACGCCCTTCAGTTCATCCTTCTCTCGCAGCCCTTACAGAAGGTGACCATCGGGCGCAGCCCCGAGTGCACGATCGTCCTGAAGGACTCCACCATCTCCTGGGCCCATATCTCGCTGGAGGTCATCCAGAGCCAGAATGGTCCGAGCCTCAAGGTGCAGAACCTGAGCACCAAGGAGAGCACGACCCTCATTGGTGACAAGCCCCTCGGCACCAAGGTCGACGGGCTGCTCCTAAGCGGGGACCTGCTGCGGCTGGGAAACACGGAGCTGCGCTACGTCCACTTTAACCACGAGGCCCATCTCGAGAAGCAGTTGGAAGCCGTCAACCGGCTCGCCCGTGAGGGCCAGCATGAGCGGGCCCTCAGCTTCCTGCAGATGATCCAGAAGCACCGGCTCATCCATGGCCTGAATAGCACCTCGCTCGAGCGGCTGCTGCGCGTGGCGCTCTATCAGGAGGCTTGGCTCCACTCCATCCAGGGCAAGTGGAACCGAGCCATCGAGTTGTTCGGGGAACTGGCGTCGCCCGACAACATCATGATGGATCTGCGCATCCGGGCCACGTTCCAGCTAGGGACCATCTACCTGCAGAAGAACGACTTGGAGAAGGCTCAGTCCCTCATCGACGCCATCTGGCCTGAGGCCGAGCCCATGTCTTACAACCCGGAGAATGGCTACTTCCTGGCCCTCTTGCGCTGCCTGCATGGCATGACGCTCGCGCGCCAGAGGGACCTGTCCGCCGCGCAGGCGGCGTTCAAGGAAGCCACGACGTACCTGCAGGGCACGCCGAAGCCTTCCAAGACGCTGTCCTCCCGCATCCTGCTCGAGCAGGCCATCGCGGCGTTCCTGTCGGATCAGCTCGACCTGGCGCTGAACCAGCTCGAGCGGCTGACCGACGAGATGGACCTCACCGATAAGCTCAAGGTGATTCGAGGGGAGGCGCTGCGCTACCGGGGCATCATCTACTCGCGGCGCCGGGACTTCGAGCAGGCGGACACCTTCCTGCGTGACGCCGTGCAGATCTTCCAGGACAAGAAGTGGAAGTTCCTCGAGTGCAAGGGCCAGAAGAGCCGCGCGATCAACTACCACAGCTGGGGCCGCCTGGAGGAAGCCACCGTGCACCTTCAGCTGAGCCAGAAGCTGCTCGAGACCGAGGTCGAAAACCAGTACGAGCACGCCGTGGTCGCCGCGCACCTGGGGAAGATCTACCTGACGCGTGGCGACGCGCACGAGGCACTGAGGTGGTTCGAGCTGGAGCGCAGCCGGCAGACCGGCATCTCCGGGATTGCCCACTCTCAGGCGTATACCCACCAGAACTTCGCGCGGGCCTACCGCAACCTGGGGCGCCGCGAGGAGGCGACGCAGCACTACATGCTCGCGGCGCGGATGCTCGGCGAGTTCTCCAACTTCGTCCCACAGGGCTGGGCGCTGGTGGAGCTGTGCAGACACCGCCTCGAGGGCACTGACGTGCCAGGGGCCAGCGCCGACCTCGCCAACGCGGAACGGAGCTTCGCCACAGTGGGCCGCAGCCGAGACTTCTCCCCCATGCTGGACGCGGTGCGTGCGCAGATCGCCTGGCTCAAGGGACAAGAGGACAAGGCGCTGTCGATCTTCACCTCCAGCATTACCGCCCTGGAATCCTCCGCTCCGAGCTACTTCCTGGGCGAGACGTATCTGATCTACGGGCGGATCCGCTCGGCACTCCACCGGCGCGAGGCGCAACGCGGGGACACGGCTGCGGCCAGCCTCCATCAAGAGGAGGCTAAGCGCCTGTTCGGCAAGGGCATCGACTGCGCGGCGCACCAGAGCCTGGGGTACTTGGCGGAGCAGTTCCGCAAGGAAATCGAGAGCCTAGACCCCAAGGAGTTCGTCAAACTCATCCTCAGCCGGTTCGTCAGCTCCGAGCCGCTGGATCAGCTCGTCAACAAGAGCTTCCAGGACCTGAACGCGTCGCAGATCGAGGATCGCACGGTGCTCTTCGTGGACCTGTGCGGCTACACGGCGATGGCCGAGCGGGAGAACCTGCACGAGTTGCGCGACACGCTCAACGAGTTCTACGGATTCGCCACCCGCATCATCCAGCAGCATGGGGGCATGGTCGACAAATTCATCGGCGACTGTGTCATGGCCTTCTTCAAGGGCCCGACGACGGGGGTCGGCGTCCAGAACCAAGCGCTGGCCGCTGTCAACGCGGCCTCCACCATCGTCGCGGAGGTCGAGCGCCTGTCCGAGCGCCGCTTCTCCAGCGCGCGCATGCTCCAGGCCTCCGCAGGCATCTGCACCGGCAAGCTGCTGGTGGGGATGCTGGGCTCGCTGCAGCACATGAGCTACACGTGCATCGGCGACGTGGTGAACGTGGCTGCCCGGCTCCAGGGCTTGGCCAAGCCCGGCCAGGTACTGATCGCCAACGAGACATACCGCGCCTGCATGGGCAGCGGCTCGCCATGGATGATGGGCGAAGGGCCCCTGAAGCAGCAGGTCAAGAACCGTGTGAAGCCGGTGCAGTACTGGATCGTCGATACCCTGCACAGCAGGCCAGTGACGTCGCCGGCTCGCTGAGCCTCCGAGGGCCCCCTTGAGCGCCACGAGCGAGCCCAACTCCCCGCCTGACGAAACCGCTGGTGTATGGGAGCTCGAGTCGCCCTCGGGCTCCATCACGGCCTTCGCGTGGTCGCCCGATGGCGCCCTGCTGGCGACAGCCCATACAGACGCTTACCTCCGCATCTGGCAGCAGACCCCTACCGGCTTCCTTCTCCGGAAGAGCTGCCTCATCCGCCAGACGAAGCATGTCCAGGAGATTCTCTGGTCGCCGAACAGGCTCAAGCTGGCGTTCGTCTTCCACTCGGATGACGACCTGTGGGTGCTAACCCTGGCGAGTGATGGGGAACAGCGGCCCAGCCTCAAAGGCGTACGTGCTGCGGCTTGGTCCCGCGACGGCGAGAACCTTTATGCAGTGCTGGAGGAGGACCGCTGTCTGCGGTGGCACGTCGAGACGAACGAGCGGCAGGTCGTTCAGTCCACCTACTTCCGTGATGTGGCTGTGCTCGAGCGCGCGCCCCATGGAGAGCTCTACGCCATGGTGAGTCCTTCGAGTCCGGAACTGCGGCTGTGGAGCTCTCTTGAGGACTTGGGAAGCATCCCGCTGGAGATGCCCATGACGGGCCTGGCTTGGTCCCCGGATGGAGCCACCGTGGCGGTCTTCGGTGAGGCCACCTCGAACATCGAGCTGATCAGCCCGCGGCAGGCCCGGCGGACGGGCATCTTGCAGGGACTGCTGGGTCGAGTGCGCGGCTGTGAGTTCTCCGAGGACGGGCAATTGATCCTGGCGTACGACACTCAGGACTGCCTGTGGTTATGGAAGCGTGACAAACTGCAGCTGACCGCACAGCGCCTGATGCCGCTCCCCTTGGCCAGCAGGCAGCGTGCGGCCCGGCTCCACCCGCGTCAGTCCGTGCTCACGATTCTCACGGGCGACCAGCAAAGGCTCCTGCTGCTGGAGCTTCTGTCCCAGGCTAGTACGTCGCGGCTGCCCGCCACCGTCCGCCAGGTCAGCGCCAAGGTGGTCCTGGTGGGCGAGGCCCGGGTCGGCAAGACGTGCCTGGCGCTGCGGCTGGCGGAAGGCCGCTACGCGGAACAGAAGAGCACCCACGGTATGCACTTCTGGCCCATTCCCCAAGAGCGGCTCGATCCCCTTCAGGCCGCGCCCCCGGGCGAGCGGCGGGACGTGGTGCTGTGGGACCTGGGCGGGCAGGAGGAGTACCGCCTGGTGCACCAGCTGTTCCTGCACGATACGACGCTAGCGCTCGTGCTGTTCGATCCGCTTCAGGGCCAGTCCGCCTTCGACGCGGTCGTTGCCTGGAACAAGCGATTCGAGCGGCAGGTCAATGGCCGGCCCGTAGTGAAGCTGCTCGTGGGAACGAAGCAGGACGATGACACCCCGGTGGACCGTCAGGGCATCGCGGCGCTCGTCAAGCGGTGTGGTTTTGCGGATTACTTCCCCACGAGCGCCAAGGAGAACCGGGGCATCGATCAGCTCAAGGCGGCGATTGCCCAGGCTCTCGACTGGCCCTCGCTGTCTCTCACTAGCCGTCCGGATTTGTTTCAGCGCATCCAGGACGAGATCGAAGCACAGCGCTCGCGAGGCACAGTGGTCCTGCCGCTCGAGGAGCTTGAGCGGGTCATCAAGGCCCAGAAGCCAGACGAGTTCGATGCCCGCGCGCTGCCCGCTGTGGTAGAGCAGCTGGCGCTCCAGGGCGTCATCGCGCTCACGACGCTCGAGGCCGGAGACCCTGTGCTGGTGCTCCAACTGGGTGAGGTGGAACGCTATGCCGGCTCGCTCATCCTCGCCGCGCGGGACAACCCCGTGGGGGTTCCCGCCATCGAGCAGGCCCAGCTCACCCTGCGGAGCTGGGAACTGCCATTGATTCCCAGAGAAAAGCGCCTGCCTCTCATCGAAGAGCGCCTAGTGCTCGAGTGCGTGGTGCAGCTTTTCATCAAGCACGGCCTCTGCATCCAGCACGCGGGGCTGCTCGTCTTCCCCACGCTCTTCCGGACCACCGAGGCCCTGGCGTCCCACATCACTCCGGCTGTCTCGATCTCCTATGAGCTATCGGGAGCGGTCGACAACCTCTACTCCTCACTGGTGGCGAACGTGGCGCTCAGCCAGCAGTTTGGCCGGATGCGGCTGTGGGAGGACCGCGCCGAGTTCGAGGAGACAGGGCGGGGCGCCTGTGGGCTGCGCCGGATGGACCTCCCTGAAGGAGCGGCCCGGCTCGACGTGTACTTCGATGCGAGGACAGAAGAGCGGATCCGCCACCTCTTTACCGGCTTCGTGGAGGACCATCTGCGCCGCACGGGTGTTCGCCCTTCCCTTCGCCACGCCTCACCCCAGCCCGGCGCCAGCATCGCGTATGGCCTGCGGCGGGAGGCACAGCACCTTCGTGACACCATCGAGGAGCACCGGCGCAGCGCACTCGAGCGGACGCGCCGCCTGTTCGGCAAGCAGGAGCAGCCCCCCGCAGCGAGTGAGCCCCTGCGCATCCTCCACCTGAGTGATCTGCACATGCGGGCCGACTCGGATGTGGCTTCGATGCTGCAGCCGCTCATCACGGACCTGCGCGATGGCAAGGAGGGCCTGGGCCTGAAGAGCCTGGACTACCTGCTCATCTCCGGCGACCTCACTGAACGGGCAACTCCCGAGGAGTTTGAGCAAGCCCAGCGCTTCGTCGCGGGGCTGATCGAGGAGTTCACGCTCACTGCGCAGCGGTGTGTCATCGTTCCTGGCAATCACGATTTGAGCTGGGATGAGCAGAACCTCTACGACTTCCGGCTCAAGCGGCAGTTGAAGGAGCAGCTCAAGCCGGGCCACTACGTGGAGAAGGAGAGCTGGTACCTCATCCGGAACGAGAAGCACTACCCGCTTCGCTTCCGGAACTTCTCGAAGAGCTTCTACCACCCGCTCATGCAGCGCGAGTACCCGCTCGAGTTCCCTGAGCAGGGGCTCGTCAGCACCTTCCCAGACGCCGGGCTCCAGGTGTTGTCCTTCAACTCTTCATGGGAGATCGACGAGCACAACCCCCTTCGCGCGAGCATCCACGAAGGGGCCCTCGCGCGAGCGCTAAGACAAGCGAACCACGAGCAGCGCGATGTCCAGAGCAGCGGCAAGCTCGGGGCGGAGCAGAGCCTGCTGCGCATCGCGGTCTGGCATCACCCCGTCACGGGGCCTGGGCAGATGAGCGACAACTCATTCATCGATCGTCTGCGGCAGGCGGATGTCCGGCTGTGCCTGCATGGTCACGTGCACGAGAGCCGGGCCGACCTGATGGGCTACTTTCATCCCACGCGGAAGTTGCATGTGGTCGGCGCGGGATCATTCGGCGCTCCGGCGGCGGACCGGCCGGAGTCCACGCCTCGGCTGTATAACGTGCTGGAGGTGCAGCGCACGCACGACTCCATGCGCGTGCACACGCGGTGTATGCGCAAACAAGGCGGCGCGTGGGAAGGCTGGGCTGTGTGGCCCGGGGCTACGGCTACCGAGCGCCGCACCTGCTATGAGGTCAAGCTCTGACTTCGCCGCTTCAGGGCCCGGTCCAAGTCATTCCGCGCGATGTTGGCCAGCAGCGGGGAAAGGGGTGATCCTTGCGGTACGCCCCGCTCCCGCGTGCTCTTCACTACCCGGTGTTTGCGCTGGCGCAGTCCCTGCCGCACAGCGTCCACGGCCTCATGCGCCGAGCGCCCAGGTCTCGGCCCGAAAGAACTGCCCGAGAAGTCGGCTTCGAAGAGGGGTTCCAACACGAAAGGCGTGTGCCGTCGCGGGTTTAGGGCACTCCTCCTCCACGGGTTCGAATCCCGTCGTGGCACGATTGACAAGCAGCCGGCGCCACGTAGGCATCCCCTGCCTTCGTTATACGCAGTGCCTCGTTGCAACGATCGTCGGAGGATGTCCAAGCTCTCCGTCATCAACCCGTTTCGTCAGAGGAGAGATGCCGGGACACTCGAGCAAGACAGGTGGGAAGACGAACCGGGGCGGACCTCCGCCCAAGCCGCGCGTCCTCGGGAAGGGAACGGAGAGTCTGGTCGAGCGGCTCGCGCGCGCCTTGCGCAAGCGACGTCCCAGGTTCGCCGCTGCGCTCGGCAAGGGCGCGAAGCCCGCCGAGCTGGCGCGGCTCGAGAAGGAGCTCGGCGAGCCGCTCCCGGCCTCGCTCCGAGAGCTCTTCGCCTGGCAGGGAGGGCGCACGCTGGACAGCTTCTTCGAGAACCAGTACCTGCTCGGCCTCGCCGAGGCTCGCGGGGTTCGTGAAGGGACGCTGCAGTTCATCAAGAAGTACAAGATGCCGCCCGGCTACTGGAGCGAGAAGTGGGTGCCCCTCCTCTCCAATGGAGCGGGCGACTACCTCTGCGTCGATCTCGGCGGCGCGTTCGGCGGCAGGCCCGGACAGCTGGTCGACTACTTCCACGACAGCGACGACCGACTGCTCCTCTGGCCCAGCCTGGATGCCTTCCTCGAGTACATCGTGGTCGCGCTGGAGCACGGCGAGCTGAAGATCGACGCGGACGGGCTCGTCGACATCGGCGGCAAGGAGGCGCTCAAGGTGCGGCGGCGCGTGCTCGCGGGCTGGAGCCCGCCCGATCACTCGGCCAAGGAGCCGCTGGTCCCTGTCCAGCGGAGTAAGCGCCCTGGCACCCGCCAACGTCCGAGCGCCCGCCGAGCGCCGTCCAGAGGGAGGTGACGCCTCAGAGGCCGGGTTGCCTGAGGAGACCCTCAGCCCTGGCGATGCAGCCCGGCTCGTGGACCGGAGTCGAACCCGCCATCCGATGGGCGAGCTCACGCCCTGCGGAGGCTGGCGAAGACCACCAGCGCCATGGCCACCGCCGCCGCGCTGAGCCACCCCGCGCTCCCCTGAAGCACGGCCCGCGTCCACTCGGAGTCCACCGCCGCCCCCTTCTCCGAGATAGCGCGCATGAGCCGCAGGAGGCTCCAGAGCCCGCACGTAAGGAACGCCATCACCATCGCTCCCCACACCGCCGCCCACGCCGCCGAGCCGCCGCCTCCCTCCAGGAAGGGCCAGCTCCAGCCCCGCAGGCGCGTCAGGGCGAACAGCCCCAGCACCCCCACCGCCATGCCCGCGGCGATGCTCCAGAAGCGCACCCGGTCCGCTCCCCAGAGCGCCTCGACGAAGGGCGGGTTCGTCCCGCCGAAGACGACGTGGTGGTAGCCCTCCAGCTCGCGCTCGAGCCGGAGCTGCCGCCCGTGCGCCTTCGCCGCCAGCAAGAAGCTGATCATGCTCGCCACGACGACAATCAAGGTGCGCGTGCTCACGTCGAGCCTCCTTCGCGCACAGCATAACTGAGACGGCTCGGCGCCCGGAGCTTCTGGCTGACGAGGCCTCTACCGAGCGCTCACTCCAGAAGAAAACGTCCAATTACCGTAGGCGCTTCCTCCCCACGAGCCACTGGCCCGCTCCGTCACAACCCGCCCCTCCCCCCTCTGTCTCGATGGAGCTGCCAATGAAGTCGAGCGCAAACACAGGAGGCTGAAGCCGTGAAGACGCGTACGAAGATCAAGGATCTCTCCCAAGACAGACAGGCACCCCAGCAGGAAGAGCTCAGCGAGGCGGAGCTCGATCTCGCCACAGGTGGGAGGTTGGCCGTGCAAGATCTGGCGTGCACCTGCCCCAACACCTGCGGCCCCTGCGGCCCCGACGACCACTGACGGTGAGCTCGACGAGCAACCCGCGAGGGCGGCCTGGCGGCGGGGCACGGCCCGAAGCGGCCCCGCCGCCGGGTTCCTCACGAAAGGTCACGCATGATCATCATCCTCACCCAGCCACAAGATGTGCACGCCGATGGCATCTATGAGCGGCTCCAGCAGCGAGGCCTCGAACATCTCCGGATCGACTCCGCCGACTTCCCGACCCGCGCGACCGTCTCGTTCAAGTGCTCCGTGACCAGACGCCCCTCCTTCAGCCTTCGCACCCCGGCCGGCGACATCGACCTCGATCGCATCTCCGCTGTGTGGCTGCGGCGCCCCTTGCCACCTTTCTTGCACGAGGAGACCACTCACCCGGACTGCCGGGCCTATGCGCAGGAAGAGTGCGCAAACCTCCTCGACAGCTTATGGGATGCGCTGCCGTGCCGGTGGGTCCCCGCGCCCTATCCCGTGATCCGTCGCGCCGCCCGGCAGCCATTACAATTCAAGCTCGCCAGCGCGCTCGGACTGGAGCTCCCCCCCACCCTCATTACGAACGATCCCGAGGAGTTCCTGGAGTTCTACGCGAGGCACGACGGGAACATCGTGAGCAAGCTCCCGAGCCCCGCGCTGACACATACCCTGAAGCACCTCGAGCTCGCCCGCTACACGCAGCAGGTGACCCGGCGTGACGTGGTCCATGCGGACTCCATCCGCTACGCGCCCGTGACCTTCCAGGCCTATGTGCCCAAGCGCGTGGAGCTGCGGATCACCGTCGTGGGTGAGCAGGCCTTCGCGGCGGAGATCCATTCCCAGAAAGCCAATCGCACCCGAATCGACTGGCGCCGCTACGACAACCAGCACACCCCCCATTACCCACACACGCTCCCCGACAAGGTCCGGCGCGGCTGCGTGGAGCTCGTGCGCCAGCTCGGGCTCTGCTACGGCGCCATCGACATGGTGCTGACACCCGACGGCCGCTATGTCTTTCTCGAGATCAACCCGAATGGGCAATTTCTCTGGATCGAGCAGCTCACGGGAATGCCCATCCGTGATGCGATCTGCGATCTCCTTGCCTCCAGCCGAGCGCCGGAGCAGGCGGCCGTGTGATTCAGGAGGAGCTGATGAGCAGCGAAATCAACCAGACGATCCTCGGCGTCGTGGAGGAGATGGTCCGGCTCGCCAGGGAGCCCGCCACTCCTCGCGAGGGAGAGGCGCGCTTGAAGCGGCGCGCGAGAGAGCGCACGGAGCCGAAGGAGACGCAGCAGCCCGGGCCCCGGGCGCCCTTGAAGATCGATGTGCTGTGGGAGCAGGAGTCGGTGACAGGCGCGGTGCAATATGACGCGCTGCTGCGTGTGCCTGGCTGGGGGGCCGTGTCAATCGGCTACTGCCCGGAACGTGGGCTGCCGTGGGCCCTGCGCGGCACGTTCCGCTGGAGCGAGGTCGACATGCTCCGGGTCAATCAACGCCGCATCGGCGTGGCCGACGTCGTCAAACAGCTCGACTTCCTCTGGGCCGAGCCCTGGCTGGCGAGGCAACTGGTGGACGTTGCCCTGATCGCGGAGGCGGTCGAGGAGCAGCCCGAAGCGTTCACCTCTTCGGACGAGGAGCTCCAGGCAGCGATGGATGCGTTTCGCCGACGGCGCGGCCTGCTGACTCCGGAGGCGATGATGCACTGGCTCGAGCAGCAGGGCCTGACGCACCGCAACCTCGAAACCCTCCTGGACAACTTCGTCAAGGCCAGAAAGCTGCGGCGACGCGTGGTGGCTGGCCGGGAAGAGACGTACTTCGCCAGCCACAAGGCCGAGTTCGATGTGGCGGTGATCGCGCGGATTGCGCTCGGAGATCTCGAGCGCGCCCGCTCCTTGCACGAGCGGCTGCGCGGGGGCGAGGTGGACCTGCTCCGTGCCGCGGCCGAAGCGCTACGGGAGCAGACACCCGGCGCTCCCCGCTGGGAGAGCCCCCCTCCCCTCCTGGAGAGGGTGCGCCGGTCTGCGCTGCCCCCCGAGCAGGCGGCGGTGATCTTCGCGGCCTCCGCCGGAGCTGTGCTCGAACCCTTCGAGACGAAAGCGGGCTACGAAGTCCGGCAGGTCCTCGGCATCGAGCCCGCGGTGCTCGACGCCGCCACCCGAGCCGCGATCGGCGAGCAGCTGTTCCAGGAGTGGCTCACGGAGCGCCGCGCCGCGGCCGAGGTGGAGTGGCTCTGGGGCTACTCCTGAGCCAGCCATGAGCCGCACGCCAGGCCGGCGCAGAAGCGCTTCATCTCCAGCAGACACACGCCTGCCCAGCGTCAGGCTTCCGGCTTGAATAGTGGCCACGCCGCGCACGTCCGAAGTGCATCGTGGCTCGGGTCGCCGAGCCCACCATCGGTCGGGCGCAGGGCCCGCTCACACGGAGGTCGCGGTGCGAAACGGTCCCGTCGTACTGGTCCTGACGTTGGTGGCGGCGCTCGCGCGCGCCGAGGACGTCGATTCCCGGCAGAAGTTCAAGGACACCACGACGCGCCTCCACGGGGTCACCACCCTGTTGCCGATGGGCCAGGGTGGACTCATGACCGTGGGCGGCTCGAGCCTGCGTGTGCTGCCGCGCGGGGCGAAGGCGTTCGTGTCGCTGCACCGGACGCCCGGGGACAACCTGTACCGCGTCGCGGCCAACGACGCCGGAGGCGTCCTCGCCGCGTGGGAGAAGGATCCGTCCATCCACCTCTTCACCGCCGCGCCGAAGCGGCACCTCAAGCTCCCCAAGCCGCCGCCTTCCGAGGACCTCAACCGGTACCAGGTGGATCACCTCGCCTTCCTCCCCGACGGCCGGAACGCGCTGGTCATGATGGCTGGAGAACGCAAAGGGCCGGGGCAGGTCCCGGTGTACGTCGTCTACCGGCTCGCCCTCGACGGGAGCTCGCCGCCGGAGCTGCTCTATCGCGTCGACGCGGCCCGCAAGCTCGATGTCTCGGTCGAGCGCGCGGTGCTCCTCATGTTTCGCGAGCCGCAGCAGCGCTGCGACACCAACACCTGCCCGGTGGACGAGATCGTCGTCTTCGAGCACGCCGCCTCGGGCGTGACGCGCAAGTCGCTGTTCGACGGGCGCGCGCAGGAGTGTGGCCTGGCGACGAAGATCTGGGGGAGCAAGGACGCGCCGCTGGTGCTGGAGCTCAGGCTCGCTCGCAACCAGCGCGCGCTGCTGCGCTGGCGGCCGGGCCAGGAGAAGGCGGACCTCCACCCCCTGCCGAAGAGCGGCTCCTGGGATCCGGAGCTCTACCTGATGCCGAAGGGTGACGTCCTCCGGGTGGAGGTGGTCACGAACAACGTCCTCACGGTGCATCGGTTCGCGGGGGACGGCTCCGAGCAGATCATCAGGGTCCCGACGAGGAGACCGGTGAGCCCGTATACGTACGACTCGCAGGTGCACGACATCGGGACGCGCCAGGACGGCCGGTTGTGGATCCACTGGGGCGACGACTTGCTCCTGTTCTCCGCGGACCTCTCGAAGCCCCCGCGCGCCTACGATCTGGAGCCGCTGCTCACCCGGCGCGCGACGTGGGCGGGCGTGGACGTCTACCTCGCGGACCCGGAGTTGCTCTGGGTAGGCATCGAGCTCGGCGCCGGTCGCGACTTCGTGCGGCTGTCCTTCGCCGACATGGAGAAGCGCTCGAAGACGTGGGCGGTTCGCGACTGACGCACGGGCCTGCACGAGCAAGACACGAGGTGGATTCGCCGGGGCTCCACCCCCACTCCGTAGCCGCGACCGAGCGCCGACGCCCTACCCCTCGCGCAACACGCGTCCCGGGTCCACGCGTGCCGCGCGCCACGCGGGCACGAGGCTCGCGAGCAGCGCTACCACCGCGAGCACCCCGGACGCGCCGAGCAGCGTGAGCGGGTCCGAAGTGCCCACGCCAAAGACGAGCCTCGACAGGACCCGCCCCGCCGCCAGGCCGAGCACGAGCCCGGCCGCGATGCCCGCCCCCGCGAGCACCAGGCCCTCTGCCGCCACCTGCCGCAGCACGTCCGCGCCGCTCGCGCCCAACGCGAGCCGCACCCCGAACTCGTACGTGCGCTGCCCCACCGCGTAGCTCATCACCCCGTAGAGGCCCACCGCCCCCAGCACCAGCGCCAGCAGCGCGAAGAGCACCAGGAGCGAGAGCACCAGCCGTGGCGTGGCGATGGAGTCCCGGGCCACCTGCTCCAGCGTGCGCACCTCCCCCATGGGCACGTCCGGGTCCACCGCCCAGAGCGCCTCGCGCACCGCGCGCGCGAGCGCCAGCGGCTCGCCCCGGGTGCGCACCACCAGCGTCATCCGCGTGGACGGAACCTGGGCGTGCGGCCGGTACAGCTGCGGGCGCGGCGCGCTGCCCAGCGCCTGGTTGCGCGTGTCGCCCACCACCCCGACGATGGTCGTCCAGCCCTCCTTCCCCTCGAAGTCCGTCCAGACGCGGCGGCCGAGCACCTCCTCGCCGGGGAAGAGCCGGCGTGCCAGCGCCTCGTTGACGACGGCGACACGGGCCGTGTCGGTATCGGTCGCGTCCAGCGCCCGCCCGCGCAGCAGCGGCACCCGGAGCGCGTCGAAGTAGCCGAGGGTGACGACGCGCCGGTCCACATCGGCCGAGCCGTCCAGCGGCGTGGGTCGGCCCTCGATGCGCAGCGTGACGTCGACGTTGTCGCTCGCCAGGGGCAGCCGGTGGATGGCGCCCGCGGCCTCCACGCCCGGCAACGCACGGATGCGCTCGAGCGCCTCGCGGAAGAAGACCGCGCCGCGTCCCCCGTCGCCGTAGCGCGCGTCCGGCAGCTCCACGGCTAGGGTGAGCACCCGCTCGGTGGTGAAGCCCGTGTCCATCCGCTGCAGCTTCCACACCGTCTGCAGCATCAGCGAGGCGCCCACCGTGAGCACCAGCGCCAGCGCCATCTCTCCCGCCACGAGGCCACCGAGCAGCCGTCGCTGCCCGCGCCCCAAGCCTCCCGTGCCACCCGGCCGCAGGCCCGCATGCGGGTCTCCCCGTGCGGCGCGCAGCGCGGGCACGAGCCCGAAGAGCAGGCCCACCCCCAGCGACAGGGCCAGGCCGAAGGCGAGCACGGGCCCATCCACCCCCACCCGCCCGGCCTCCGGCAGCGTCCCGGGCAGCGCCGCGCCCACGGCATCCGCGCCCCAGCGCGCGAGCACCAGGCCCGCGAGCCCGCCCACGAGCCCGAGCAGCACGCTCTCGGTGAGCAGCTGGCGCGCGAGCCGGCCCGTGCTCGCCCCCAGCGCCGCGCGCACGGCGAGCTCCGTGCGCCGGCCCGTCGCCCGGGCGAGCAGCAGCCCGGCCACGTTCGCGCACGCGATGAGCAGCACGCAACCCACCGCGCCCAGCAGGAGCAGCAGCGCCGGGCCCACCTCCCCCACCAGCACGTCGCGCAGCGGCGTCACGCGCGCCAGGCCCCCAAAGTCCTCCGGGAGGACACCGGGGCGCTCGGCGCGCAGGGCGGCGCCCAGCGTGCGCAGCTCCGCGTTCGCCTCGGTGGAGCCCCTGCCGGGCGCGAGCCGCCCCAGGAGCGTGAGGAAGCCGATGTCGCTGTCGCCCGACGTCGGGTCCAGCCGGAGAGGGAGCCACAGCCCCACGTCATCCCCGGGGAAGGAGAAGCCCCGCGGCATCACCCCCACCACCGTGAAGGGCATGCCGTCCAGCGTGACGGTGCGGCCCACCACGCCCGGGTCTCCGCCGAAGCGCCGCAGCCACAGGCCGTGGCCCAGCACCGCCACGAAAGCGGCCCCCGGCCGGTTGTCTGCGGGCTGCAGCGCGCGACCGAACCGGGGGACCACGCCGAGCGCGGAGAAGAGCTCGGCGCTCACGAGCGCGCCGCTCAGCAGCTCGGGCTCGCCGCTCCCGGTGAGGGTGACGGTCCGCCGGACGTAGCCCGCGATGTCCGTGAGGGTGCGGCTGCGCTCGCGCAGGGCGAACAGCGTCGCCGGGGAAGCGCCGGCCTCGGGGACCATCGACACGGCCACGAGCCGGTCCGGCGCGGCGTAAGGCAGCGGACGCAGCAGCACCGCGTGCACGGCGCCGAAGAGCGCGGTGTTCGCGCCCACCCCGAGCGCCACGGTGAGCACCGCCACCAGCGTGAAGCCGGGGCTCCGCCACAGCGTGCGCACCCCGAAGCGCAGATCCCGCAGCAGCGCGTCCAGCCACGCGGACACGCGGCGGCGCGCCTGGGCCCGCGCGTCGTGCGCGCCCAGGGCCTCGCGCAGTTCCTCCACGTCGCCGAACTCCCGCCGTGCGCGCTGGCGGGCCTCGGCTTCCGACAGTCCCTCGCGCACCAGGGCCTCGGTGCGCATGCCCAGGTGGAAGGCAATCTCCTCGTCCACGTCGGACTGCAGCTCCGCGCGGCTCCGCCATGGCCACGTCCACCGCCGCCCCGGCGTGCCCATCTAGGCCTCCCCCGGTGTCGCGTCGAGCACGCGGGCGATGGCGTCGGCATAGGCGCGCCAGGAGGCCGCCTCCTCGCGCAGGGCGCGGCGGCCCGCGGGCGTCAGGCAATAGAAGCGCGCGCGGCGGTTGTTCTCGCTGGTCCCCCACTCCGCCACAACGTGGCCCTGCTGCTCCAGCCGGCGCAGCGCCTTGTAGAGCGCCGCGTCCTGCACCGCGAGGACGCCACCCGTGCGCTCACGGATCCACTCGGAGATGCCATACCCATGGGTGGACCCCCACGTGAGCGTCTGGAGGACGAGGACGTCGAGCGTCCCCTGCTTAAGGTCCAGCCCCGGTCGTGTCATGGCGCACTCCCCTTACCTGGTGAGGGGAGCATCGGTGCCCGGCGGGTGGTTGTCAAATCGAGCGGGACCTGTCGAGGGAAGCGGGGCTACTCCGCTCCCAGGAGCACAGCCTGTGAGCAAGACCGCGATGCTCCGCTCTTCTCCCTCCAGCACTTCCGCGAACCCAAGGCCCGCTACTCCGCTCAGCCGGCAGATGACCTCTATTCGCTGGGAGTGACTGCCTATCGCCTCGTCACGGGCCACTCCCCCGAGCTGGCGGAACCTTCCCAGGATGAGGCCGGCACCTGGCACCTGCAGGGCCTCTCCTCCCCGGCTCCCCACCTCCTCAACCCGCGCGTCTCTCCCCAGCTCAATGCCGTCATTCTTCGCATGCTCTCCATGCGCCCCGAGGCGCGCGGCACCGCGGCGCAGCTGACCGCGGCGCTGGAGCAGGCCTCACAGCTCTCCACTCCCGAGAGCACTCGGCCGCTCTTCGCTCAGCAGACAGGCCCGGTTATCCCCTCCCACAAGGAGTACACCCTGGCCGAGGTCCGCGCTGCCGTGTTGTGACGCGCGACAGCCACTGCGCCCTATGTGAGCAGCAGCTGAAGCGCGCCCAGGTCACGGGCAGCGGGCAGGACGTGAGCGGCGCGGCGAGCTACTCCGAGTACTCCTGCTTGGCGACGAGGCGCCAGTTGCGGTTGTAGATGTGGAGCTTGGAGAACCAGCCGCTGTGGCAGCTGCCGCTGTTGCTGGCGGTGTAGCCGTAGACGAAGCCGTTGTAGACGCGGGCGTCGAGGCGGGGCGAGCCGGGGTTCTCGCAGGGCTGGCTGACGCGGACGGCCTGGTAGGCGGCCTCGGCGAGCACTTCTTCCTCGCCCTCGAAGTCGTAGAGGGAGTGGACGCGGTCGGCGGTGAAGGTGACGAGCTGGCTGGCCTGCTGGGCGTCGCTCAGCGTGAGGAAGGACTGCAGGTTGGCGAGGGTGGAGGCCTCGGAGGTGATCGAGCCGATGAGGTGGTGAACGGCGCCGTCATTGTCGGAGAGCGCGGCGCGGATGGCGGTGATGCCGGACGAGCCCTGGTAGACGGAGGTGTCGCCCCAGGTGAAGCTGAAGGCGGTGCCGGCGCTGTAGGCGTTGAGCGCGCAGGAGCCGCCGGCGCCGGCGGTCTCGACGAGGATGATCTTGCGGAGGCGGTGCTCGGGGTTCAGGAGGGCGAGGCACTCGTCGCCGGCGACGCCGTCGTAGTTGGCGGCCGGGAGCACGGCCTCGACGATGTTGTAGACGCGGAACGTGGGATCCGTGGCCTGTTGCTCGGTGGCCTGGAGGGTGTCGAGGGTGTCGGTGCCCGTCTCGGGGCCGAGGCAGCCGGCAGCGAGGGAGGAGGCGAGGAGGAGAGAGGAAAGTCGGAGAGAGGTGCGCATGGCCGCGGGAGCTAGCACACGCAATTCGCTTAATCCCGAAAATTCTTCATTTACAGCGCCACCACGTACAAGAAACCCCACGGCGCGCACCAGGCGCCATGTCCTGATGGGAAGCTGCTGGAGTCCCCCACGCTGGCTCAGCAAGCCGCGAACAACACTGTGCTACCTTCTGTAGCGATAAGAGGAGCTGCCTTGGACCTCATTATCGAGAATGGCCTTGTCTTCGATGGGCTCGGTGGGCCGCCGCGCCCGTGCCATGTCGGAGTCCAGGGAGACACCGTCGCCGCGCTCTCCGAGGCCCCCCTGCCACGCACGCCGGCCACGCGCGTCGTCGACGCGCGCGGGCACTGGGTGATGCCGGGCTTCATCGACTTCCACACGCACTATGACGCCGAGGTGGAGCTGGCCCCCTCGCTCTCGGAGTCCGTGCGGCACGGCGTCACCACCGTCGTCCTGGGCAGCTGCTCGTTGAGCCTCGCGGTGGGCACCGCCGAGGATCTCGCGGACATGTTCTGCCGCGTGGAGGCCATCCCCTACGCCACCGTGCGCTCGCTGCTCGAGGAGCGCAAGAGCTGGAGCACCCTGGGCGAATACCTGGAGCACCTGGGCTCGCTGCCGCTGGGGCCCCACGTCGCCTCGTTCCTCGGGCACTCCGCGCTGCGCGCGCACGTGATGGGGCTCCACCGCAGCCTGGACCGCCACCAGCGCCCCAGCGCCGAGGAGCTGGCCCGCATGGAGGCCCTGGTCCGTGAGGGCCTGGACCTGGGCTACCTGGGCCTGTCCATCCAGACGCTCAAGTGGGACAAGATGGGCGGCAGCCGCGACATCCGCAGCCGTCCCCTGCCCTCCACCTTCGCCCGCTGGAGCGAGTACCGCCGCCTCACGCGCCTGCTGCGCGAACGCGGCCGTGTCTTCCAGGGCGTGCCCAATGTCAGCACCAAGGTGAACGTGCTGCTCTTCCTCCTGGAGAGCGTGGGCCTGTTCCGCAAGCCGCTGAAGACCACGGTCATCTCGATGATGGACCCGCGCGCCAGCCGCGGCATCCACCGACTGGTGGGGGTGCTCTCGCGCACGTTCAACCGCCTGCTGGGCGCCGACTTCCGGTGGCAGGCGCTGCCCGAGGTGTTCGACCTGTGGGCCGATGGGATCGATCTGGTCGTCTTCGAGGAGTTCGGCGCGGGCGCCGCGGCCCTGCACCTCCAGGATGCCGCCTCGCGCGTGGAGCTGCTGCGAGATCCCGCCTACCGCGAGCGCTTCCGCCGCGAGTGGACCAGCCGCTGGCTGCCCAAGGCCTTCCACCGCGACTTCAACCAGTCGCAGATCCTCGCCTGCCCGGACGAGCGCCTCGTGGGCAGATCCTTCGCGCAGGTGGCGAAGGAGCAGGGCCGCCACGGGGTGGATGTCTTCCTGGATCTGGTGGCCCTGTACGGGGATGCGCTGCGCTGGTTCACGGTGATGGCCAACGACCGGCCCGAGGAGCTGGACTTCATCTGCCAGCACCCGGACGTGCTCATCGGCTTCTCGGACGCCGGGGCCCACCTGCGCAACATGGCCCACTACAACTTCCCGCTGCGGCTGCTGCGCCGGGTGCGCGAGGCCGAGCGTCGGGGCCGCCCCTTCATGAGCATGGAGCGCGCCGTGCACCGGCTCACGGGAGAGATCGCCCAGTGGATGGGGCTGGAGGCGGGCGTGCTCGCGCAGGGCAAGCGCGCGGACGTGGTGGTGGTGAACCCCGAGGGGCTGGACGAGAAGCTCGAGGTCGCCACCGAGGCCCCCATGGAGAACTTCGGGGGCTTCGTGCGGCTGGTGCGCCGCAACGACGCCGCCGTGAAGACCGTCCTCATCTCCGGCCGCGAGGCCGTGGCCGAGGGCGCGGTGACACCCCGGCTCGGCCAGGAGCGCGGCTTTGGACGGGTGCTGCGCGCTACCCGGTGAAGGGCTTGTCCGTCATGCTCTTGGTGTCCCAGTAGGAAGAGTAGCGGTGGATCTTGCCGTCCCGCAGCACCAGCACCGAGGCGCCCCGCATGCGGAAGCGATTGCCGCTCGCCGGGATGCCGGGATAGTTGCCGGAGTTGGTCCCGGTGGCCTGCCACTCCGCGATGAACCAGCCCTCCCCGATCCACACGTCCCGTATCTCCAGGTGCAGATCCGGCACCATCTTGTGGGTGTTGCGCGCCAGCGCCTCCACCTCCTGCTTGCCGTGATGGACCCCGTTGGGGACGTCCTCCCACGTGCAGTCGTCGGTCACCAGGGAGACCAGCTTCGGGACATCTCCCGAGGCCCACGCGGCAAACCATTGCTCGTAGACCTTCCGCGTCGCCTCCCTGGCAGCGTCAGCTTGATTATCGGCCATGTTCACAGCCTCCCTCAGAAGATCCCCTGGCCTGGAGCGAGGACGTTGTCCGGATCGAAGCGCTGCTTCGAGAGGACGAAGCGCTCCCAGTGTGGGTGGAAGTGCCTGCGCCAGTCGGCGTGGCTCATCGGCACCGAGTCGATGGGGTAGCGCTTGCCCTGCGCGGCGGTGAGCTGCTCGAAGATGAGCCGATTCTTCGCGACGAGGGCCGCCACGTTCTCCGGCGTGGGAGGAATGGCGGTGCGCAGCAGGGCGAAGAGGTAGGCGTGATGGCCCGGCGGCATCCGCGCGAATGGCGCGGTGATCCGGTTGGGGTGGAAGGGGTAGAGCAGGACAGGCCCCTGGCCGAGCTCGGCCTCGGGAGTCTGCGCGAGCACCTGCTGCACGAACGGCCGGGTGGCGGGCCCGGGGACGAACATGTTCAGCCACGGGTGCGGGAGCTGCCAGACGCCAATGCTCTTGAGGAACTCGATCAGCGGCGCCAGGCGGTTGGCGAAGTCGAAGTAGCTGCTGTCCTGAGCCTGCAGGGTGCCCGGCTGGAACGACAGGCCCGCCAGGAGTTGTGCGTCGTTCGGCTCGGCGCCCGGTGAGAAGTACTTCGCGACCTCGAGCTGGAAGGAGTACTGGCCCCCGCTCGGCACGACGGAGCCCTCGGCGTAGTCGAAGCGGCCTTCATCCACGAGCAGCGCCTGATCCCTCAGGAAGACCGCGAGATCGTCGTACATCGCGGTGTAGACGCGGACGCGTGGCGGCACCCTCACCAGCCGCACCCGAGCCCGCACGATGATGCCGAACTGCCCCAGGCCCGCTCGGACGGAGTCGAACAGCGCCGAGTGGCGCCAGGGCGAGCACCGCACGAGCTCCCCGCGGCCGGTGACGACGTCCAGCTCCAGGACGTTGTCCACCTGCAGGCCCCAACGGAACGCCTGCCCGCCAATGCCTCCCACCGAGAGCGTCCCGCCGATGCTCAGCTCGATGAAGTCGGTCAGCGTCGGAGGGCTCCTTCCCTGCGGCACCGTGATCTCCAGCAGCTCGATCCACCGCACGCCCGCATCCACCCAGGCGCTCGTCTCGTCCACGTCGTGGACGGTGGACAGGGCGGACATGTCGATGAACACGCCAGCCTCCACCTGCGCCTGGCCCTGGGTGCTGTGGCTCTCGCCGATGCCGCGGCCGGCGGCGACCTTCAGGCCGTGCGCCCGCGCGAAGCGGACGATCTTCACGATGTCCTGCACCGAGCCAGGGATGAGCACGGCCCACGGCGTGCGGTGGACGATGTGGCCGTAGTCGTCCGCGGCCCTCGCGCGCGTCTCCGCATCCATCACGAGCTGGCCATCCAGCGGAGGAAGGCTGATGGACTCGGGCGCGGCCGTGGCTGCCCAGCTCCGGCTCGAGGGGTTGAACGCCGCCGCGGTGGCCACCAGCGCTCCCTTCAGGAGCGTCCGGCGGGGGAAGGTTCGGTTCGACATAGGCATCTCGCTCTGGGCTGATCAGGTGGTTATATCAATCGAACTGCTCGCCTGCCCCGCGCCCGCCGAGGGAGTACGCCGTCGGACAGAGCGCATAGAGGTGCGTGCCCGACATGCTCAACAAGAGCTGGAGGAGCGTGCGCCGACGCGCCCCCTCGCCATAGGCCTTCAGCTCGAACGGCCCCGGCGGCACCTGGGCCTGCTCCAGCGCGTAGCGGCAGGCCTCCTCGAAGCTCCCGGTGCGATCCACCAGCCCCGAGGCCAGCGCGCGAACCCCCGAGTACACGCGCCCCTCCGCCCGCTCGTGGATCTCCTCCTTCGTCCGCCCGCGCGCCCTGGCCACGTGGGCCAGGAAAGCCTGGTACGTCTCCTCCACCTCCGCCTCCAGCGACGCGTGCTCGTGCGGCGTGAAGCCTCGGGACGTCGAGAAGATGCCCGCGTTCTCTCCGCGCGAGATGAGCGTCCGGTGCACCCCCAGCCGCTCCATCAACCCGGAGGCCTCGAACTTCCCGGCGAAGACGCCGATGGAGCCGATGATCGCGTGCGGCGCCGTCCAGATCTCCTTGGCGCCCAGCGCCGCCATGTACCCGCCGCTGGCGCACACCTGATCCACGTAGGCGATCACCGGCTTCCTGCGCGCCACCCGCTGCACCGCCTCCAGGATCAACTCCGAGGCCAGCGCCGAGCCCCCCGGGCTGTTGATGTAGAGCACCAGCGCCTGCGCGCGCTTGTCCCGGCCCGCCGCGCGCACCGCCTTCACGATCGCCTCTGAACCCGCGAACCTCGGGCCCAGCCCGCCCCCGGAGCCCTTCCCGGGGACGATCATCCCCGAGAGCGCCACCAGCCCCAGCCTCGGCCGCCGCCGCGCCGGCCGCCACTTCACGTGGGGCACCGGCCGGGTGGAGAGCCAGGCGCTCATCGGCTCGATCGGCTCCTCGGCGCCATCGGAGTCCTTGGCCTTCGCCTCCCGCTTGCGCTCGTCCAGCCGTGCCGGCAGGTCCGCCTCGCTGCACAGCCCGTCCACCAACCCCGCCGTCAGCGCGCGCTGGGCGCTGTAGGGCCCCGCGTCGATGAGCGCCCGCACCTCCTCGGGGGTGCGCTTGCGGCTCCGGGCCACCGCCTCCGTCAGCTCCGCGTAACGCTCGTCGAGGAAGGCCTCCAGCGTCTGCCGCTGGATGTCCGAGACCTTCGCGTGGGTGAACAGCTCCGGCGCCGTCTTGTAGGGGCCGCGGCGCACGAAGTGGGCCTGGATGCCCGCGCGCGCGAGCCCCTCGCCCAGCGCCGTGGCCTCCGCGGCGAAGCCCACCAGCTCCACTCGCCCCGCGGGGGCCAGCAGCACCTCGTCCGCGGCGCACAGCACCTGGTAGCCCAGGTTGTCCACGCTCACCGCCCAGCCCACCACCCTCTTGCCCGCCGCCCGGAAGTCGGTGAGCAGCTTCACCAGCGCATCCTTCTTCGCCGAGGACACGGCGAGCCCCTCGAGCTCCAGGAGGATGCCCTTCACCCGCGCGTCCTTCGCCAGCAACCCGAGCGCCTCCTGGAAGGACTCCAGCGAGGAGACGGTGGCGGGCTCCGGTCGCGAACCGCCCAGCCGCAGCCGGGCCCGGCGCCGCTCACGGTAGGGCGGATCCTCGGAGAGCCGGAAGCGGACGAAGGCGGGGCGGTTCCGCGAGGCCAGCAGGCGGAACGGCCAGCCGAGCAGGGTCCACACCAGGATCAGCAGGTTGGCGACAGCGACGAAGACGAGGCGCACCATGAGGGCCCGAAGGTAGGAGTCGCCCCGCCCGTAATGGACGGCCGGGGCGGACGCAAGCCCGTTTCGGGCGGCGTGTACGCACGAAGATGGAGGCGCCAGAGGCCGCCCCTCCCGCCCCGAGAGCCCCCAGCCCATGGCTCCCAGGGGCCATTCCCGTGGTAGGATGGCCGCCCATGCGTACGCTTTCGCGACTCGTCCTCCTGTCCGCCCTGCTCTCCGGGGGCGCCGCCCTGGCCGGCCGCCCCGTGCAGGATTTCCAGCCGCCTCCCGCGATGACCGAGGAGGAGAAGCAAGCCCTCAAGGAGCAGCAGCTGCGGGGCAACATGAACGCCTACAGCAAGGACATCCAGATCAAGGAGACGCCCGTGCCGTGGCTCGCCATCGGCCTGGCAGGGCTGGTGTTCCTCGTCGCCACGCCGTTCGCGCTCCGCGCCTACCGCAGCACGACGAAGGAGATCGCCAACACGAACACCTTCGGCCTCTCCGGCGCCCGCGACGCCGACGAGGAATAGCCCCAGGCGGAGCCCCGAGGGCTCAGGCCGGGCGGACCTCCACCGCGCCGCCCGGCTCCACCCCGATCTTCACCGGCAGGAAGCGCTCGAGGACGCGGGCGTGCGTCAGCAGGTGCTCCGTCACCCGGGCCGTGGTGAAGCGCGTCGTGCCGGGAGACACCGCGCCCAGCCGCCCCCCCGCGAGCAGCGCCGCCGGGAGCAGGAGCTGATCCCCGAGGTGCTCGTCGATCGCGCCGGCGGACTCCATGAAGCGCGCCATGGCCTCGGCGGCCTCGCGCCCCACCTCCTCCGGCGAGCTGCCTCGCTCGCCCACCGCGCTGAAGCCCGCGAAGGTGTTCTCGAACTGCGCCAGGATGAAGGTGACGCTCCCCGCCGAGCGCGTGACGGGCAGGGGCCGGTTCTGCGTGTGGCAGTAGATCCCCCGCTCGCGCAGGGCCGCCTCGGTGGCGCGGGACTGGCGTTCGGCGACGGAGAACGGCAGCCCGCCGACGAAGGTGCTGACGGTGATGTCCCGCAGCGTGCCGCGCGCCGGGAGATCCACCAGCGCCGGGGGCTCTCCTGGGGGGAGCACCTCCGCGTGGAACTCGCCCGCGCCCTCCGGGTAGAAGCCGGCGTGGGTGAGGCGCAGCGAGGCGCTCAGGCCGAAGGCGTGCACGGCCGGCAGCCAGACGCCGCCCAGGTAGTGGTAGCTGGGGCTGTGCGGCACGTGCGTCCCGCCGCGCAGGGTGAGCTGCCCTCCGCCCGCCAGGGCCAGCGGGAAGAAGAGGCACTGGAACAGCAGGGTGGTGCTCCCGGCGGTGCCGACCTCCAGGACGTAGTCCCCCGTGCGCACCGGGCCCGGCGTGAAGGACAGCTCGGAGGCGCCCACGAGCGCGCCCTGCGCCGTGCTGGCGCTGAGGGCCTCGGCGCCGCGGACACAGGCCAGGTGCTGGGGGCGCAGCCCGGGAGGCTCCCGGCGCTCCCGCAGGCCCGTGATGTGGAACGGGCGGCCCGTGATGAGCGACAGCGAGAGCGCCGAGCGGAGGAGCTGCCCTCCCCCCGCTCCTTCGCCCCCATCGAGCTGCACCGGTCCCTCTTCGGGCCGGCGGGTGCCGGTCATGGTGTTCCTTGCAGCGGTGCGTGAGGAGCAGAGCGTAGCAGAAGCGCCTGGGGTACTGTCCCCGCTTCGTGGCCCTCGCCATCTTCCTGCTGACCTACGTCTTCATCGCCGGGGCGCGCCTGCCCTACCTCAAGCTGGACCGCCCGGGCGGCGCGCTGCTGGGCGCCGTGCTCATGGTGGTGCTCGGGGTCGTCACCCCCGCCGAGGTCTTCAACCACAGCGAGGATCCCTCGCGTCACGCGGTGGATCTGGACACGATCATCCTCCTGCTGGGGATGATGCTGCTGGCGGCGTACCTGGCGCAGGCGGCCTTCTTCCGGACGGCGGGCACGTACACGATCCGGCTGGCGCACACCCCCCGGCTGCTGCTGGCGGCGATCACGGCCATCAGCGCGCTGCTGTCCGCCTTCCTCGTCAACGACACCGTCTGCCTGATGCTGACGCCCATGGTGCTGGTGGTGGTGGAGGACGCGCGCCTGCCGCCCGTGCCGTACCTGCTGGCGGTGTGCATGGGCTCCAACAGCGGCTCGGTGGCCACCTTCACGGGCAACCCGCAGAACATGCTCATCCAGGGCGCCTCGGGGCTGTCCTACGCGAGCTTCGCGGCGTACATGGCCCTGCCCGCGCTGCTGTCCACCGGCGTCGTCATCGCCGCGTTGCTGTACCTGTTCCGCAAGGAGCTGCCGGCCCGGCGCTTCGAGCCGCACCCGCCGCCTCCGCCGATCGATCGGCCGCTGCTGGTGCTGACGCTGGCGGTGCTGGTGACGGTGGTGGTGGCCTTCTTCCTGGGCTTCCCCATGAGCTGGAGCGCGCTGGCGGGCGCCGCGGTGGTGATGGCCATCTCCCGCCGCGAGCCGCGCTCCATCATGGAGCGCGTGGACTTCGTGCTGCTGGTGTTCTTCGCCAGCCTGTTCGTGGTGGTCTACGGGGTGAACAAGGAGGGCTGGGCGGAGGAGATCCGGGGGCTGTTCGCCCCGCTGATGGCGGGGCCGCCGTGGCGCGAGACGCTCGGGTTCGCGACGCTGACGCTGGTGGCCTCCAACCTCTTCAGCAACGTGCCGTTCGTGATGCTGGCGCGCACGTGGGTGCCCGCGCTGCAGGATCCGGAGCTGGGCTGGCACGTGCTGGCGCTGTGCTCCACGCTGGCGGGCAACCTCACGCTGATTGGCAGCGTGGCCAACCTCATCGTCTTCGAGGCCGCGCGCGACAAGGTGAAGATGTCCTTCATGGGCTACCTGCGCGTGGGCGTGCCCGTGACGCTCCTGAGCTTCATCGTGGGCCTCGCCGTGCTCCTGGCCGAGCACGCCTTGTTCTGACGGGGGCATGGCCACGGCAGGGGTGCCCTCATGATTCAGGATCCGGATCCGGCAGCTCGCCCGGAGGAAGATCCGGCTCCGGTGGCGGTGGGGGCTGCTGGTCCTCGCGGCCCGTGCGGTTCGTGCTGTCCGGCGCGGACAGGTCCGGCCCCTCCGGCAGCGGTGGCCCACCGCGGCGATCCTTGGGCGACAGATCCTGCGAGAACCGCCCCGCCACCTCGTCCAGCAAGCTCGTGATGGCCTGCCGGAACAGATCCGGATCCTTGCCCACCTTGAATGGATCCAGGTGCGGTGCCCCGGACTCGATCTGATCCGCGTCGAACGGGCGGCGCCATAGCTCGCTGCGCCCATCCAGCCGGAACATGCGCCCGTAGCCCTTCACGTATGCGCCCGCGTGCCCGTCCTCGCTGCGCATGCCGTAGTCCTCGATGACGAACTCCACGATGGCGTCCGCCCCCAGCGGCACGAGCAGATCGTAGTCCGGCGCGTTCGCCGGCACCTCCTCCACCAGGAAGCTCTCCAGCGCCGAGGCCACCCGCGCCGGATCCACGATGTTCGTCCACGGCCGCTCCTGCGGGAGCTGGTTGATCGTGTTGACGCGCAGCCGCTCGGAGATCTCGAAGCGCGTCACCGCCTTGCTCAGCTTCGCCTGCAGCCGGCGGTCCGCCTCCTTCGGCTCGAGCTTCTTCAGCTTCTCGCCATACGCATCATCTTCCCGGAAGACGAGGCCCTTGGGCCCCGCGCTCTCCTCGATGCGGGAGATGAAGGCGGGCTGCCTCACGCGGTCCAGATCCGCGCCGGACAACCGCGTGGTGGCACAGCCCGAGAGAAACACCAGCAGGACAGGGATCACGCATCGCGCCATCCCCCATGCATACCTCAAGCCGTGGCCCCTGGCCCATTCCCGTCTCCCTGGGGTTGCGGCCCCCCGGCCCGCTGCTACCCTGATCCGGTGAGCCACCCTCCTCCCCCACGCAAGAAGCGGCTCGGCGAGATCCTCATGGACGCCGGCCTCCTCACCGAGACTCAGCTGCGCTCGGCCCTCGCCGAGCAGCGAAAGTGGGGCGGCAAGCTCGGGCACACGCTGGTGCAGATGGGCTTCGTGGACGAGAGCTCCATGGTGCACGCCCTCTCGCGCCAGCTCCACATCCCCGCCGTGGAGCTCGACGCGGTGACGCCGCCCGAGTACCTCCTCCAGCTCTTCCGGGTGGAGCTCGCCGAGCGCTACAGCGTCTTCCCCATCTCCGCGGATCTGGCGCACAAGACGCTCACCCTGGCCAGCGCGGACCCGTCCAACGTGGAGGCGCTCCAGGAGCTGGCCTTCCACACGGATCAGAAGATCCAGGTGGTGGTCAGCAGCCCCTCGGCCATCGAGCGCGCCATCCGCAAGTACTATTACGGCGGCGCCAGCAACACCACCGCCAGCCCGGAGGAGTTCGGGATCCGCGAGCCCACCTACGAGTTCACGCCCCCGCCTCCCCCGCCGCGCACCGCCTCCCCGCGGGAGGCCGAGCTCCAGCAGCGCGTGGACGCGCTCTCGCAGAAGGTGGCCGATCTGGAGCAGATGGTCGCCAACCAGGCCCGCTCCCTGAGCGCGCTGATCGAGGTGCTGGAGACCCGCGGCACCCTCTCGCGCGAGGAGTACTTCGCCACGCTGCGCGGCAAGCCCCCGGCCACATAATTGCGCCTCCGACGGGCTCTCCTCTTCCGGCCTCGGCTTTGCCCCACTTGGGGAACTCGCCGAGTTCCCGGGGCTGAGCCCCGGGAGTGCCCCTGTGCGGCGATGTGGAGAAACGAGAGCCTGACAAAGGGGCTGCGCGTGCTCAGGCTGCTACGGCCCTGTCACTCCTTTCCCAGCGAGCGTGCCCAACCTCGCGCTACTGTTCATACATGTCGAATGACATGAGCAAGAGCATCGGCGGTCCGCTGACGACCGCACTGGAGACGAAGACCTTCAGCGTGACGGCACTACTTGAGGCTATACGCAAAGGGCGCGTCCGCATCCCGCACTTCCAGCGCAGGTTTCGCTGGGATGACGAGGATCGGCGGTTGCTCTTCGATAGCATCCAAGCCGGGTTTCCTATCGGCACATTGTTGCTCGCCCAGAGCGCTGCCCCTGCGGACCGCGTGGTGCTCGGCGGCTTCGTCGCCGAGGTGCCTCCAGTCGAGAACGCGTTGTGGGTAGTCGACGGGCAACAACGCCTCGCCACGCTCGCGATGGGCTTGTTGGATGACAGGCCAGGCACGTACCGGCCCATCTACTTCGACCTCGATAAGGCGCAGTTCGTCCTTGGTACGCGGCGTCGCGCGCCCGCTCCGCATTGGGTGCCCACGCACGTGCTCGCGAGCTCGGCGCTCGTCAATAAATGGCTTCGGCAGGCGGGTATCTCCGAGGAACTCAGCGACCGTGCTGACGAGATCTCCAGCCGCATCCGGGAATACTCTGTCCCCGCCTACCTCGTGCCGACCGCGAGCGAAGACGACCGGGTGCTGCGGGAGATCTTCGCACGTGTAAACCGCTCCAAGCACGCGCTCAGCAGCGCTGAAGTGTTCCAGGCCCTTCACTCAAGCCTAGCTGGTGGTAAGGGGCCGATCGACCGTGTATGCGAGGACGTCGCCCAGTTGGGCTTCGGCGAACTCGACGCCAAGCAAGTTGAACGCGCCGCGATGGCGGTGGCAAACCTCCAGCCACGCGGCACGCTTGAGGATGGACTTGGGAAAGATGTCGACGTGCATGCGCTCTTTGCGCGTGTCTCGAAGGCGCTCGTGCGCGCGGTGGAGTTCCTCGTCGAGGATGCAGGCGTTCCGCACATCTCATGGATGCCCTACGGTGGCGCACTCGCGAGCCTCGCTCGCGTGTTTGACCTGCATTCTGAGCTACATCCCCGCAGCCGGGTACTCCTGGTACGCTGGTTCTGGCGCGGAATGCTGACGGGCGACCATCGAACCGATAACCGGACGGACGGGCCGAAATGGAGCTCCATTGACGGTGACGAACACGCAACTGTGCAGCGCTTGTTGCGGCTGCTGCCCAAAGTGACGGCAGATGACGTTCCACGCGAGCTGTCCGCAGTATCCGCGCGCAGTGCCCAGACGAAGATGGAACTCATCGCGCTCGCGTCGCTCGATCCACGCATGCTCACAGGTAATGAGCGCGGCAGCCCCGTGCCGATTTCGTCGCTGATCGACGACGAGTCGGCTGAGTTCCCCGTCACCATCGCAACGACTGGGAAGAAGACCATCGCTACGCTCCTGTTGCATCCTCGCGTCAGCGTCGAGGAGCTCGTCGCCAGCGCCCCTCCACAGCCACTGCTCGACTCGCACGGAATCGATGCCGACGCGTTCGCGGCCCTCGTTGAGGATAGGGTCGACGCCTTCGTCTCACTCCGAGCAGCGCGCCTCGCAGCGCACCTGCATGCCTTCCTTATCGCAGAAGCTGGCCTTGACGCCGCAGACCACGACCGGCTCCCGCTCGACGTTTACTTCGAGGAGTCTGCCTGATGCTCGACGTGTTCCTCAGCGAGTTGCGTGTCGGCGTCATCGGGAGGGAGGAAGGCACCAGCATCCTCGCCTTTGCTCTCGATGATGCCTATGCTGACATGCCGCGCCGGCCTGTGCTCGGACAGCAGTTCGAGGAGCGACGGCAACACCGCGTCTTCCGCCAAGCCAGCTATCCTGGGCAACTCCCCACATTCTTCGCCAACCTGCTCCCAGAGGGTGCACTCGGGGCAATGATCGCCGCCCAGACCCATCCGGACGACGCTGCCGACATACTCGCCGTGGTCGGCGAGGACCTTCCGGGAGCCGTCATCGTCCGGCCTGCAGTAGCCACCGCTGAGCTCCCTTCCGGAGTGAAGAGGTACGATGAACCCCTCATGCCTGACTCCTCAGTCGATGACAGCCTGCGATTCTCGCTCGCTGGCGTGCAGCTGAAGTTCTCTGCGGTCGAGAGCGCGGAGGACCGCTTCACCTTGCCCTTCCGCGGCCTCGAAGGGCGCTGGATCCTCAAGTTCGGATCGGAGGTATATCCGGGGCTTCCGGAGAACGAATTCGCGGTCATGGGCTGGGCGCATGCGTGCGGACTGAATGTGCCCGAGCACCGGCTCGTCTCTGCACGCTCGGTGGCTGGGCTCGACGCGCGCTTCCTCACGCTTGGCGAGAACGTGTTCGCCATCCGGCGCTTTGACCGCCTGCCGGACGGCGGCCGGGTACACCAAGAGGATTTTGCCCAGGTACGGGGCCTCCCGCCTGACCGCAAGTACTCGGGTGCCAGCCTCGAGGGACTCGCCCGTTTCGTCGGCGATCAGTGTGGCCAGGACGATCTCGTCGAATATCTGCGGCGTGTGTTCTTCCTCCTCCTCTGTGGCAACACAGACGCTCACCTGAAGAATTGGTCTCTCGTGTACCCAGACGGACGTTCCGCGCGCCTGTCGCCTGCGTACGACTTCGTTTGCGTCCGGCAGTACCTGCCACAAAACGAGCTCGCACTGCCACTCGCCAAAGAGAAGAGTCCTGAGCGCATTGGGTGGAACCATGTAGCCCGCGTCGAGAAGTTCCTACGCATGCATGGGCACAATGTGGAACTCGTGAAGTTCGGCAAGGAGTTCGTGCGGCGCGGCCTGGATGAATGGGCGAGTCGCCGCAGCTTGTTCGATGCACCGGCGCGTGATGCGGTCGAGCGGCATCTGGCGGAGCTTCCAATAGTGAAGGATCTCTAAATTCAATTAGACGAGCAGCTCCTCCGCCCTCAGCTCGAGCGCCGGGCTGCCCGTGAGCGCCTCCGTGCGGCGCAGCCGCTGCTCGGAGAGCTCCGACACGAGGACGAGGATCTGCGGGTGGCTGAGGATGAGCGCGTCGAAGTCCTCTCGCGGCAGCCGCAGCAGCGAGGTGCGCCGGGTGGCCAGCACCGTGGCCGTGGCGGGCGTCTTCGACAGCAGGGAGATCTCCCCGAACAGCTCCCCCTCCTTCAGGCGGGAGAGGACCTGATCGCCCTTGCGCGCCTCCACCTCGCCGGAGAGCACGACGTAGAGCCCGTCCGTCCGCTCGCCTTCGCGGACGATGATCTCGTTCCTCTTCACCTCGCGGGCGCGGAACTTCTCCACCAGCGCGCGCCGATCCTTGCGCCCGAAGGGCTCGAACAGCGCCGAGGTGCTCATCACGTTGGACAGCAGCCGCTCGCGGCAGAACTTCTTGAGCGCCCGCGCCACCTGCGGGTGCTGGCGCGACAGCTCCGCCAGCAAGGGGGCCGAGATCTCCAGCAGCTGCGTGTCCTCGGCCGCGCTCTCCACCGAGGCCATCCGCGACGCGCCGGACAGCAGGGCCATCTCCCCGAAGAAGGCGCCGCTCCCCAGCGTCGCGAGCTCCTTGCGCTGCCTCCCCTCCTCCCGGACGACGCGCACGCTGCCCTCGCAGATGACGTAGAAGGCGTCCCCGTGGCTGCCCTGATCGAAGACGCGCTGGCCCACCGCGTAGCGGCGCAGCGGGCAGCGCTCGAACAGCTCGATGAAGGCGTCCTGGGGCAGATCCGAGAAGAGCGGGATGTTCGGCAGCGAGCCTGGCGCGGGCACCTCCTCCGTGAGGATGATCTCCTCGTCCTCCTCGTCGACGGACTCGGACGAGGCGGCGGCGCGCTGCTTGATGCCGGCGATCGCGGCCTCCTCCACCGCGTGCAGCAGCGTGTCCGCCTCCAGCTCCAGCTCCGTGAACGCCGAGGAGGGGGGCCGTGGCACCGCGGACTGCCCCGGCGCGGGCGTCAGCGCCATGTCGGGCCCC
The DNA here is from genome assembly GCA_016926755.1 of Myxococcaceae bacterium. GTDB lineage: Bacteria > Myxococcota > Myxococcia > Myxococcales > Myxococcaceae > Hyalangium. The sequence goes on along the minus strand of JAFGNZ010000009.1, from coordinate 4,011 downwards.
CCGGCCTCCGTGGCGCGGCGTGGCCGGAGCCCCGGCGGTGCGGCGCTGGCGGGAGCTGGGGGAGAGGACTCGCTCGCGGGAGCGGCTGTCGGAAACAGGGGCTCGCCCACGGCCGTCCAGGAGAGCTTCTTCACCCCACGCCCCAGGTCCACCTCGAGCGCCGTCTCCTCCTGCGAAGCCGTCGGAGCTGACAGGGCGGCAGGAGCCGCGACGGGCTGTGCGGGAGGAGCTGGGCGAGGAGGCTCCGCGGGCGCGACGGGCACCGCCACGGAAGGCCGCTGGGCGGCGGCGCGGGGAGCAAGCCCTGGCGGTGTAGTCATCACCGGGGCCGCTGCTGGCTCGGAGGGACGGGGCGGGTCCACGACCGGCGACGCAGGTGCAGCGGGGGCCGGAGGCAGTGGCTGAGTCCGGGCCGGCTCGCGGGCCGTGGGCCCTGTCGCGAACGAGGCGGGCACCGCGGGGGTTGGAGGCGGAAGCTGGGCGCGGACAGGCTCACGAGGCGCCGGCTTGAGCGCGGCCGGTGGGGACACCACGCCCGGAGCGACGGGAGTGGGGGGCAGAGGAACACCCTGGACGACGAGGAGCTCCTCCTCCTCGCGCGGCTCCACCGCGGGACTGGCGTGCGCCTGGGGAGGAGGCTGGACGGGCGCGGCCTCCTCGTCCTCCTCGGGGAGCTCCAGCGGCGCCACGTTGGGTCCCATCGACACGCCCATGTGCTCGGTGAAGCTGGGGAGCTCCACCTTGCGGGCCGGCGCGCGCTGGGCCGCGCCGTTGCCACCCGCGCTCTTGCGCGCATACAGGTCCGCGAGCATCTGCTGGACGCCCCGGTGGGCGGGATCCAACTCCAGGATCAGCTTGCTGGCGGCGATGGCTCGCGGGAGGAAACCCTCGCGCGCGAAGCCCTGGGCGGCGAACTGGTAGGCCGAGATGGCGCGATCCTTCTGGCCGGCCTTGGCCCACGCGTCCCCCTGGCGCAGGCGGGCCTGGAAATCCTTGGGCTCCGCCTTGCAATAGTCCTCGTAGAACTCCGCGGCTCTGGAGAAGCGGCCCTTGGCAAAGGCCTCCGTGGCCTTGTCCCTGAGCTTGCGCACCTCCATATCAGCGTGCCCCCTCCGCCACGGTGCCGGTCTTCTCCAGCGCCGTGCTGGCGGCCTCGCGGACACGCCGATAATAGTCGCTCTTGAGCGCGTCGAGCGCCTCGCCCTGGGCGCTGGTGCCGATCCGCTTGAGCGCCGTGGCCGCCGCGGCGCGGATCTCCGGCAGGTCGTGGTACAGATCCCTGGCCACCGCCTCCGCGGCCCGGGGGTCGCCCAGCTCGCCGAGCGTCAGGAGCACCTCCCGCCGCGCCACGCTCGAGGGATCCCCCAGCGCCTTGAGCAGCGTGTCCACCGCATCCCTGGCCTGCAGACGCCCGAGGATGCTGGCCGCCAGCACCGCCTCCGCGCCGCCCTCGCGCACCACCGTCTGCAGCGCCGCCGAGGCCGAGGCCGGCGCCCCGAAGCGATCCAGCGCGTCCAGCAGCAACAGCTTCTCGCTGGAGAGCTGCGGCAGCAGGGACACGAGCGCGTCCTTGCCCGCATCACCCTGCTCCGCCATCGCCAGGGCCAGCGCCTTCTGGAGATCCCGCTCGGCCTCGAACATGCCTCCCTTGGCGGCCTCCACGCCCTCCGGCCCCAGCCGCGCCAGGCCCACCAGGGCCGCGGTGCGCAGCGTCACGCTGGGGTCTGCCGCATAGCCCTTGAGCAGCTCGAGGGCCCCCGGGGCCTTCACCGCCCCGAGCGCCCGCAGCACGGCCGCCAGCGGCTCGAGCCTCAGCGGCTCCACGTCGTCATAGAGCTCCGCGGGCGCGCGCGGCTGGACCAGCACCCGGCCGGCCTCCCGGGCCACCTGGGCGTTGCGCGCCCGGACGCGCTCGAAGAGCTGGGTCTGCCTGGCCACCCGGCCCTCTTCGTCCTCGTGGCCTTGCTGCTCGACGAGCGCGGAGGGATCGAACCCGTCGCCAAAGGCCTGGGGCAGCGGCGTGGGGATCCAGTCCAGGCGAGTCCCCTCGATCGCCTTGAGCTCCTGCTCGAAGAGCTTCTGGAGCGCCGGGGCGGCGGACGCATCCCCGATGGCCGCCACAGCCTCCACCGCGAGCATGCGCTGCGAGGCGTCCACCGCCGTGAGCAGCGGGAGCACCTTGGGCAGCGCGCCCTGGGCCGCCGGGCCGAGGCCCAGCACCGCCTGCAGGCCGCTCTCCACGCTCCCCGGCCGGGAGAGGCGCTCGGAGATCGCGTCAATCGGACACCCGCCGCGCGCGCGCATGACACGGGCCGCGGCCAGGGCTTCGTTCCGGGCGCCCTCCAGGGCGATGGTGCACAGGGCCGCGTCCGTCTCCGGGGAGCGCGCCAGGGCGGCGATGGCGTCCGTGGCCAGCGAGCTCACCGCGCTCTTCTCCAGGGCCACGGCCCGGAGGGGCGCCACCGCGGCGGGATCCTGCAGCTTGAGCAGCGCCCCGATCGAGGCCTCGCGCAGCTCGGGGAAGCTCTCGTTGAGCAGCAGCGAGATGGCGCCCACCGCGCGCCGATCCCCCGCGTCTCCCAGGCCCCGGACGGCGGCGGCGGCCAGGACGACCTGGCTGTCGCGCACGAGCGGCAGCAGGCGGTTGACGGCCTCCGGGCGCCCGCTCTTGCCGAGCTCCTCGGCGGCCCCCACCCGCTCGGGGAGCGTGCCCTCGTTGAGGGCGAGCAGGTTGCGCTCCCAGATGGCCTTGGACTCGGCGGCCACCACCTCGGCCATGGCGCCGGGGACGTTGGCGGACTTGAGCGCCTCGACGATGACCTGGCGCGTCTTCTGGCCCCGGCGGCCGTACTGGAGCGTGAGGTACGCCTTGGCCTTGTCATTCTTGACCTTGGCCAGCGCCATGGCGGCATGGCCCTGGACGTCCTCGGCCGGGTCCTCGAGCAGCTCGCCCAGCAGATCCACCACCCGCGGATCCTGGCTCTCGCCCAGCGCCTGGGCGGCCTCACCACGGACGATGGAGGCCATGTCCTTGGCGGCGCGGGTGAGGAGGACCAGATCGTCCGGGTGCCCCTGCCTGGCCAGGGCCTTCACCGCCTGGGCGCGGACCTCCGGCCGGGGGCTCTGCAAGTCGACCAGGAGCTGATCGCGGTTGCCCTGGCACCCGACGGCCAGCAGGAGGGGCAGGACGACGACAAGGGTGCGTACGCCGGTTCTCATCGCACTCCGAGAATGAAGCGGGGGGTGGGCCCCCGCTTATATCAGTCCCGGTGGAAAGGGCTCAGCCTCGGCGGAAGGAGCATGACTGCGCGGCGCGTCAGCGGGGCCGGCGTGGGCCGCCGGGCTTGCGAGGGCCACGACTCCCGCCCGGACCGGGGCGGCGCGAGTCCCAGGCGGCGCCCGGCTCGCGCTTCTTGTGCTTACGCCAGTCGACGAAGCCCCCGCTGCTCTCTCCTTCGCCTTCCGGGCGAGCGCTCCGGCGCTCTGTCCGCGCCCCCCCGCCCGTGCGTGGAGCACGGCTCGGGCCTCCGGGGCCACGGCCAGGCGACGTGCCTTCTCCTCGGGGGCTCCAGCTCTTGCGAGCAGGGCGCGCTCCGCCCTCGCCGCGAGGGGCCCACTCCCGACGCTCCGGGCGACCGGCGGCTTCACCGCGAGGGGCCCACTCCTTGCGTGCGGAGCGTCCGGCGGTCTCCCCTCGGGGCTTCCACTCCCTGCGAGCCGGACGCTCGCCCTCCTCGCGGGGCTTCCAGTCCCTACGGGCGGGGCGTTCAGCTCCCTCGCCGCGGGGCTTCCACTCCCGCCGCTCGGGACGCCCCGCTCCTTCAGCGCGCGGCTTCCACTCCCGACGCTCGGGACGCTCTCCCCCACCGCGCGGCTTCCACTCCCTCCGTGCCGGTCCGCCCTCCTCTCCCCTCGGCTTCCACTCCCGGCGCTCGGCCCCCTCAGCGCGGGGCTTCCACTCCTTGCGCGCAGGGCGCTCGGCCCCCTCACCGCGGGGCTTCCACTCCTTGC
>JAFGNZ010000087.1 GCA_016926755.1 Myxococcaceae bacterium | reverse complement strand
GCCTCGTGTGCAAAGCCGCAGCAGCGCCTCGCGTACCGTGCTTCGGGAGACGCCATAGCGGCGCGCCAGCGTGTGCTCCGAGGGAAGTACTCCATCCTTCGGCAGCTTGCCCAACGAGATAACGCGCTCCAACTCCTGCTCGACTTGAAAGACGAGTCCCAGCCGTTCCATGTCCGCCACCCTCCTCGTTTCAGGTGGCAGCCATCACATCAGCCAGGTCCGACATGGCAGGTAGGCAGTCCGCGCTGCACTCCGGGGCGCAGTGGGTCCTGGCGCTGCGCCGGGTATGCCCCCCGTCTTGTGCCTACCTGCCTCGGCTCAACACCCTCTGAGCGTGGGCGCTCGGGGTCTTCGAAATGCTGGCGCTGCGTCGCACGAGCTTGTCAGACAAAGCGGCCAGGTTTTTACGGACCACGTTCCCTGCGTACTCGCGATCCGCTCCCAGGGAGAGCGCCAGCCAGGCACGTCGAGGCTCCATGCCTCTCAGTGAAGGTTTTCAGGAGGGTGGCGGTTGGACTGAGCCTCCTCGCGCAGCGTCGTCTTGCGTCACGGCCCCACGATGGCGAGCGCGCTGTGGTTGAAGTCGATGACCCGGCGGGCCACCTCGCGCACGTCCTCGGCCTTCACCGCGGCGATCTGCTCCGCGTAGTGGAGGAAGTTCTCCAGCCCCAACCCGTAGCAGGTGTCCAGCGCCAGCTGCGCGGCGCGCGCCGAGTTCCGCTGCAGGCCGATCGCGTTCGTCCCGATGAGGTGCTGCTTGGCGCGCGCCAGCTCCGCCTCGGAGACCGGCTCGTCCCGCACCCGCGTGAACTCCGTGCGGATGCCCGCCAGCGCGTCATCCACCTTCTCCGGGCTGGTGCCGATGTAGGCGGCGAAGTAGCCCGGATCCACCCCCTCCAGCGTGAAGCTGCTGACGCTGTAGGCCATGGAGCGCTTGTCGCGCAGCTCCAGGAAGAGCCGCCCGCCCTGGCCGGACAGCAGCGTGGAGAGCACCTCCAGCGCGTGCCGCCAGGGCTCGCTCAGCCGTGCGCCCATGAACCCGTACATCAGGTGCGCCTGGGCGCGGGCCAGCACCCGCTTCTCCTGGCGCGGCCCCTCGGGGCGATCGTCCACCGTCACCACCGGCGCGGGCTTCACCCGGCCCAGCGGCTGGCCGAAGTACTCCTGCGCCAGCGCCATCACCTCCTCCACCTTCACGTCCCCCACCACCGACAGCGTGAGCTGCGAGGGATCCATGTAGGCCGCGTGGTACTCGCGCAGCGCCTCGGGCCCCAGCACCTCCACAGATCCGTGCTCCCCGAGCGACGGCATCCGGTACGGGTGCGAGCGGTACAGCGTCTTCCCGAACAGATCGAAGGCCAGCCCGGACGGCTTGTCCTCGCGGGTGAGGATGTCCTGCAACAGCAGGCGGCGCTCGCGGGCCACCTCGGCCTCGACGAAGGTGGGCTCGCGCACGCAGTCGGCGAAGAGGCGGAAGGCGGACTCGAAGTGCCGCGAGAGGAACTCGCCGCGCACGCCCACCGAGTTACGCCCGCCCACCCCGGAGAGCGAGCCCGCGTAGGCGTCCACGAGCTGGGAGATCTCCTCCGCGTCGCGCGTGCGCGTGCCCCGCGTGATGCTGCGGCTGAGCAGCGTCGTCAACCCGTTGTTGGCCGGCGTCTCGTAGCGCAGCCCACCGGCGAACGCCGCGCGGACCGCGAAGAGGGGGACCCCGTGCTCCTCTCGCACCAGGACGCGCGCGCCCGAGGGGAGCGTCTCCTGGATGATCTCCCCGGTGCTCGAGCGCGAGGGGACCACGCGCATGGGCACGTTGTTCTCGGGCCGGCGCACGCGGCGATCAGGCCGGAGGGTAGGGGCCTCGCGGGCCACCGCGTCGAGGATCTCCCCGGCCTGGTTCGCGTCAAAGGCCGTGCCCGGCGGCAGCAGCCCGGTGAGCACCGCCCGGTCGAAGCGCAGGTAGCGCTCGGCCACCTCGCGCACATCCTCGACGGTGAGCCGGGCCACCGCCTCATAGTAGCGCTCCTCCGCCTCCAGCCCGCCCATCGCGCACTGGTAGTAGCCCATCTTCCGCGCCATGCCCTGCACCGTCTCGCGCTGGTAGACGCCTTCGGCCTCGACGATGGCCTTCACCGTGGCCAGCTCGTCGGCGGACACCGGGCGGGCGCGCAGCTCGGCCACCACGCGCGCCGCCTCCTCCAGCGCCCGCGCCAGGTTGGCCGGGGGCAGGGTGAGCGACACGGTGAAGATGCCGGGATCCCTCGGCGTGTACGCGGAGGAGTGGACGTCATTGACGAGGTTGAGCTTGCGCTTCACCTCCACCGTCAGCCGGGACGTCTCGCCCTGGCCCATCAGCATCGCCAGCACATCCAGCGCCGGCACGTCCGGGTGATCCGCCTGGGGGATGCCGAAGCCCATGAGGAGGTAGGCCTCCTTCACCTCATCCTGGCGCAGCATCAGGCGGCGGCCCGGGGCGGGCGGCTCGGCGGGGCGCGGCGCCAGCTTCTCGAAGGGCCGGCCCCAGTCCCCCCCGAAGATCTCGTCCACCCACTGGCGCACCTCCGCCTCGCGCAGATCCCCCACCACCGAGAGCACCAGGTTCTTCGCCGAGTAGTACCGGTGGTAGAACTCGAGCACCTTCTCGCGCGTGAAGCTCCGCACGCTCTCCTCGGTGCCGATCACGGGCCGCCGGTACGGGTGCACCTGGAAGGCGTTGGAGAACAGATCCCTCGAGGCGCGCCGGGGCGGGGTGTCCTGGCTGCGCTTGATCTCCTCGCACACCACCTCGATCTCCCGCGCCAGCTCCTCCGGATCAAACGCCGAGTGCCGCACCGCGTCGCCGAGGATGTCCAGCCCCATCCGGCCGAACTGGCTGGCGATGACCAGGTGGTAGACCGTCTGGTCGAAGGACGTCCAGGCGTTGATCTCCCCCCCGTGCGCCTCCACGTCCCGGGCGATCTCCCCGGGGCCGCGGCGCGTGGTGCCCTTGAAGAGCATGTGCTCGTGGAGGTGGGCCAGGCCGGCCTGATCCGGGCGCTCGTCGGCGCTGCCGACATTCACCCAGACCTGGAAGGCCGCGACCTTGGCGGCGTGCTGCTCTTCGAAGACGACGGTGAGCCCGTTGGGGAGCACGTAGCGGAGGGGCATAGGAGGCGTCCGAAGCTGGCACCGGCCCTGCACGGAAGCAAGGCGCGGCGTGAGGTTTTCCCCTACTGCCTAACGTCCGGGCCCCTGCGGGGCGAGCCGGACGCACGTCCGAGCCCCTGGCAGGGGGGCGTTCGCTGCCAACCCGCATGGGTATTTGGAGAACTGACCGGACGGGCGATAACCTGCGCCCGTCATGGCATCGCCCCTGGAAGAGCTGGATCCGCTCGCGGACCTGCGTGAGAGCCTGGAGGGCGGTGCCCCCACGCCCGCACCCCCGGTGAACAAGGCTGCATCCCCCCCTGCGCCTCCCCCCCTGCCGCCCCGAAGGGCGGCCGCCGCCGCGCCTTCCCCGGCTGCCTCCTCGTCGCCCCCGGCGCCCATCCCTACCGGGAGCCAGTCGGGCGTGGCCTCTCCGCTGGCCAGGGGGACCCGTCCCCTGGGTGGGGCCGATCCCTTCGGCGAGCCCGCCGAGCCGCGCATGCCCATGGGGGCGGCGCCGGAGGAGAAGCTCGAGTTCTTCCGGTCCGTCCTCAAGCAGAAGACGGAGACGCTGGCCCGGGCGCGCTCGCTGTACGCGGAGAAGGACACGGAGCTGTCCTCGCTGCAGGCCTCGGTGACGCAGCTCACCCGGGAGCTGGCGGAGGCGAAGAAGGAGATCACCGACGTCCGGGGGCAGCTCAAGGGGCTGAAGGACCTGCCGGACAAGCTGGCGGAGGCGGAGGAGGCGCGGGCGCGCGAGGAGCGGCGCGCGGCGGCCACCGAGGCGAAGCTCGCGGAGGTGGAGGGCGAGCTGCAGGCGGTGGAGGCGGACCGCAAGGAGCTGTCCCACGCGCTGCTGAACGTGGAGGCGGAGATCCCTCGCCTCGGTGATGAGCTGAGGGCGGAGCGCGAGGCGCGCGCGGCGGTGGCCGAGGAGCTCGTCGGCGCCAAGGAGGCCCTCTCGCTGGCGCAGGATCGCGTGGCGGACCTGGCCGCGGAGAAGTCCGAGGCCCAGGGCACCATGGAGGCCGTCCAGGAGCAGTTCCAGGCGGCGCTCTCGGACGTGGAGCGGATGACGGAGGAGCTCCAGGCCACCACCACGGCGCTCCAGTCGGCGACCGCCGAGCGCGAGTCCCTGGCGCTGCGCAACGGCCAGCTCGAGACGGCCCTGGCCGAGGCCAACGGCCGCGTCGACGCGCTGGAGAGCGAGAGCGAGTGGTCGCGCAGCTCGCTCGAGGAGGCGCAGACCCGCGCCCAGCTGATGGAGGCGGAGCGGGACGAGGCCCGCTCGGAGGCGGCGGCGGCGCGGCAGCAGGTGGAGGCGCTGGAAGGGGAGCGGGACACCCTCAAGAAACGGATCGCCGAGCTGGAGCGGGCCGGCGCCCTCAAGGACGCGGATCTCGCGGGCGTGCGCGCGGCGCTGGCGGCCCGCACCTCGGAGGCGGGGGCGCTCGCCGCACGCGCGGAGACGGCCGAGGGCCAGGTGGCCACGCTCAACGAGCGGGTGCAGGGGCTGGAGGAGGAGGTGGCCGTGCTCACCGAGCGGGCCCAGACCGCGGAGCTGGAGGTGGCCTCGCTCAAAGGCGCGGTGGAGGCCGGCGACGTCGAGCAGGCAGCGCTGCGCGAGCAGCTCGAGGCGGCCGCGGTGGCGCAGGCAGAGGCGGCGCGGGAGGCCGAGGCCCAGGTGGAGGAGCTCAACACGGCCCTGGCCGTGGCCCGCTCCGAGCGAGACGAGGCGGCCGGGGAGGTGTCCTCGCTGCAGGCGACGCTCCAGTCGGTGCGCGCCACGCTGCAGTCCACGCAGGCGGCGCTCCAGACGACGCAGTCCACGCTGCAGTCCACGCAGGCGGAGAAGGCCAGCCTGACCGCGCGAGCCGCCGCGCTGGAGAAGGGCGGCGCGCAGCGGGACACGCAGATGGCGGAGCTGAACGCCAGGCTGGAGGCGGCGCGCGCGGAGGCGGAGGACAAGGCCCAGAAGCTGATCCAGCGGGTGAAGATGCTGGAGGGGGCGCTGGAGACGGCGCGGCACGAGGGGGCGGCCGCGGCGAAGAAGACGGCCGGCGAGCTGGCGGCCTCGGAGAACTCGCTCAAGGCGCTCAAGAAGCAGGAGGCCGACGCGGCCAAGGCGCGCGCGGCGCTGGAGCAGAAGCTGGCGCAGGCGGAGGCGGCGCTGAAGGTGGAGAAGAGCGGGGCGGCGGCGCTGGAGCAGAAGCTGGCGCAGGCGGAGGCCTCGCTGAAGACGGAGCGGGGTGGGCAGGGGGCGCTGGGGCAGAAGCTGGCGCAGGCGGAGGCCTCGCTGAAGTCGGAGCAGTCCGGGCGCGCGGGCCTGGAGCGGAAGCTGGCCGAGCTGCAGGCGAAGCTGGGGGCCGAGCAGGCCGAGCGCGGGAGCATGGAGCAGCGGCTGGGCGAGCTGGAGGCGGCGCTGCAGGCCGAGCAGTCCGGGCGCGAGGGCCTGGAGCAGGAGCTGGCCCGGGCGCGCGCCGCCCCGGCGGCCAAGGGAGCAGGCGCGGCCCCCGCGGAGCTCATCGCCGAGCGCGACAAGCTCAAGGCGGACGTCGCCGCCATGAAGAAGAAGCTGATGCAGGCCGAGTCCGCGATCGAGGCAGCGGCCTCCTACAAGGCGAAATTGGCGCGGCTGGAGGCGCAGTTGAAGGGTGGCAAGAAGTAGCCACTCCATGCCGTTCTCCGCGCCCATTGATCCCTATACCGGAATGCCGGCGGCCCGCTTCGGGCTGTACCTGCACTTCCCGTACTGCCTGGCGAAGTGCCCCTACTGCGACTTCGCGGTGGCGGTGGCGCGCCAGGTGCCGGAGGAGCGCTACGCGCGCGCGGTGCTGACGGAGCTGGACGCGCGGCTGGCGGCCCTGCCGGAGCTCCGCAAGCGCCCGCTGGAGTCCATCTTCCTGGGGGGCGGCACGCCGTCGCTGTGGCACCCGCGGTGGGTGGCGCTGGTGCTGGAGGGCATGGCGGCGCGGCTGAATGTGGCGCCCGGGGCGGAGGTGTCGCTGGAGGCCAACCCGGAGGTGGCGGACGCGGAGCGGTACGCCGGCTTCCACGCCGCGGGGGTGAACCGGCTCTCGCTTGGCGTGCAGTCCTTCCAGCCGGAGACGCTGAAGGCGCTCGGACGCGCGCATGGCGGGCAGGAGGCGGAGGCGGCGTTCCGGATGGCGCGGCGGGCGGGCTTCGAGGTGGTGGCGATGGACTTCATCTACGGCGTCCACGGGCAGACGCGGGCGCAGGTGGAGGCGGACGCGCGGCGGGCGGTGGCGCTGGAGCCGGAGCACCTGTCCACCTACGCGCTGACGCTGGAGCGGGAGGTGCTCGCGGAGGACACGCCGCTGGCGAAGCGGCTGGCGCGGGGCGAGGTGGCGCTGCCGGTGGACGAGGAGGTGGTGGCCATGGCCGCCACGCTGCGCGAGGTGTACGCCGCGCACGGCCTGAGCCGGTACGAGATCTCCAACCACGCGCGAGAGGGCTACAGCTCGCGGCACAACGCGCTGTACTGGACGGGGGGCGAGTACCTGGCGCTGGGCGTGGGCGCCACGGGGATGCTGCACGCGCCGTCGCCCCACCGGTACGTGAACCTGCGCAGCGCGGTGGCGTACCTGCGGACGGTGGAGGAGGGCCGCCTGCCCGAGGCGAGCCGCGAGGAGTTGGGCCCCCAGGAGCTCTTCGAGGAGCGGCTCGCGATGGGGCTGCGGCTGCGCTCGGGGGTGGACTGGGAGGGAGTGTGCGCCGCCTACGGCCAGGATCCGGAGCCACGCCGGGCGGAGGTGGCGCGGCTGGTGGAGCATGGGCTGGCGAGGCTGGAAGGCGGGCGGCTCATCCTGACGGATGCGGGGGCGGACCTGCACAGCGCCATCTGCGCGAGGCTGATCTGATTAGAGGGGACGGAAGCGGTCCAGCTTCATCCCGTGCGCGTCGAGCCAGCGGTACAGCTGTTGTCTGGAGCACCCCAGATGACGCGCCGCGTGGGTGACGCTCCCCTGGAAGCGCTCGAGGACCGACTCCAGCTCGGCGGCGGAGGGTACGCGGAGCGCGGGCGGCGCGTCGTCTGCGGTGCCACGTGTGGGCATGGGCGTCGGCGTCGGTCCCGGGTCGGGTGCTGGCGTTGGCGTCGGTCCCTGGCCGAGCGCGCGCTCCGAGGCCAGGGCCTGCTCGAGCCGCGGGCTCAACTCCAGCGGCTCTCCGGGTGCGGCGCCCACCACGGCCATCGACAGGAAGTTGTTCAGCCCGCGGACATTGAGCGGCCACTCGTGCAGGAGCAGCGCCTCGACCAGCGCGGCGTCGAGCAGGCGCCCGGCCTCGCCGAGCCGTTCGAGCAGGTGGCGCATCAGCAGCGGCAGATCCTCCAGCCGCTCGCGCAGGGGCGGCAGGGCAAGGCGCCACTGCGCCAGCCGGGCATAGAGATCGGCTCGGAAGCGCCCCTCGCGGACGGCCGCCACCATGTCCCGGTGGGTGGCGGCCACCAGCCGGACGTCGATCGGCACCTCGTGCGTTGCGCCGATCGGCCGTACCGTGCGGGTCTCCAGGACGCGCAGCAGCTTCACCTGGAGCCCCAGCGGCATCTCGCCGATCTCGTCGAGGAAGAGTGTCCCCTTCTCCGCGGCCCGGAACAGCCCGTCGCGGCTCGAGACCGCCCCGGTGAAGGCCCCCCGCACGTGGCCGAACAGCTCGCTCTCGATGATCCCCTCCGCCAGCCCGCCGCAGTTGAGCGCCACCAACGCTCCGGGGCGGCCACTCTTCCGGTGGAGGGCGCGCGCGACGAGCTCCTTGCCCGTTCCCGTCTCCCCGGTGATCAGGACGCTGTTGGCCCGCGGAGCCACCGCCTCGAGCTCCTGATGGACGGCCCGCATCGCCGGGCCGTCGCCGAGCAGCTCCGGGTCCGCGTCGCCGGGCGCCGGATCGGCCGGGGCCGCAGCGAACAGCAGGAGCGTGCTGCCCAGGCGGATCACATCTCCCGGCTGGAGCAACGCGGGGCCGCTCATCACCTCGCCATTGAGGCGGGTGCGGTTCCGGCCTCCCAGCTCCTCCAGCCTCCAGCCCCCACCCCCGGACGCGATCCGAGCGTGCTCGCGGGAGACCCGCGGATCGACGCGGCCGTCGTCCGTCGCGAGCGTGAAGCGTCCGAGGAGCATCCCGTCGGGGGCCAGCTCCCAGCACGTCCTCCCGTCGAGCACGCCACACGAGGACACCAGGCGCACCTGCACTCCCGTGCCCCCCTCTCTCGGAGAGCCGGCTTCCGGGCCGGTGGGCTGGGTGCGGGTCGGCTGCGTCTCGCCGTGATTCGGGGGTGACGTGCCCAAGCGGTGGGGATGATGCCACACCGGGCATGGCGCGCCATACGGACACGCCCTGTGCGCACCCTGGACGTCCGCGGACGTCCGCGGACACGACCGGTGCAGGCCCGAGCCGCGGCTCCTCGCTCTGAGCGGCCTACGGCCCGCTCGTGGAGCCCGCGCTGCAGGCCCTGGCCCAGTGTTTGCTCAAGGACAGAGCACCAGGCGTGACCTGGCTTTCAACCCACGAAACCGAAAGGCAAACACCATGGCGCAGAAGATCCTTTGGGCATGTGTCAACAAGGACGGCACCCTCTACAGCTCCGGGGGCGGCATCACCGCGGTCGCTGGCGGCAAGGGCTTCATGGACGTCGTCTACCAGACGCCGTTCAGCCGCCCGCCCGCGGTGATCCTGACCCAGAACTACAGGGGGTGGACCGAGTGGGGCTTCGACGGCGGCGATACCCGGGACAACTGCGTCCTGATCGCGGGTGACAGCACGAAGTGCAAGATCGCGACGGGCAACGGCAGCGGGAAGCACGAGGACCGGAACTTCTGCATCATGGTCGTCGGCGAGGTCGCGTAGTCCCTCGCGGCTTCCCGGTGTAGCTGTCGCCACGAGGTGCGCGCTCGGCGGCCTCGTGGCGACGGACAGCGGCGCGGTCCGGGGCTATATTCGCCCCACGGATGGCACCTCCTGACCTCGGGCCGTACCGGATTCTGGGCGCGCTGGGCCGGGGAGGCATGGGGCAGGTGTTCAGGGGCGAGCACCGGGAGAGCGGGCAGCTCGCCGCGCTCAAGACCGTCCAGGCCCCCTCCTCCCTTCACCTCTCCAGCCTGCGGCGCGAGGTGCGGGCGCTCGGACAGGTGCGGCACCCAGGGCTGGTGCGGATCCTCGACCAGGGCGTTGAAGAGGGCCGCCCCTGGTACGCCATGGAGCTGCTCCATGGGCGCACGCTGCGCGACGTGATGGCGGGCGGCCAGCGCGCCCCGGCGGATGGCGAGCCCACCCTGCCGACGCAGGGCACCCCGGCGCCCCCGCCACGCGCGGAGGGCGGCGCGAGTGTTTCCCCCAGCATCGCGCGGGCGGCCTCGCTGCTCGTCCTCCTTCGGGACATGTGCGCGCCGCTGGCGGCCCTCCACAGCGCGGGGCTCGTCCACCGCGACCTCAAGCCGGAGAACATCTTCGTCACCGAGCGCGGCGCGCCCGTGCTGGTGGATCTCGGGATCGCCGCCCGCTTCGGCGGCGCCGCGGGGCGAGAGTCCTTCACCTCCGGCGACGAGCTGCAGGCCATCGGCACGCGCCCCTACATGGCCCCCGAGCAGCTCCGCGGCGAACTGGTGGACGCGCGCGCGGATCTCTACGCGCTGGGCATCATCCTCTACGAGTGCCTCACCGGGCAGCGCCCATTCGCCTCGGCCAGCCCTGGAGCGGTGCTCGCGCGGCGCCCCGGACAGCGGCCGATCGCCCCCTCGCAGCTCCTCCCAGGCATCCCCCCTGAGCTGGATGGCCTCGCGCTGCGGCTCCTGGAGCCGAGGCCGCGAGATCGGCTCGGCTACGCCGAGGATGTGGCCGGGCTCCTCGAGCAGATCCTGAGCGAGTGGGGCCACGCTCCACCGCGGAGCTCCGAGCCCTGGGAGAGCAGCCGCACGGCGAGCCGCGCTCCTGCCACGCGCGCTCGGCCATGGCTGTACCGTCCGGACCTCGCCGGCCGCGAGCACGTGCTCGGCTGGCTCGGTGAGGCGGTCGAGCAGCTCCGGCGGGAGGGGAGGGGCGGGCGGCTCTACATCGGCGGTGGGAGCGGGGTGGGCAAGACGCGCCTGGTGATGGAGCTCGCCCGGCATGCGATGGGGCAGGGGGTGGCGGTGGTCAGCTGCCCCTGCCAGCCGGGGGAGGCGCCCGGCGCGGAGCCGATCTCCTCGGCGCCGCTCCACCCGTTCCGGCCGCTCCTGCTGGCCCTCGCGGATCGCTGCCGGGGCGGCGGTGCCACGGTGACCGCGGAGCTGCTCGGTCCCGCCGGCCGGGTGCTCGCCCCTTACGAGCCCTCCCTGGTGGATGCCCCAGGCCTGGAGCGCTACCCGGAGCCGCCGCCGCTCGATGCAACCAGCACACGCCTGCGCCTCTTCGACGCGCTGGCCTCCGCCCTCGTGGCACTCGCAGCCCGCGGGCCGCTCCTGCTCGTGGTGGATGATCTCCAGTGGGCGGACGAGCTGTCACTGGGCTTTCTGCGCAGCATCGGCCAGGGGCCGCTGGCGGATGCCCCGGTCCTCATCCTCGGCACCTACCGGAGCGGAGCGCATGGCGGGCGGCTCTCGTCCGTCATCGAAGCGGCGGGCGGCGCGCACGTGGAGCTGGGACAGCTGGACGCAGCCAGCGTCCGCGCCATGGCCGCGAGCATGCTCGCCCTGCCAGAGGTGCCCGTGGACATCGGCGGCTTCCTCACCGGCGCCGCTGAGGGCAACCCCTTCCTGGTCGCCGAGTATTTGCGCGCCGCGATCGAGGCGGGCGCGTTGGCTCGGGAGTCGGACGGCCAGTGGCGCTTCTTCCCGGCGGAGGCCTCAGCCGCCGCGCCGTCCTCGCTGCCGCGCTCCCTGGAGGAGCTGATCTCCGGGCGCATGAGCGCGCTGGGCGGGCCGGAGCAGGCGGTGCTGGATGCGGCCGCGGTGCTCGGCCACAGCCTCGAGGGGGAGCTGCTCGCGAGGCTCGCCGGGCTGGAGGAGCCGGCGGCCTCCGACGCGGTCCAGACGCTGTGCCTTCGGGCCCTCCTCGAGGAGGAGGAGGGCCGGCTGCGCTTCGTCCACGACCGCCTCCGCGAGGCGGCCTACGCGCGCATCCCTCCGGCCAGACGCGCGCTGCTCCACCGGCGCGCCGCCACGCTCCTCGAGGGCGCTGGCCCGGTGCCCGCGGACCTGCACGCGGTGGTGGCCTCCCACTACGCCCGAGCGGAGGTGCACGCGCAGGCCTACGCCGGCTTCGTCCGCGGCGCCGAGCACGCACGGCGGACGTACGCCAGCGAGCAGGCCGCTGCCCTCTACCGCGCCGCGCTCCGGGAGGCGGAGGCGCTCACGGGACCGAGCCCGGCCGGGATCGCTCCGCCGGAGGAGCAGCGGGAGCACCTCGGCGATCTCCTCGCCATGCTGGGGCGCCATGACGAGGCCCGCGCCGCCTACGAGCAGGTGCTGCAAGCGATCCCGGCCTCGAGCGCCATCTCGCGGGCGCGCCTCCACCGGAAGCTGGGCAAGAGCTGGGAGCCGCAACACCGGCACGAGGAGGCGCTGGCAGCCTTCGCGCGAGCCGAAGCCTGCCTCGGAGCGTGGCCTGGCGAAGGGCCGTCCGAGCAGGGTGAGGCGGCCGCGTGGTGGCTGGAGTGGGTGCAACTCCAGATCGAGCGCATCTCCACGCACTACTGGGCCGCCAACACCGCCGAGCTGGAGGCGCTGATCGAGCGCGCTCGGCCGCTGGTGCAGGCCCGGGGAACTCCGCTCCAGCGGGCGCGCTTCTTCCAGTCTCTCGTGCAGCGAAACCTTCGGGCAGAGCGCTATGCCGCCTCGGCCAGGACGGCAGGGTACGCCCGGCAGAGCCTGCTCGCGCTCCAGGAAGACGGAGATCGCGTGGAGGTGGCGACCGCACGCTTCACGCTCGCCGCCGTGCTCCTCTGGAGTGGCGCGCTGGACGAGGCCGAGGCCGAGATGCGGGCCGCGATCGACGAGGCGGAGCAGCTCGCGCACGCGCCGTTGCAGGCGCGGTGCTGGTCATACCTCACGATGCTCCAGCGCCAGCGTCAGCGGACGGAGGCCGTGCAGCGGCTGGCGCGGAAGGCCTTGAAGGTGGCCATGGCCTGCCAGATGGCCGACTATGCCGCCGCCGCTGAAGCCAACCTGGGCTGGGTGGCGTGGAGGGAGGGCCGCCTGGCCGAGGCAGAGGCGCTCTGCCAGGAGGCCCTGACCCGCTGGGCGCCCCTGTCCCTGGTCTTCCCCTTCCAGTGGATGGCCCTCTGGCCGCTGCTGGAGCTGGCGCATCGGCGGGGCGAGCCAGGCGCCGCGCTGGCCCACGCGCGTGCGCTCCTCGAGCCACGCCAGCAGCAGCTCCCCGCCGGGATCCGGGAGGCGCTCGAGCAGGCCCTGGAGCACGACAGCCAGGGCCAGCGGGAGGAGTCCGCGGCGCAGCGCGAGCGGGCGCTCGGGCTCGCCAGCATCCACGGTCACCTCTGACTCGGGTGACTGGCCACGGAAGATGGCGTAGGAATCGGTCTGCACTCCGTCCAACGGCACATCACCGCGAAGGATCGCCCATGTCAGGCTCGCCCGCACTTACGTTCTCGCCAACGCTCAACGTCGACGTGGGGGGGACGACTTCTTGGATGGTCACCGGCGTGGACAGCGATTACAGGTGGTCGTGGTCGAGCCCGGGGGAGAACACGATCGTCGCGCTGAGCCCCCAGGGCAATGGGGCCACCTGCAAGATCGAGGGACTGGCAGGGGGGGAGACGACGATCACGGTGAGGGATGAGAGCGGCAGATATGGGGAGGCGACACATGCCATCAGCGTCGGCCTGATGTTCGTCTACGCCCCGGATGGGACGCTCTACGCGGCCACCACATCGAGCTTCGTGCGGGTGGAGCACACGAATGCGAGTGTGCTGACCATCCCGACGCTCAGGGAGATGGCCGAGAAGGAGGCCTACTACGTGCCCCCCCCGACTCCCAGCACGGACAGTGTCACCAACGTCACCTGCTACGTCATCAACCTCGGGTACATCCGCAGCAACCCCGCGGACCTGTGGAATCCCAGCTCCTCCGAGCAAGCGACGGAGAAGAAGTCAGGCAAGTAGCCATCGCTTCCGCCTGAGCCTCCCGCATGGATCCCTCGCAGACGCGCAAGCGGTTCCGCGCCGGCACCCACCGGCTGGTCGCGCCCGAGGAGACCCTGGAGCGCGCCGCGCGGCTCATGCCGGTGCTGGGCATCACCCGCATCGCCAACGTCACCGGGCTCGACACCCTGGGCGTCCCGGTCGTGATGGTGACGCGGCCCAACGCCCGGTCGCTCTCGGTGGCTCAGGGCAAGGGGCTCACCCTCGCCGCCGCCAAGGCCTCGGGGCTGATGGAGGCGATCGAGTCGTACCACGCCGAGCACATCACGCTGCCGCTCAAGCTGGCGACGTACCACCAGCTCTGCTTCACCCACCGGCTGGCCGACGTGGCCGCCCTGCCTCGCTACACGAGCAGCGCCTTCCACCCGGACCTCCGGACGCTGTGGATCGAGGGCCGGAGCCTGTTTGACGGCACCTCGCGCTGGCTGCCCTACGAGCTGGTGCACACCGACTTCACCTTGCCGTTTCCGCCCGGCAGCGGCTCCTTCGTGATGTCCTCGAGCGGCCTGGCCTCGGGCAACCACCTGGCCGAGGCGATCAGCCACGGGCTGTGCGAGCTGATCGAGCGGGACGCCGCCACCCTCTGGTGGTTTCGCAGCGACGAGGAGAAGCTGCCCACCCGGATCGACCTGGACACGGTGGATGATCCCGCCTGCCGCGAGGTGCTCGGGAAGTATCGAAGCGCGGGGGTGTCCGTCTCCGTCTGGGACATCACGAGCGACGTCGCCGTGGCCGCCTTCCGCTGTGTCATCGCCGCCGAGGAGCCGGACCACCAGCGTCCCATCGGCCCGATGGGGGGCTTCGGTTGCCACCCCGCGAGGGAGATCGCCCTGCTCCGGGCGCTCACCGAGGCGGCCCAGAGCCGGCTGACGCTCATCTCCGGCGCCCGGGACGACATGCTCTCCCAGCGGCTCGACGCGCAGACCTACCTGGAGCGGCTGCGTCAGTTCCACGAGCACCGGGAGGCGCCCGGGCCTCGGCGGCGCTTTGGAGAGGTGCCCACCTGCGCCAGCGACACCCTGGACGGGGACGTGGCCTGGGGGCTGGAGCGCCTGCGCGCAGCGGGCCTGTCCGAGGCGGCGGTGGTCGACCTGAGCAAGCCCGAGCTGGGGATCCCCGTCGTGCGCGTGGTGGTCCCGGGCCTGGAGGTCCTCCATGATCTGCCGGGCTACGCCCCCGGGGCGCGGGCGCGGGCGGTGCTGTCCCGCCGGGAGGAGGCGCGGGCATGAGCCGCCTCATCGTGTTCTGTGGACCGAGCTTGAGTCCGGCGGAGGGGCGCGCGGTGGTGGACGCAGTCTTCCTCCCCCCGGCGCGGCAGGGAGACCTGTACCTCGCCGCGCGCGAGAAGCCCACCGCGATCGGGCTCATGGATGGCCTCTTCGATCAGGTGAACTCGGTGGCCCACAAGGAGATCCTCTGGGCCATGTCCCAGGGGGTGCACGTCCTCGGCGGCGCGAGCATGGGCGCGCTCCGCGCGGTGGAGCTCGCGTCCTTCGGGATGGAGGGCGTTGGCACCATCTTCGAGTGGTATCAGCGCGGCCTGCTCGAGGACGACGATGAGGTGGCCCTGATCCATGGCTCGGCCGAGGACGGCCACCGCCCCCTGTCCGAGCCGATGGTGAACATTCGCGCCACGCTGTCCGCGGCGGAGGCGCTGGGCGTCATCTCCGGCGCGCTCCACGGAGCACTCCTCGCGCTCGTGAAGGAGCTCTTCTACGCGGATCGCTCCTACCCGCGGATGCTGGCCCGCGCGCTGGAGCTCGGCCTCGGCGCGGGTGAGCTCGCCGCGCTTCGCGACTTCATCGCCACCCACAAGGTGGACCAGAAGCGCCTGGACGCGCTCCGCCTGCTCGAGGTGATGCGAGACCGGTTCAGCGCCGGGGCCGCGCCGAAGACGGTCCGGTATCACTTCTCCCATACGGACGCCTGGCAGGCGATCAGGGACCGCGTGGACGCAGCTCCAGCGGGCTCAGGTGTCACATAACGGGTGGCCCTGGGGCACAGCCGATGTTCGCCCCACCTGGCAGACGGCCTGCCATGCTCTCGAACGAGGGCAGGGCCACCCCGTGTACAACCCGGGGCCAGGAGCTATACCCCTGTCTCGTTCCTCACCCTGTCCAGGAACCGCGTACATGAGCAAGTGGATGTTGTGGATGCTTCTCACCGCCCTCACCGGCAGGCCGCTCCTGTCGCTGGCGCTGGTGATCGCCGCGGTGTTCTTGCTGGATCGCTTCACCTTCAGGTTCCTGCCCAGCCCGCTGCGCGTCATCGGCCGCTGGAGGAGGGCGGGCCAGCTGGAGCGGCAGCTGCTGGCCAACACGCATGATCGGCGGGCGCGCTTCGAGCTGGCGGAGCTGCGGGTGGGGCGGAGGAAGTACGCCCAGGCGGTGGAGATCCTCAGGCCCAACCTGGAGGCGGGGGATGACGACGTGGACACGCTCTTCCTGCTGGGGGTGGCGTACCTGGGCGCGGGAGAGGTGGCCAAGGGCGAGCTGCTGCTGGACGAGGCGGCGAAGCTGAACGCGGACTACCGCATGGGCTCCATCGAGCTGGAGCGGGGCCGGCTGCGGCTGGCGCACGGGGACGCGAAGGGCGCCGTCGAGGCGCTGGAGCGCTTCGTGAAGGGGCGGCACGGGACGGTGGAGGGGCGGGTGTTGCTGGCGAAGGCGTTGGACAAGGCGGGGCGGGACGCGGACGCGGCGCTCATGCGCGATGAGGCCTGGAAGGACTACGTGGCGGCCCCGGGCTTCCAGCGCCGCCGGGAGCGGATGTGGGCGTGGCGTGCGCGCCCCAGCCGGCCCATCACCTATGCGGCGATTGCCCTCGTGGTGCTGGTGCTGGGCTTCCAGGCGGTGAGCCACCTCTCCCCGGCCGAGCCCTACACCGATCCGTACTCAGCGGGGATGGACGAGGACCTGCCCGAGTAAAAGAGGGTGGTCTCTCTATTGTATTTTTACAGCGAATCCGGATTTCATGGGGGCGACACCTTCCTGAGGTTGCCGATGTTCCCCGCTCCATCCCATGTGCTCCGCCAACGAGAGGGGACGCTCGCGGACGTACCGCTGCCGTTGCTCCTGCACGCGCTGGCCATGGAGGAGCGCACGTGCACGCTGGAGCTGAAGGCGCGCCAGCGGGAGAAGCGCATCACGTTCGAGGAGGGAGCGCCGGTGGCGTGCGTCTCGAACCTGCTGCACGAGACGCTGGGCAAGTTCCTGGTGGAGAAGGGGAAGCTGAGCGAGGCGGACTACCAGAAGGCGCTCTCGGAGAGCATCCAGACGGGGCAGGAGATGGGGGCGCTGCTGGTGCAGAAGGGGCTGATCAGCCCCTTTGACTTGTACAAGCAGCTGCAGGCGAACCTGGGGCTGAGCCTGCTGGACTGCTTCCGGTGGACGGACGCGCGCTACAAGCTGATCGCGGACGTGGAGCCGCCGGGCACGAGCGTGCGGACGAACACGGCGCAGCTCATCCTCACGGGCGTGGCGAACATGATGCCGTTCGACGCGGTGGCCACGCACTTCACCTTCACGGATGAGCGGCGCTTCGCGCAGGTGCCGGGGGTGGAGGGGCCGAAGCTGTCGGCGAAGGACGCGCGGCTGCTCCAGGCGCTGCGGACGCGGCCCACGTTCTCGGAGCTGACGCAGCGCACGGGCTTCGACACGGAGACGGCGCTGCGCCGGCTGTACGCGCTGTGCGTGGTGGGGGTGGCGGACTTCGCGGACGCGGTGGACGAGCGGGCCGCTTCCGCTCCGGCGCCGGCGGCCGCGGCGGTGGTGGAGCAGGAGCCGGCGGCGAAGGCGGTGCCCTCGGGGACGCCGTACTCGGACGAGGACGAGGCGGCCCGCAACGCGCTGATGAGCGCCTTCATGTCGCACCGGAGCCAGGATCCGTTCGCGCTGCTGGGGGTGCCGGAGGACGTGCCGCCGCTGGCGCTGCGCAAGGCGTTCCTGGCGATGGCGGACAGGTTCAACCCGCTGCGCTTCAACACGCCGGATCTGAAGGAGAAGGCGGAGGTGTTGCTGGCGGCGTACGCGCGGGCGTTCGGGGTGTTGCTGGAGCCGGAGCTGGCGGCGCTGTGGCGAAAGCGGCGGGCGGCGGCGCGGGAGAAGGAGCGGGGGGCGACGGGGCGGCCGTCGACGGAGGAGCAGTTCCGCATCAAGACGGAGCTGCTGGATGGGCGGACGCAGTTCGACCAGGGCAAGAAGCGGCTGGAGGCGCGGAACTTCGCGGGGGCGTTCGAGTACTTCGAGTACGCGTGTGACATCGAGCCGCGGCCGTTGCACCTGGCCTGGCGGGCGTGGGCGCGGTACCTGATGAAGCCGGAGGCCCACGGCAAGCTGGTGACGCAGGAGCTGAGCGAGGTGCTGCGCCAGGAGCCGGCGTTGGAGGAGGGCTGGTACTTCCTGGGCGAGGTGAGCCGCGGGGAGAGCCAGTGGGCGCAGGCGGAGGACGCGTACCGCAAGGCGTTCAAGTTGAACCCGAAGAACCGGCGCTACGTGGACCTGATCCAGGAGACGATCAAGAACGCGAAGCGCTGAACCCCTTTGCTACTGCACTGCCGGTGTCCCCCCATCCGGAGTCGATGAGGGCCCGGCGGGTGGAACAGGGGCTGATGGACCTGCGCCTCCATCCTGCGAATCCGGAACCCCACCCCCGGCATCGTGCCTGTTCCAGCGAGCATCGAAGTCAGGGGAGATACCGGGCCTCGATGGGGGACCCCAACCACCCGCGTCTAGATCTATCGGCTTCAAGGGCTCCTCGGGCTCGCCGTCAATGACGCGCCGGAGGATGCGGCCATCGGTGCTGATGGCGTACTTCGCGCCCGAGTCCAGTGAAGGATAAGGGAAACCACAGTACTCGTGATTTTCATAGATATAGACGAGGATGATGTCGCCTTGGCGAAGAGCCCGGTAGCGTTGCGCCTCCTGCGTGTACTCACAAGGCCTGTTTTTGCCCCCTGGAGGTAGAAAGTCGTTGGCGGCGACCGTGATGGCCCGGAGCAGGACGCCATCCATCTCGTAGGTTTCACCAGGAGCACCCACCTCGACGGCTGCATCTTCGAAGAGCGGTGAGAAGCGTATCGACGTGTCATTCTCCACGGGCACTGACGGAGGGCACGGGCTCCGCACGCAGCCTGCGAGGATGAAGGCAAGAATGAAAGAAAAGCAGTTCATCCGCATGGCGTATCTCCCGAGAAGGAGCATTCATTCCGCGTCAAGGCGATAACGTAGCTCGTCAAGCCAGGTGACGGTTCCAAGCTTCTTGGGATGCCACGTGTCCTGTGTGCGAATCCATTCGTGCAGTTCGCGAGTCTCTGGCGTGTACTGGTAGAAGCCATCGCAGGTAGGAGAGGCGGGGTCCGTGGACCGGGAGTAGAAGGCGACGATGGCGAGCGGAACCTTTCCCTCTGCTGTGTCGACGACCCACTCATGATGGTTGGCGAGCGCGATGATGCTGCGCATGTCCTCACGGGACAGAGGAGTGCCAAATGGGTGATTGTGAAGTGCGAGGATGTATTTGAGGCTGCCTGGCGAATATCGCGGGTCGTCTACGAAAGCGGAGAGTCTGCAGGTCCTTCTCCCAGTGACGACGTCTCCCGGATCTGACTGATCCGTCAGCATGCTCATTTCGTATTTGCGTTCGGGCGTGTAATACACCCAGCCGCAGTATTCATTTGCGACTCGCGAGGCGAGTTGAGCATCCTTGATGTGACCCACCGTTGCGTTGGGCTTTGACAGAATCAGGGGGCAAGCCGCAATCAGCGCCTCCGAGAAGGAGTCGAATGGCCCAAAGCCAGCCATGGGGCCTGGCAGGCTCTCGAGCCATTTCTCCCCAGGCGCAGGCCGTGCGACCCCTGGAATGGGTGAGGGCACGCAGCCAAGGCCAATGAGACCCAGGAGGATGAGGGCGTAGCTTCTCAGCTCTCCTGAGGCGGACGAAGTGCGCCCTGGGCTCACGGCTTCACGGTGGTGACGAACTCCGTCTTCCCGTCCTTCACCTGGAGCACCACCGCCTGCTTCTCCGCGTCCCGGTGGGCGTTGATGGTGATCTTCCCCGCCACGCCCGGGAAGTCCTTCGTCGCGGCGATCGCGTCCCGCAGCGACTTGCCCGACAGGTCCGGCGCCCGCTTCATCGCGTCCACCGCCAGCTTCGTCGCGTCGTACGCCAGCGCCGCCACGCTGTCCGGCAGCCCGCCGTAGTCCTTCTTGTATTTCTCGATGAACTCCTTGAGCAGCTCGTCCGGGTTGTCCACCGCGTAGTGGTTGGAGAAGTAGCTCCCGTTCAACGCCGAGCCTCCCAACTCGAAGAGCTTCTCGGACTCCCAGCCATCCCCACCCAGCAGCGGCACCGCCAGCCCCAGCTCGCGCGCCTGCCGCGCGATGATGCCCACGTCCGTGTAGTACCCCGGCACGAACACCGCTTGCGGCTTCTTCCGCTTGATCGACGTGAGCTGCGCCCGGAAGTCCGTGTCCCCCTTCGAGTAGCTCTCGTCGGCGATGATCGTCCCGCCCATCTTCTGGAACTCCTCGATGAACACCTTCGCCAGCCCGATCGAGTACGCGGCCTTGTTGTCCGTGAGGACCGCCACCTGCTTCAGCTTCAGGTGCTCCCAGGAGAACTTCGCCATCACCCGGCCCTGGAACGGATCAATGAAGCAGACCCGGAAGATGTAGTCACCCTTCTGCGTCACCTCCGGCGCCGTCGAGGTGTACGTAATCTGGGGCACCCCGGCCGCCTGCGCCTTCTCCGCCATCGCCATCGACACGGAGGAGGCCGCCTCGCCGATGATGATCGCCACCTTGTCCTGGGCGATGAGCCGGGTGACGGCCTGCGCGGCCTCCTCCGGCTTGCCCTGGCTGTCGTACACGCGCACCGCCAGCTTCTTGCCCTTCACCCCGCCGGCCGCGTTCGCCTCCTTGAGCGCCAGCTCGATGCCGTTGCGCGCGGAGATGCCGAAGGTGGCCTCGCTGCCCGTCAGGCTGCCCACCTCGCCAAGCCAGAGGGTGTCCGAGTCGGTGGGCGAGGGGTTGGCCGTCGCCTCGGCGGGCGGAGTGCCCGTGGCGGGAGCGGGCGGCGGCTGCGACTTCTTCTCGCAGGCCACTACGGCCAGGGCGAGCGCGGCGAACAGCATCGGCACGGAACGGCGCATGGGCAGGCTTCCTCCAGTGGGCGCCCTGTCTTCACACGTCCCCAGAGCGGCTTCAACCTCCAAGCCTCTCGCAAGCGGCCCGGACGGGCGACCGTCACCCCTCGGATTTTAATGTGGACCGTTTAGGTACCATTTAAGTAGAGAGACGCCGTGAGCTTGGGGAGCGCCCCGGCGCATAGGAGAGCAACCGGATGTTCCGGATGAGCAAGATGACCGACTATGGCCTCGTGCTGCTGACCGAGCTGGCGCGGGAGGAGGGCACCACGCGCACGGCGCGGGAGCTGGCGGAGGCCACCCGGGTGCCCCTGCCCTCGGTGAGCAAGGTGCTCAAGGGGCTGCAGGCCGCGGGCGTGCTCGTGTCGCACCGCGGCGCCATGGGCGGCTACGGCCTGGCGCGGCCCGCGGCGGCCATCCCGCTCACGCAGATCATCAGCGCGCTGGAGGGGCCCGTGGCCCTCACCGAGTGCGTGCAGCACACCGGGCCCGAGGCCTCCTGCGAGCTGGAGGCCGTGTGCCGCCTGCGGGGCCACTGGCAGGTCATCAACCAGGCCGTCCAGGACGCGCTCGGCCGGCTGACGCTGGCGGACCTGTGCGCCCCCGCGCCGCGCGTCGAGCGGCTGGTGGGGCTGAACGTGCCCGCGCGCCCGGCGCCGGGAGGACTTTCGTCATGAGCACCGAGACGATTCAGGAGCTGACCCGCCGCCAGTACCAGGCGGGCTTCGTCACCGCCGTGGAGGCGGACACGCTGCCGCCCGGGCTGAACGAGGACGTCATCCGCCTCATCTCCGAGAAGAAGGGCGAGCCGGAGTTCCTCCTCGAGTGGCGCCTCAAGGCCTACCGCCACTGGCTCACCCTGCGCGAGCCGCGCTGGCAGAGCGTCCGCTACAACCCGATCGACTACCAGGCCATCCGCTACTACTCGGCGCCCAAGCAGAAGCCCCGGCTGGACAGCCTGGACGAGGTGGATCCGGAGATCCTCCGCACCTACGAGAAGCTCGGCATCCCCCTGGAGGAGCAGAAGCGGCTGCAGAACGTGGCGGTGGACGCCGTGTTCGACTCGGTGTCCGTGGCCACCACCTTCAAGGACAAGCTGGCCAAGGCGGGCGTCATCTTCTGCTCGTTCTCCGAGGCCGTGCGCGAGCACCCCGAGCTCATCAAGAGGTACCTGGGCTCGGTGGTGCCGTACTCGGACAACTTCTTCGCGGCGCTCAACTCGGCCGTCTTCAGTGACGGCTCGTTCTGCTACGTGCCCAAGGGCGTGCGCTGCCCCATGGAGCTGTCCACCTACTTTCGCATCAACGCGGCGGAGACGGGCCAGTTCGAGCGCACCCTCATCGTCGCGGACGAGGGCAGCCACGTCAGCTACCTGGAGGGCTGCACCGCGCCCATGCGCGACACCAACCAGCTGCACGCCGCCGTGGTGGAGCTGGTGGCGCTGGACGGGGCCACCATCAAGTACTCCACGGTGCAGAACTGGTACCCCGGAGACGCGGAGGGGCGCGGCGGCATCTACAACTTCGTCACCAAGCGCGGCATCGCCCACCACCGCGCGAAGATCTCCTGGACGCAGGTGGAGACGGGCTCGGCCATCACCTGGAAGTACCCCAGCGTCATCCTCAAGGGGGACGACTCGGTGGGCGAGTTCTACTCGGTGGCGCTCACCAACCACCGCCAGCAGGCGGACACCGGGACGAAGATGGTGCACCTGGGGCGCAACTCCCGGAGCACCATCGTCTCCAAGGGCATCTCCGCCGGCCACGGGCAGAACACCTACCGGGGGCTGGTGAAGGTGCTCAAGAGCGCCGAGGGCGCGCGCAACTACACCCAGTGCGACTCGCTGCTCTTGGGCAGCAAGTGCGGCGCCCACACGCTGCCCTATATCGAGGTGAAGAACGCCTCCGCGCAGGTGGAGCACGAGGCCTCCACGTCGAAGATCGGCGAGGACCAGCTCTTCTACTGCCAGCAGCGCGGCATCTCGCGAGAGGACGCGGTGTCCATGATCGTCAACGGGTTCTGCCGCCAGGTGTTCAAGGAGCTGCCCATGGAGTTCGCGGTGGAAGCACAGAAGCTGCTCGGAGTGAGCCTGGAAGGGAGCGTGGGGTAGGTCATGCTGCTGAGTGTTCGGAATCTGCACGCGCGCATCGGGGACAAGGAGATCCTCAAGGGGATCAACCTGGAGCTGAAGCCCGGCGAGGTCCACGCCATCATGGGCCCGAACGGCTCGGGCAAGAGCACGCTCTCCCAGGTGCTCGCGGGCCGCGAGACGTACAAAGTCACCCAGGGCGAGGTGCTCTTCGAGGGGAAGGATCTGCTGGCCCTCACGCCCGAGCAGCGCGCCGTGGCCGGCGTGTTCCTCGCGTTCCAGTACCCGGTGGAGATCCCGGGCGTGGGCAACCTCCACTTCCTGCGCACGGCGCTCAACGCGCAGCGCCGCTCCCGTGGGCTGGAGGAGCTGGACGCCATGGACTTCCTCTCGCTGGCCAAGGAGCGGATGAAGCTGGTGCAGATGGATCAGGGCTTCCTCAACCGCTCGGTGAACGAGGGCTTCTCCGGCGGCGAGAAGAAGCGCAACGAGGTGTTCCAGATGGCGGTGCTCCAGCCGCGCCTGGCCATCCTCGACGAGACGGACTCGGGGCTCGACATCGACGCGCTGCGCATCGTCGCGGGCGGCGTCAACGCGCTGCGCTCGAAGGAGCGGGGGATGCTCGTCATCACCCACTACCAGCGGCTGCTGGACTACATCGTCCCGGACAAGGTGCACGTGATGGCGGGCGGCCGCATCGTCATGTCCGGCGGCAAGGAGCTGGCGCTGGAGCTGGAGAAGAAGGGCTACGCGTGGGTGGAGAAGCTGGGCCCGGCGGCGGGGCGGGAGGCGCGGACGTGAGCGCGGGGCTCCAGCACTACCTGGACGTGGCCCAGCGCTTCCAGGCCGAGCAGGCGGAGACCGCGCCCCTGTGGCTGCGGGCGCTCCGAGAGGAGGGCCTCGCGCAGCTCTCGCGCCAGGGCTTCCCCACCCCCCGGCACGAGGACTGGAAGTACACGGACGTGGCGCCCATCGTCTCGCGCGGGTTTGCCCCCGTGGGCGCCGGCCGGAGCGTGGACCTGAAGGCGCGGGTGGAGCAGCTCGCCCTGCCCGGGCCGCGGCTCGTCTTCGTGGATGGCCGGCACTCGCCCGAACTGTCCTCGCTGGAGGGGCTGTACGAGGGCGTGACGGTGAAGTCGCTGCGCGTGGCCGTGCGCGAGGACGCGGAGGCGCTGGAGGCCGTGCTGGGCCGGAGGGCACGGGCGGAGGCGCACCCCTTCACCGCGCTCAACGCGGCGCTGCTGGAGGAGGGAGCCTTCGTGCAGGTGCGCCCCGGCGCCGTGGCCCCCAGCCCCGTGCAGCTCTTCTTCCTGGCCTCCGGCGCCGGCGCGGCGCCGGTGCTCGCCAGCCCGCGCATCGTGGTGGTGGCGGGGGAGAACAGCGAGGCGGCGCTGGTGGAGCTGTATGCGGGCGTGGAGGGTGGCGCCTCGTTCACCAACGCGGTGACGGAGGTGGTGCTCGGGGACAACGCGCGGCTCCACCACTACAAGCTCCAGGCGGAGCCGGATGCGGCCTTCCACCTCGCGAGCCTCCATGCCCGGCTTTCGCGGGACAGCAGCCTGACCTCGCACGCCTTCGCGCTGGGCGGGGCCCTGGCGCGCAACGAGGTGTACTCGGTGTTCGCCGGCGAGGGCGGCGAGTGCGTGCTCAACGGGCTCTACGTGGGGCATGGCACCCAGCACCTGGACAACCGGACGGATCTGGACCACGCGGTGCCGCGCTGCACCAGCCGCGAGCTGTACAAGGGCGTGCTGGATGACCGCGCGCGCGGCACCTTCCACGGGCGCGTGCTGGTGCGCCAGGACGCGCAGCGCACGGACGCGAGCCAGACCAACCGGAACCTCCTGCTCTCGGAGGAGGCGCTGGTGGACACGCGCCCGCAGCTGGAGATCCTCGCGGATGACGTGAAGTGCGCGCACGGCGCGGCGGTGGGGCGGCTGGACGAGCAGGCCCTCTTCTACCTCCGCGCGCGCGGCATTCCCCGAGCAGAAGCGGAGCGGCTGCTCACCTACGCCTTCGCCAGCGAGGTGGTGGGCGCGGTGAAGCTGGAGCCGCTGCGGGCGCGGGTGGAGCAGCTCCTGGCGGGGCGGTTGCCGGGCGGGGCCCGGCGGGAGGTGGGGGCATGAGCAGGCCTGGACTCGACGTGGCGCGGGTGCGCACGGACTTCCCCATCCTCCACCAGGAGGTGCGGGGCCGGCCGCTGGTGTACCTGGACAGCGCCGCGTCCGCGCAGAAGCCGCGGGCGGTCATCGACGCCATCTCGCACTTCTACACGCACGACAACGCCAACGTGCACCGCGGCGTGCACACCCTCTCGGAGCGGGCCACCGCCGCCTTCGAGAGCGCCCGCGAGCGGGTGGCCCGGTTCCTCCACGCGAAGGACGACAAGGAGATCGTCTTCGTGCGCGGCACCACCGAGGCCATCAACCTGGTGGCGCAGAGCTTCGGCCGCAAGAACGTGGGCCCCGGGGACGAGGTGCTCATCACTGAGCTGGAGCACCACGCCAACATCGTCCCCTGGCAGATGCTGTGCGAGCAGCAGGGCGCCAGGCTCCGGTACATCCCGGTGGACAAGAAGGGGGACCTGGCGCTGGACAGGCTGGACGAGCTCCTCACCCCGCGCACCCGCCTCCTGGCGGTGACGCACGTCTCCAACGCGCTGGGCACGGTGGTGCCGGTGAAGGAGCTGATCCGCCGCGCGCGCGCCAGGGGCATCCCCGTGCTGGTGGACGGAGCGCAGGCGGTGACGCACTTCCCCGTGGACGTGGTGGAGCTGGACTGCGACTTCTACGCCTTCTCCGGGCACAAGCTCTTCGGCCCCATGGGCATCGGCGTCCTCTACGGGAAGAAGGAGCGCCTGGAGGCCATGCCGCCGTACCAGGGCGGCGGGGACATGATCCTCTCCGTCACCAAGGAGAAGACCGTCTACAACCGGGTGCCGTACCGCTTCGAGGCGGGCACGCCGGACGTGGCGGGCGCGGTGGGGCTCGCCGCGGCCATCGACTACCTGGAGCGCGTGGGCATGGAGGCCATCGCCGCGCACGATCGCGAGCTGCTGGCCTACGCGGAGGAGGCGGTGGGCCAGGTGCCAGGCGTGCGGCTCCTGGGACAGGCGCGCGAGCGCTCGGGCGTGGTGTCCTTCGTGATGGAGGACATCCACCCGCATGACATTGGCACCGTCCTGGACCGCGAGGGCGTGGCCGTCCGCACGGGCCACCACTGCGCTCAGCCGCTGATGCAGTGCTTCGGCGTGGCGGCCACCGTGCGGGCCTCGCTGGCGCTCTACAACACGCGGGAGGACGTGGACGCGCTCGTGCGCGGGCTCCACAAGGTGCGGGAGGTGTTCGCATGAGCTCGGAGCTGAGCGATCTCTATCAAGAGGTGGTGCTGGATCACGGCAAGCGCCCGCGCAACTTCCGCGAGGTGGAGGGGGCCAACCACCGCGCCCAGGGCCACAACCCCCTGTGCGGCGACCAGCTCTCCGTGACGATCAAGGTGGAGGGGGACGTCATCCGCGACATCGGCTTCCAGGGACAGGGGTGCGCCATCTCGCGCGCCTCCGCCTCGCTGATGACGGGGGCGGTGAAGGACCGGACGCGCCAGGAGGCCGAGGCGCTCTTCGAGCAGGTGCACAAGCTGGTGACGGAGGGGCCGGCCGAGGTGGACACCGAGGCGCTGGGCAAGCTGGCCGTCCTGTCCGGAGTGAGCGAGTTCCCGGCGCGCGTGAAGTGCGCGAGCCTCGCGTGGCACACGCTGCGCGCGGCGCTCCGCGGTGAGGCGGAGCCGATCTCCACGGAGTAGGGAGCGGGTATGAGAGGGCTGGTGGTACTCGAGCGCGAGTGCGAGGCGACGCTGATCCCCAGCGGGGACCGGGTGATGCTCCCGGCCGGGACGGAGCTGCGCGTGATGCAGACGCTGGGCGGCAACGTCACCGTGCAGGCGGTGTCCAACGGTCAGCTGCTGCGCATCGACGCCGAGGACGCGGCCGTGCTGGGCGAGGAGTACGTCGAGAAGCCGAAGGCTCCCCCGGAGGCGCCGCCGGCGGATGGCGCCTTCGACGAGGCGCGCGTCTGGGAGCAGCTGCGCACCGTGTACGATCCGGAGATCCCCGTGAACATCGTGGAGCTGGGGCTGGTGTACCAGTGCCAGGCCACCCCGCTGCCCGAGGGCGGCCACCGGGTGGACATCCAGATGACGGTGACGGCGCCTGGCTGTGGCATGGGCCCGGTGCTCCAGGAGGACGTGCGGCGCAAGGTGCAGGGCGTCCCGGGCGTGAAGGAGGCCCACGTGGAGGTGGTCTGGGATCCTCCCTGGGATCAGAGCCGTATGTCGGACGTGGCCCGGCTGGAGCTCGGGTGGATGTAGGCGCTCACGTGGCGCGCGCGGGCACGGACGTCAGCTCGGTGGGCGCCTGCGGCAGCAGGACGCGGAAGGTGGCGCCCTGCCCCGGGGTGCTGTCGACGGTGATCTCGCCGCCCAGGCCCAGGATGATGCCGTAGCAGACACTCAGGCCCAGGCCCGTGCTGGAGCCCATGGGCTTGGTGGTGAAGAAGGGCTCGAAGATGCGGCCCACATCCTTGGGCTCAATGCCCTTGCCGTTGTCCTGCACCTCGACGGCGACGCGCCCATCCTCCTGCAGACACGTGGCGATGCGAAGCCTGGGTTGGGAGCTCTCCTGGAGCGCCTGCGCGGCGTTGGCCAGCAGGCCGAAGAAGACCTGCTGCAGCCCGGTCTCGCTGGCGTGGACGGCGGGCACGTTCTGGAAGTCCCGGATCACCTCCACGTTCGGCCCGAGCAGGTGGCGCACCTCGCCCAGCGCGTGCTCGACCGCCTCGTGCACATCCACGCGCGTGCGCGGCTGCTCATCCAGCCGGGAGAAGAGCTTGATGTTCTGGATGATGCGGCGGATGCGCTCGGCGCCGTCGATGGACTCGGCGGTCGCCTCGCGTAGATCCTGCAGGGTCTTGGCGCCGAGGTTCTCCCCCGCCAGCTCGGTGCGCATGAAGCCCAGGTTGGCCAGGATGAAGCTCAGGGGGTTGTTGATCTCATGGGCCAGGCCCGCCGACAGGCGGCCGAGGCCCTGCAGGCGCTGGGAGTGGACCAGGCGCGCGTTGGCGTCGGTGAGCTGGCGGGTGCGCTCCTCGACGGCCCGCGTCAGATCCTCCATGTGCAGGCGGCTGCTGCGCAGCAGCTCCCACTTCTCGGTGAGGGCATAGGCGAGCTGGCGCACCTCGATGCCGTCGAAGGGCTTGCGCAGGATGAGCAGGCGCTGGCTCAGGCCCAGCCGCTGCATCATCTCCTCCCAGGAGTAGTCCGCGTAGGCGGAGCAGATGACGACCTGGAGGTCGGGATCATCCTTCCAGAGCCGAGAGGTGGTCTCCACGCCGTCGATGCCCGGGGGCATGCGGATGTCGACGAAGGCGACGGCATAGGGCCTGCCCGCCTGGCGCGCGGCGCGGGACATGTGGAGGGCCTCCTCCCCCTGGAAGGCCGAGTCCACCTCGAAGCCGGGCAGCTGGGTGGGAGACTCGCTGTGCCCGAAGAGATCCGCCTCCATCGCGTCCAGGGAGTCGTTGGCCACGGGAGGGCAGAGGATCTTCCGGAAGTCCTGGTGGATGGTCCTGTTGTCGTCGACGACGAGGATTCGGCGGTTGGGAGAAGCAGGTGTGCTCACGAGGAGGCCTCCTCGCCCACCAGTGGCAAATCGAGGATAAAGGTAGCGCCTTGGCCAGGGCCAGGGCTAGTGCAGGAGAGCCTCCCCCGCATCTCGCTGGCGGCCAGTGCGCTGATGTGCAGGCCGAAGCCGTGGCCCGTCTTCCGAGTGGTGAAGCCCTGGGTGAACATGCGGGGGAGGTGCTCTGGAGCGATGCCGTGGCCATTATCGGCCACCTCGATGCGCAGCCGCTGGCCGTCGGCGGACGGGAGGGCGCGGATGATCAGCCGCTTGTCCTGCTGCTCGCTCTCCATCAGCGCGTGGCGGGCGTTGCTCAGCAGGTTGATGAGGATCTGCAGCAGCCGGTGCCTGTCGGCGAGGATGGGCGGGACGTGGGCGTAGTCGCGCTCGATGTGGATGCTCATGCGCTCGAGCGAGAAGGCGTGCAGGCGCAGCGCCTCGTCGATGAGCTGGGGCACCTGGAGCTGCTCCGTGGCGCCCGCGGTACGCGCGTGCTGCTGCTGCATGCCGATGACGGACTTGATGTGGTCGACGCTCTCGCCGAGGGCGAGCACCTCCTTGCTCATGACCGCGTGCTCCTCCACGAGGTGCTCGGAGAGGGCGAACAGGTAGGCCGCGAGCTTCTGGCCCTGGGGATCGATGGTGAGGAAGGTGCCGAGCTCGGCGGAGCGCTCGTGCAGGAGGCGCGTGGCCTTGGCCAGGCGGGTCACGCGGGAGTGGCGGAGCAGCTCCCCCAGGAGCTGAGTGGAGACGTTGACGCTGTTGAGGGTGTTGCCCACGTTGTGGAGCACGCCGGTGGCGAGCTCGGCCATGCCCGCCTGGCGGGAGACGTTCTCCAGGGTGTGGTGCAGATCGTCCAGCCGGGCCTCGGTCTCCTTGTGGTCCGTGATGTCCCGGAAGGAGAGCGTCACCCCCGTGATCTGCCCATCCTCGCCGGAGATCGAACTGAGGCGGGCCTCCACCATGAGGCGCCTTCCCTCGGACACGTACTCCTCCTCGAAGCGCAGGGGCTGGGTGCTGGAGACCTGGGCGAAGCGCTGCCGCCAGAGCTCCTGGCGCTCGGGTGGCGCGGAGGCCAGGAGGTTCTGTCCCACGCGCGGCTCCTGGCCGTAGCGCTCGAGGAAGGAGCGCCGCATGGCGGAGTTGGCGGCGATCAAGTGCCCCTGCAGATCGAGCGAGCAGATCGCATCCCCGGTGCCCTCGAAGAGGCTGCTGAGCCTGCTCTCACTCCCCCGGAGCTGTCGCAGCGTCCGCTCCAGCGAGGCCTCCGCCGCACTCCGCGCGGTGCTGTGCAGCGTGCTCAGCCCCCAGGCGCCCACGAAGGAGAAGGCCGCGGTGACGTGCAGCGCCCAGAACCGCTCTTCGGAGATGAGGACGGGGCCTGGGTG
This sequence comes from Myxococcaceae bacterium, assembly GCA_016926755.1. Classification (GTDB taxonomy): domain Bacteria; phylum Myxococcota; class Myxococcia; order Myxococcales; family Myxococcaceae; genus Hyalangium. The sequence continues at coordinate 6,806 of JAFGNZ010000087.1, read as the reverse complement.
GGAGGAGGTGTGGTGGAGCGGATGGAGGAGCCCCAGGGAGACGATGAGGACGGTGGTCAGGATCAGCCCCGAGCGCAGCCCCATCAGGTACACGCCGAGCGCGGGGAGCAGCATGACGGAGGCATGAGCGCCAGAGAGGGTAGCCTCATTCACGAAGACAGAGACCACGAGGGCCTGGGTCAGCACCCCGCACAACATCCATGCGGGTGCGGTGGGGGAAGAGGAGTTGCGCAGCAGGAGCAGCGTGCCCAGGTAGCCCAGGGCGGAGACGAGCGTACACAGCCGGGTGGGCGGGGTGGGTCCGCTCAGCAGGTAGAGGACGCTGCCGAAGAGCAGGAACAAGCTCGCGCCGGTCATGAGCCGGCAGCGCGCGAGCTCCGAGGGTGGGGCCCTGCGCAGGGGCTCCGAGAGGAACGCGTCCAGGCGCGCCAGCAGCCAGCCCCACTGCGCAAGGGGCTGCTCTCCGGGCACGGCCATGGCCTGCGCCGCGGGCGCGGACTGACTGGTCTGGGATGGACTCGTGCTGGCCATATCCCCGGCTGTGCTCGCGGGCTCGAGGCTCGCGACTGACCTGCGATGCTCGATTGTGTTCAGAAGTAGACGGAATCTTCAAAGCCCGCGTTGGGACGTATCCGGGAGGTCAGGAGCCCTACCTTCCTGACCCTTCGCAGGCTCGGTCGACCACTCGCGGCCCAAACGATCCTGGGTATGAATCTACCCATGTGCTTCCGGACCGACATGCAGCCGCTGGAGCCGCGCATCACGCGCCCAGCAGCTTGCGCCCCCGGAGCCCGTAGCCGAGCGCAGCGACCGCCAGCCCCCCGGCGAGCCAGCGGCCCCAGCCTCGTGCGGGCTCTTTCGGGCGCGCCCGAGCCTGCGGCTGCGGCAGGTGCTCGGCGAAGAGTGAGACCATGGCGGGCATGAACTCCAGCAGATCCTGCGGGCCCCGGCTGGAGACCCAGGGGCCGTCTCGGACGACCGGGGCATCCTCCCAGATGCCGCCCGCGTTGTGGATGTCATCGCGGATGCCTGGCCAGGAGGTGAGGCGCCGTCCGCGCACCAGGTCCGCCGAGGCGAGCAGCCAGGGGCCATGGCAGATGACGGCGATGGGCCGCCCGAGGCGCTCGAAGTCGCGGACGAACTCCAGCGCCAGCTCACTTTGCCGCAGGAGGTCCGGGTTGATGAAGCCCCCCGGGAGGAGCAGCGCGTCGAAGTCGGCTGCCTTCGCCTCGCGCAGCGTCGCGTCCACGCTGACCTTCTTGCCTGGCGCCAGGAGGTTCATCCCCCGGATGGAGCCCGGCCGGAGCGAGAGGAGCTCCACCTCGGCGCCCTCGCGCTTCAGCTTCTTCACCGGCCGCGTCAGCTCCACCTGCTCGAAGCCATCCGCCGCCAGCACGGCCACCCGAAGCCCCTTCAGCTTCTTTCCCATCGGCCCTCCTGATTGACCGCTCCGCCCACGCGGGAGCACCGTTACAAACACTGTGTACGGTGCCCGACCGAGAGAATCATGGGGGGGCGGGCAGGCGAGGGTCCGACGCCCTCCCGGACGCCCTTGCGATCTGCGGGGTGGATGAGGGCGCGGATGAGGGCGGTCTCAAGGGGCGAGGACGAGATCCCGCGTCTGGATCAGATCCACGTCCGCGGCGAACTGGGCGAACGCGTCGTAGTCCCGCGGGGAGACGCGGGCGCGAGGCAGCCGCAGGCCCTCGATGATGGTGAGCACCCGGCCCTCCTGCTTCTCCGAGCGCACGTAGCGGCCGAAGCGGCTGTTGACCTTCAGGGAGGCCTGCGCGTCCTGCAGCCGCAGGCCCTCCGGCAGGGTGACGGTCACCTGCGTGTTGCTCGCCTCGGACTCGTCCAGGAACAGCGGCGTGTCGCGTGAGCTGAGCTGCACATAGCGCCGGCCGAGCATGGTCGGGAACGTGACGGGGCCCATCACCATCCGCTTGTCCCCCTCCAGGCGGGCGAAGCGCGGGACGTTGAACTCGTAGCGCAGGATGAAGGGTGCCCCCACCTCCTCGGCGTGCTCCAGCTTCACGGAGGTCAGCTCCGCGCCGCCGAAGTAGCGCGTCACCGCGCCCTGGAGCGCCTGCTTGCGGCTCTCCGCCGAGAGGGCGTCGAAGGCGTCCGCGAGCTGCGCGCCCTTGAAGCCCGTGTACACCTCCTCGCCGCGGCCCTGCAGCTTCCCGTCCGGCGTCACCTCCAGCCAGAGCTGCACCTGCTTGTCGGACTTCTCCACCAGCGGCGGCGTCTTCAGCTTCAACACGGGCCGGCCGGGCTCGGGCAGCACGAACGCGTCGCGCTCGCCCCGGGCGTTCTCGGGCAGCTCGCCAAAGGGGGCGAAGCGCACGGTGGTGTCCACCCACACCGGCTCCTCGCCCGGCACCTCCACCCGCAGGCACGAGTAGGGCAGCAGCGCCTCGTTGGGGAAGAGGTACGGCGTCTGATCCACGGTGAAGGTGTGCACCACGGCGATCCGCGCGGGGATGCCCAGCACCTCCAGCGAGGCCTTGAGCAGCATCAGCCGGCTGCCGCGGTCCTGGGCCAGCGTGGCGCTGGCCGAGTTCGCCATGCTCAGCTCCCGCCCCGGGATGCGCTGCATCACCGCCGCGTGCAGCGCCTTCACCGCCTCCAGCCCCACCCGCTCCCCCACCACCTTTCGGGCGAAGGCCTCCACCTCCGCGCCCGCACGGCTCCGGTCGAGGAAGGTGTCCGCGTACACCGACACCAGGCGCTCGTTGCCCGTCGTCCCCGCGCCCACGATCACGAAGGGCAGGAACTCGTTCGTGGACCAGGGGGACTCCGGCTCGGGGATGAAGGGCGGCACCCGCCGGGCCTCGTGGGTGAAGATCTCCACCGCTCCCTTCGTCTCCGGCGGCGCGACCTTCATCCCATGCGCGTCCACGCGCATGCCGGTGCCCTTGGGGGCCACCACCGTGTAGGTGGCGTGGTTGTTCGGCATGTTGGCCACCTGGAAGTAGAAGGGGGACGCGACGAAGCCCGGCTGCGCGGGCCCGCGCCCCTGCTCCGTGAGCAGGTACTCCACCTCCACGTAGTCTCCCACGTTGACGCCCGGCAGGCTGATGTTGTCCTTGCCCTCGATGTTCTCCGGCTCCAGCACCGTGCCGTCCGCCTTGATGGTGCGCAGGGCCAGCACCTGGGCGCCGGCCGGGAGGTTCACCTCGGCGATGTCCTCGATGCCGCCCTGCTCCAGCGCCTTCTGGAGGGTGTGGATGCGGTTGACCACCGTCCCGTTGGGGAAGGCCTGCACGGCGGCCGCGTCCAGCACGTACGCGGCGGAGCTGCTCTCCTCCCCGCGCGCCTCCTGGTAGGCCGCCAGCGCCGCCTTGCCGTCGATGGCGTAGTCCTGCAGCGGCTCCTTGCCCGTCTTCGCGCGCTCCACGGCCCGGCGCAGGGACAGATCGCTCCCGTCCAGCGCCAGCGCCTGCTCCCGCAGGGCCAGCGCCTCCGCCGGGGCCCCCGCGTACTCCTTCACGTCCGCCAGCCGCTTGTAGAAGAAGGCGCCGCGAGGCCACAGGCGGATCAGCTCGCGCAGCGTGGCCTCGGCCTCGTCATGGCGGCGCAGCGACACGTAGAGGTTGGCCAGCGTGGCGCCGACGCTCACGTTGCCCGGATCTCTCGCGAGCACCTCCGCGTAGAGCTTCGCCGCGGTGGCCGTGTCCCCCCGCTGGCGCGCGTGCTCCGCGGCGCGCGTCTGCGAGCCGTGGCAGCCGTTGAGCTCGGAGATGAGCTGATCCATGAGCGCCACGGCATCCCGGCGGCGGGCCAGGCTGTAGCGCAGCGCCAGCGCCTCGCACAGCTGGGGCTGGGCCGCCAGCGCCGCGGCGAGGGCCTCCTCGGCCTGCGCGTCCACATCGAGCGCAATCGCCGCGCGGGCCTGCAGCAGGTGGACGGGGTAGCTGGAGGGGCCGGTGATCTCCTGGGCGCTCTTGAGCGCCTCCTGCGCGGCGGCGGGCTGGTCGTCGCTGAGGGACAGCTCCGCGCGCAGCAGCAGCGCGGACACGTCGCGCGGATCCTTCGCCAGGGCCGCCTCGAGATCTCTCGTGGCCCGCCCGCGCGCCACCTTGGTGGGCACGGTCCGATCCTGCGTGGCCAGCTCCGCGCGCAGCAGGAGCAGCGCCGGCGTCGTCACCGCCTCCTCCACCTGGGCCAGCAGCCGCCGGCTGCCGTCGTGATCCCGCCCCAGCCCGTCCCGCGCCGCCAGGAAGCTGGCCAGCAGCCCACCCGCCTCCTCCTCGAGCGCGGCCGCGAGCTGCGCCGCGCCGGGATAGAAGAGCGGGAGCTGCACGGCCGGGGGCGGCGCCGCGTTCCAGGAAGGCGCGGGCCCCGTGGCGGGGGTGAAGCGCACGTCGGACGCGCGGCCGTCGGCGCGCGGCAGGGAGAAGGAGAGGGTGCCCAGGGCGTTCTCCTTGGTGAGCTTCACCACGAAGCGGTGCCGGCCGGGGCTCAGCTGCACGGCGCGGCCGGTGACGGTGGGCTCGGGACGGGCGAAGGCGCGGCGCTCGAAGAGCAGCGCCCCGTCCATCAGCACCTTGAAGGAGGAGGAGCTGACGGAGCGCGCCAGGTAGAGGCCGGCCTCGGGCACCTCCGCGTCGAAGGCCAGCAGGTACACGTCGCTCTCGGCCGGCTCGCCCTCCAGCCGGTGGCGGCCATCCGGCGCCTGCAGGGGGCGCGGCGCGATCGGCCCGTAGGGGCCGGTGAAGGGCCCCACGAGCGAGCCATCCTGCTCCGGCGGGGTGGGCTCGTCGAAGGCCAGCACATGGTAGGGCGAGAAGGGGCCCAGCAGGGTCGCCACGCTGGCGGACCCCACCGCCTGCACTGCCGTCGCCGTGGCCTGTGCATCGCCGCGCACGAGGTAGACGGCCATCTGGCAGCCGCGCAGGAGGTGCGCGGCCTCTCCCGTCGCGCCCGCCTCCAGCGCCTTGCGCGAGCCTTGGAGGATCCGCTCGTCCAGCTCGGGCGAGGTGCCCACCTGGTCGAGGATGTAGCGCGCCGCGGGCACGGACAGCGGGTGGGTTGGCGCGCGGAGGGCCAGCTCCAGCGCCGCGGTGAGGGCCCGGTCCGGCGCCGCCACGCGACGGGCGAGCAGGTGCTGGCCCATGAGGGCGTACGGCTCACCTGGATCCTTGGCGATCGCGGCGTCGAAGCGGGCCTGTGCGGCGGCCGCGTCTCCCTGCAGGAGGTACGTGTGGAACCCCGCGAGCGCGAGGGTCCGGGCCTCGCCGCTGCCCTTCTGGGCTCGCTCGGCGGCGTCCTCCAGGACAGCCGTGGCCGAGGGAGGACGGTGGGGACAACCGGTCAGGCTGAGGACGAGGGCGAGCAGCGCGAGCAAGCCGCGGGAGGTGCGCATAGGGCCCGAAGGGATAATGCAAACCCAGGGACAGGGCTACATCTGCATGCACCCGGTGTCCACCGGCGGGGACTTGCTACCTCGGCCTCTTGCCTCCCTTGGGAGGCGGCGCCTTGGGCTGGGACTTCTTGGGGGGTGGGGAAGGGGGCCTGGCCACCTGCTTGGGGGGAGCGGGCTGGGGGCGAGCCACCTCCGCCACGGCGGGGGGCGCTGCGGGAGGGGCCCGCTTGACGACATAGCTGAAGCCCTCCACGCGGCAGGTGCCCTCGATGCAGCCCGCGGCGGGCCGGGGGGGCGCCTCGCCGAAGTGCTTCTGCCAGTCGCGGCCGATGATGAGCGGCTCGCCGATGGGGCGCTTCTCATTGTCCTTGCCCACGAAGGCCGTCAGCACGCCCTCGGCGTTCACCTGGATGGACAGGTGCGTGAGGCCGTCCGGCGAGGACTGCACCAGCATGGTGCCGCGCCGCTCCCCGAGCGCCCACTCCAGCGCCAGGGGCGCGCCGGCCCCGTCCTGGACGAGGGCCACGTAGCGCCCCGTGGAGCCCACCAGCAGCAGCGCCACCTGCGGATCCGGCGGCGGTCCCAAGAGCAGCTTCTTCACCCGCGTGAGCCACGTGCGCGGAGGGGGCGCGGCGAGCACGTCCGCCTTGAGCGTGGCGATGTCTCCCTCCAGATCCACCACGTCCGCCACGGCCCTGCCGGTGCGAGACTGTTCGTCGGAGGGCGGGAACACCAGCGCCTTGCCCTCGGGGATCATGGCCCGGCCAGCGACCAGGAAGGAGAGCTGATCCGGCCCCGTCCCCGTCCCTGTCCCCAGGGACACGGACTTGTGGGCGGGGAGCTTCTCCAGCCACCCGGGCACGGTGCGCACCGCCTCCGCCCCCAGCTCCCCGGTGATGGCCGCGCCCGGCATCATCGACACGCGCTCCTGCCTGTTGCGATGCCACGCCACCCCCAGCACCCCCAGGGCCGCCACCACCACCACCACGGCCACGGCCTGGGCGGCGACGCGCACCACGCGCCGCAGGCCCAGCTTGAGGCGCTGGAAGCGGGTGATGGGCTGCGGCGCCTGGGAGTTGATGGCGGGGGCCAGCGGCTCCAGATCCGCCATCAGCTCGGCCACCGTGGCGTAGCGGTCATCGGGATCCGGCTTCAGGCACCGCGCGATGATGGCGTCCAGCTGCGGATCAATGCCCGGCTTGCGCTTGGAGGGCGGATCGAACGTGCCCAGCGGCACCTCGCCGGTGAGCAGCTCGTAGAGGATGACGCCCAGCGAGAAGATGTCCGCGCGCTTGTCGGCGTTCTTGGCGTCCACCCGCTGCTCGGGCGCCATGTACGACAGCGTGCCCATGGACACATGGGTGCTGGTGAGGTTGAAGCGCGAGTTGGCGTCATCCAGGAACGAGGCCAGCCCGAAGTCCGTCACCTTGGCCAG